>NZ_JAAQWV010000010.1:0-167059 GCF_012985715.1 Pseudomonas sp. WS 5051
GATATTAGCCAGTACCTGATGCATCACTACAACTGGATCCGACCTCATCAATTTAACGATGGATTGGCCCCAGCGAAAACGGAAGAAAAACTCAAAACCGTGTCCGGGATGAGTTGACCACTACAGACCGTACTCTTGGTTTCAAACATGTAGCCTTCAGTGAAGGTTTTTCCGAAGTTACTGCGTACCCACATGCCAGATTGAAAACGACCTTTACTGTCCAGTACGATTTCGTGAGCGAAAAGCGTCATGGGAAGTAGACCCAGACTCGTAAGTTTTTCCCTTTCAACCGGCGTCACGGTGAGGTCGATCAATATCCACTGTTTCACCACACAGAATGCTTTGCCCGGGAATGTCTTTGCTGCCAAAGAGATCAGGTCTTCTTGTGAGCCTTCCCAGCCGGCAACCTCCTCTCAAGCGCCGTACAAGAGTTGCGAAACATCTTCCAATGTCACCATCAAAAATCCTCCATCCCGTTGAGCTCGGCCAGCCACGCGAACGTGTCCAATAGCCAATCACTGATAATCAAAGCTCGATCAATAAATCAGGATCAAAGCCCGTGTTCTGCCCCGGATAACCGCGTGGATTGGACACCACTCGACACCCCTCCTTTGAGAAATCCGCCGCAACGTGGGTATGCCCATAAACCCAAAGATCAGCCTTACTAAGTAACTCTGACCAATCGTTTGCATAGGCTGCAGCCAGATGTCCTGGGTGATCATCCCCCAGATAATCCAACACAGGTGCATGGTGTGTGACCACTACTGTTTTGCCGTCGAAAGGTCTATTAAGCTCTTGGGTTAGCCATAGGTGAGCTCTCACTGACTTAGCGACTAGGTCGTCTGGACGCAAGCGCCTGTAATCCAAGTCGGCTCGAATCACCAAAAAATCGTTCATCGAATCCCAAGCAATTCTCTTTGCCGCAACCACATCACCCGTAGACGAATAATCCGTCCAGGCAGTTGTGACCAAAAAGCGTGTGCCATCGAGAATGAGCATCTCGTTTTCGAGTACATGCACATGGGGCAATGCAGCGTCTTTCATCTTTAGCAGTGTGTGACCTATGTGCCCGCCGTAGTACTCATGATTACCGCATACATAGATCACTGGGCATTGAAAAACCTCGCTTGCCCATTTCACGCCCCGCGATTTGATATCAATGTCGCCGGCGAGAATTACTACGTCCGCGTCGCTTGGGGCGGGATCGAACCGAGCGAACTCGAGGTGCAGGTCAGAGTAAATCTGAATTTTCATAACGGACGACCAGTTTCGATTTAGTTGTACTTTGGATGCCGCTGCGGCGGCCGGCCTCCGAGCATGGCTCGCCTTGCAAGGAGAGGCTGCGTTTGCGTACTTGGATTAAAAAATCACTCGAATATCTTTGAGAGACTGAACGTCGATAAGACGGCCAGGCGCATCGGTATAAGCTTTTTCGTTTTCAACGTTGTGAAGGAAAACCCGACCTCCTGTTGAGTCATATCCGACCAGCAACCCCGAAAGCCCCTCCATATTCCATTTGCCGGCTTTGTTCATCCACCCAGGCGTGACGACCTGAATTTCGGCAACGACGAAGTCGCTGGTTTGTTTGGAAAGTATTTCTTCGAGCATATCGACGTCACTAATCATCATGGTGCGTGGCCACACCTTGCCATCCAAGCACTCTTCAATAACGACGTGATACCAAGGATGAGCCAAGTGGCGTTCAAATATCCGCCAGTTTGAATAACCATCCCCAAAGATATTAGGGGTGCCCTCGGCAAAGGCTTCGTGACTTCTAAACATTTCACATTCCCGTGAATCTACAGACCGCAGTTGCAGCTGACATCATTGATAAAGAGACAGTATCGCGGCGAGACGGGCTGACTTTTCGTCGCCGTCTCCCATCAAAACGTACACAGTGTTTTTGGTTTCAAAGAGAAAACCATCTTGGAATGAAATGGCCATGGTGCTTCTCACCCAATTCCCATGATCGAAGCGTCTTCGGCTGTCTAGGATGACTTTTTCGGCGAAAACAAAGAGCGGCAGGTGGCCATGAACGTGGATTTTGGTGAGATCACCATCGCTCGCTATCGCGCGCACGATTGTCCACTGCTGGACGATGCAAAAGCCTTTGTTTGGGAAGCGGGTCTGCGCGATATGAATTAGTGCTTCTTGGCTTTCTCCAGATCCAGAGCGGGGCTCTCCGGTGGTGGAGAGGAGCTCGCTGGATGCTTGGATTTCTTCGAATTCCAATCAAAAAACCTCTGACAATACACGTGATATGTTTGGGTGCTCAGGTCGCTAAAACTGCCTGATGCCCATATCCAAAAGACCCTGAACCTATGATTGTGCGGCTTAGCTCTGAGAAAGCGTCACTGCGAACTTCCAATACTACCACCAAACGTGGTTTATCGGAAGGCAGGCGTTATGGCTCTATCCTCGCTTTTAGGGCTGACTATGTCGCTTAAGAATGAGATCGCCGGAGTACTCAGGGCAATCAGGACAATCCGGGGATTTGACTATGGTGATTTGGCAGACGTCAGTGCAAAAGCAAACATAGGAAAGCTGGAGCAAGGAAAGAGCAATATCACGGTCGCGAAATTGATCGAGCTAGCAGATGCCCTCCAGTTTGATCCTATTGCTCTTATAGCCCTATGTGTCGCTATCCAGAAGGATGAACCTACCGACACCACCTTTGAGAGAGCACGGGCAGAACTTGACTCATTCAAAGCAGAAGGAGGAGAGGAGCTTCTCCGGAGTCAGTTTGTGGGCAAAGAGCTGAAAAAGCGGCCTGCGGGTAAGCCTAGCAATACCAAGAATGCCGATGCTGTGAGAGAATTGAAGGCTCTAGGATTGAGTCAGGCTGAGGTGGTGCAGAGGCTTGGATTGGCCAGCTCAACGGTGTATCGGTACTGGCAGAAGGAATAAAGGCAATTTAGGGGAGGCTCGAGACCATGGGTCAGGAGAGGAGTTATTTGTCGCTAAAGATCTGAAACCTATTGTTCTGAGCCGACCTACAAGATCGCTTGGATGTTGGTTTAAGTTTCGGGCTCGATCAAAGAGGTTAGCCATGCTGAGTGAAACCTGCTCTACGGTCGCAATCAGAAAAGTGAGGATCGGCTGAAGTGTGTGTAGCAAGGAAAGCAGAGGCTCTGAATCTTGAGACGAACAGACCAGAAGAGGCACTAGGCTGAAATCCATCCGCAAGGTGAACATACGAAGGGAGAAGTGCAGAAAGGATGTGTCCCCTGCAGGAATCGAACCTGCATCTAACCCTTAGGAGGGGCTCGTTCTATCCGTTGAACTAAGAGGACGTAGCGTGTACATCTTGGATTTTTTTGCGGCTAGATTCAAGCAATTAACAGGAAAAACAAGGCATTAACTCGTAAAGCTTACACCTCTACATCCTTGCCCACGCACCAAAGACCGTGTCCATTCAGTCAGATCTCTTTACACCACTCCCAGTCAATTGCTGGATCTCAATAGGAGTCTAGTGAGTACCCCAGATAAGAACCTGCAACCTTCCCCTTAGGAGGGTCAACCGCAGACCAGCAGATACAGGACGACCCCAGCAAACAAAGGGCTTATCTGTCTGGTTGTGTGTTCTGATACTGACTGATACTGTACTTTCTTCTGTCACGCTGCTGTCACGACTGGAATCATGAAGACTAAGATCACCCAAAGACTCATCACCAGCCTGTCAGCAGAACCGAAAGTCTATCGTGTTCACGACACCCACCTTCCCGGTTTTTTTATTCGCGTTCTGCCCAGTGGGCACATGAGCTATATGGTGACGTGGGGGCGCAACAAGAATGCCACTCTAGGCCGAGTGGGAGTGCTGACGCTTGATCAAGCCCGCACGGAGGCTGGCAGGTATCTAACAGACGCGCATGAGCACGGAGAACCACTGGCGGTTACTCAAAACCGCAGAAATGCCAACACCCCTACCCTGCGTGAATTCCTCGACGACACCTATCTGCCGTGGTTCGAGGCCCACCACAAAGGGCATGAAAAAACGCTCCACACCTTGGACAATAACTTCGCCTCAATCCTGCTGCAGCGCCTTAATGAAATCACCGGGCGCGACCTGGAGCTACTGAGGACTTCTTGGCTCACAGGTGGAAATAAGCCTGCAACTGCGAATCGCAAGATGGGCACCATCAGTGGCGTGCTCAGTCGCGCCCTGGAGTGGGGCTTCATCAGCGAACACCCACTGACAAAATTGAAGCAACTAAAGGTCGATACCAAGGGAAAGGTACGCTATCTATCGAAAGATGAATCGAGAAACCTCAGAAACGCACTGGAAGTTCGAGAGCATCGTGCTTGCCTAGAGCGTGACAGCGCTAACCAATGGAGAGCAGAGCGTAACAAGCCACTACATTTAGACTTGCGAGAGCTGGCATTTACCGATCATTTAAAGCCTATGGTTCTTGTATCACTTAACACAGGAATGAGGCGCGGCGAACTATTCGGCTTAACTTGGCAAATGGTAAATTTTCAAAGTAAAACTATCACGGTAGGCGGCGATACCGCGAAGACTTCTGAAACGCGGCATATACCGATGAATGCCGAAGTATTCGGGACGCTCAGTGCCTGGAAAGAGCAAAACTTCGAATCTAAATTCGTGTTCGCGGGGATGGGTGGAGGCAGGATGGAAGACGTAAAAAGTGCGTGGCTCAAGCTGCTACAAGAGGCGTGCATCACCGGGTTTCGTTGGCACGATATGCGTCACGACTTCGCGTCACGCCTCGTAATGGCTGGTGTCCCGCTTAATACCGTGCGTGATCTGCTTGGGCATTCAGACATAAAAATGACTCTACGCTACGCTCACTTGGCACCTGACGTTAAAGCGGCAGCAGTCGAATTACTTTGATCCCGAGTTTTTAATCATCGATTTAAAACCATCATAATCAACATCCAATCCCTTGTTGCGCTCTATAAACTTCACGTATCCAGATATAAGATCCCATTCATCACGAATTAAATCTAGATCCAACCAAATTTCAGATGGAAAATACCCAATTTTTTTCCTACCAACACTTAGATCGCCAAATAAATTAAAATCACCCATAAAGTAAATATTATTAGCAACCAGAGTTGCCATATCCACTGTTTCCATATCAGCATACTTATAACCCAAACTCCCAACTCTAAGCTTATAAATAACTTCATCCTCCGACCATATATTTTTCATTAGTTGGAGGAATGAGGTTTTAGCGTCGGCAGTTTCTCCAAACGGATCATCCACAAGCGTCGTGCTTAGCACTCCCTGTATCCCGCACTCCAACAACGCCACGATCTTTTCATTTTGTGTGGTCGCTGCCAGCTCGAGCCCGGCCTTCAAAAACGGATCAATCCGAGCGGATATCACAGCCTTTTTTGATCGGTTTGCCATTCGTCGCTCCTCGAGAAAATCTTACAAGCAGATAGCTTGCATTGCTTGTTACTTACAAATACAGTGTCTACACCGTCCAGTATCGTCCGGGCGTTAGGCTTACACAACTGGAGTTTTATACAGATGAATCAAATCCACCAGGTCCCAGCCCTTGCCTTAGGCATCGATGAAGCAGCCCGAGTGATCGGCGTAGCTCGCTCGATGCTGTACGAAATTGTTGCCCGCGGTGAAATCGAGAGTTTCAAGCTCGGTCGCCGTCGTCTGATCTTAGTCAAGACGTTGGACACCTATATCAATCGTATCGCTAAGGAGAACGCACGATGAACATACGGATACTCGATAACGCCGGAAACATCCTGGGCACGCTTCAACTACCAGTCAGCACGCTCCTGACCGATCTTGAGGTAATGCGTCGTTTCGGGGCTCGGCGGGTAGAGGTAATAAAAACTATTGGAAGGGGAAGGTCATGAAGACAAGCATCGGTGGTGCCAAATATGACGCAAGCCTTTTAAAAGGCGCAGGAGTTTTTATAAAGACAGTGGCCTGTCTAATCGACATTAATTTAACTGAAGAAGATTTCGATGATGGCCGGCCCTTTATGACTAACTTTCATATTTCGGGGCTGATGACTGGTTTGCAGATGATAAGTGACGCGCTCAGCGAGCGCGGCGAATACATCGAGAACCTGGTGGAGAAAGAAGAAGCAAAGCAGGAAAAGATAGCCCTGGCAGCGTTGGCGCGCCGCCAGAGCGAAAACACACTGGATGACACCAATATGAGGAAAGAATCGTGACAGATTCCCATGCCGCTAGCAATCACTCCACAGCCGCACAAGCCAAAAGGCTTGTACACGCTTTACGCGCCGGCCCCGTGTCGAGCATCGACGCCGCCCGCTCATTGGATATCGTGCATCCACCATCATCAGTCAGGTGGCTTCGCAATCACGGATACTCAATCAAAACAGAGTGGACCTATAAAACCACAGGGCCTGGGCGTCGGCCGCACCGGGTAGGTTTGTACGTCTTGGCCAGCGAGCCTTCCTGATTTGAGTTGCCACATGGTTCCGTCTTTGCGGCGCCCTGTGGCCAGCCTGTGAGCTGCGCAATGGCATTAAAAGCAAAGGGGTTCAAACTCAAGGCCAAGCCCTTCGCCATGATGCTGTGGACGATGGGCCAATCTGCACCGTATCGATCTCTGAGCTTCACCGCGCGGGGCGTCTTAATGGAACTGCATATGCAGTACAACGGGAGCAACAACGGTGACTTATCAGCAACGCGCACCATGGCGAAAGAATGGGGGGTCAGTTCTCCAAACATCCTTCAAAAGGCTCTGTGCGCCCTGCTGGATGGCGGATGGATCATTCAGTCCCGTAGCAGTATGTTTTCAAGGCACGGCTCAAGGTGCGCACTGTATGCACTTTCGTGGTACGCAATCGATGAATGTCCCGGAAAGGGTCTAGAAATCGCGGCGACAAGAACGCCACCCAAAACCGTGGCGGAGCTAACTAATTCGGCTTAATCCGGTATCGAATCAATACAAGAAGCGGTATTGATTCGATACACGTAACGAGCGTAATTAGTCCCGTTGTGTCCGGTCTCGTTTTAAAGATTAATCATCGTGTATTGATTCGATACCACTAAATCAACTCATCCGGTATTGAATCAATACACCCTTATATATATCTACCAACCAAGCTCTGCTTTTCACGCCGTGGGGGTGAGGATTCATCACTGCGCAAAGGGGGCATCTGTTGCCGGGGTGCAACTCATGCGGGGTGCATATGCCGCACCCCGTCAGCCCAGATCAAGAGGTCAATCAAGCCAAGTTCGGCCGCATTACAACCAGCGCAATTCTGCACCCGTTACTCACCGTTAACGCACTGGCTGATAACCGTTAAAGCACCAGTGTTAGACAGAAAGCGCAGACAGGCCATTCTCATGCAGACAGGCGTTAGATTTGAAGATTCCGGTAATCGCTTGCAGGCCACGCAGTATAAGGGCTGTAGCGTTTTCAAGAATTAACCATAGGAGAGGATTGAAAACACTGGTTAGCGCTACTGAATGAACCGGACGACTCGCCAAAATGGGCGCATCGTCCGAGTGCTCGACAACTGTTCGACGATGGCTCGCCGAACAATCGAATAGGCCTCGTATAAACGGGGTGCAGCCGCCGCACCCCGCCGCCACCGTGTAATTTTCTACACAGTGGAGAGAACGAATAGCCCTCCACCATATGCCGTTCGTCTGAAACAATCCCGCCTGTATGTGCCCATAAGTCCCACGACACAAAACCGGACAGAGCGCATCACCGGCATACGGCAAGCCACTGTTTTGACAAATAAAACCCGCCTATGGTGAGCCCTGAGAAACCCTCATCCCATAGGAAATCCCCATGAAACTGAACGCCCTTCGTGAGCAGCGATCCACCAAAGTCGCCAGCATGAAAGCATTGGTGGACAAAGCCGCGACGGAGAGCCGCGACCTATCCGCCGACGAAATCAAACAGTTTGACTCGCTCAAGGTTGAAGAACGCACCTTGGCCAGCCAGATCGAGCGCGCCGAATACATGAGCGACATCGAACGTCGCGCTGCTGGTGAGCCTGTATCAGGTGCGCCTGCGTCTGACCTGGACAAGCTGGCCGGTTCCGTACTGACCATCAAGGTCATTCAAGCCCAAATGAATGGCACTCCGCTTGACGGCGCAGAAGCCGAGTACGCCAAAGAGGCCGAGCGCCGCAGTGGTCGCAAAGCCGAAGGAGCGTTCATTCCGTTCAAGAACCTTGAGCGCCGCGCCAACACCACGACCACAGCGTCTGATCTGGTGGGCGTCGATCACCGTGCCACAGATTACATCGGACCATTGCGTGAAAGCCTGGTGGCTCGCTCGCTGGGTGTCCGTGTTCTGTCTGGCCTGGTTGGTAACGTCAGCATTCCGAAATACGGGAACGGCCTCGAAACTGGCTGGGTCACTGAAGGTCAGGCCGTACCTGAAGGCGTGATGGGTTTCGATTCCGTCACCCTGACTCCGCGTCACGTTGGTGGCAAAACTGAAATGTCCCGCCAGTTGATCCAGCAATCGGCCCCAGGCATCGAGCAGTTAGTTCGTGAAGACTTGTCGTTCCTGATCGCCAAACAGATTGACCGCGCCATCATCAATGGTTCGGGCTTGCTGGGCGAGCCACTGGGCATCTTGAACACCGCGGGCATTCAAACCGCCGAAATGCCGGATACCTGGCTTGAAGTGCTGGCGATGCTGGAAAAGCTGGATGACGTGGAAATCGCCAATGGTCGCTGGTTGACCACCGCTGCGATACGCACGCTACTGGCCGGTACCGAAAAGGTCGTGGGTTCTGGCTCCGGCTTCCTGTACCAAGGCGGCAGCCTGGCCGACCTACCGCTGGTGACCAGCAAGAATGTTCCGGCCAAGAAACTGATCCTGGGCGACTTCAGCCAAGTGTTGCTGGGTGTCTGGTCAGAAGTGGACATCCTGGTAAACCCATTCGCCGAACCTGCCTATAGCCGTGGCGGTGTGCAAGTTCGGGCAATGGCCACCCTCGACACCGCAGTGCGTCACGCACAAGGCTTCGTCGTAGCGACAGGGGCTTAATCATGGAGCGGCGTACTTTCAGCATCGAGCAAAAGGGCCGGACGCTGTATGGCTACGCCGCCCGTTTCGGGGAGCCTGCTGCCATTGGCAACTTCTCCGAAGTGATCCATCCGGGAGCGTTCACCCGCTCCCTTGCAGGGCCTGCCGCCGCCAGCATCCGGGCTATTTACGAGCACGACGATGCAGCCCTATTAGGTCGTGTCGGAGCGGGCACCCTGCGCCTTAAAGAAGATGACGTGGGGCTGGCCTTTGAGCTGGATCTACCCGACACCAGTCTAGGGCGCGACGTGGCCGAACTGGTCAAGCGTGGCGACGTGGACGGCTGTTCGTTCGGCTTCGTGTCGGTCACTGATAAATGGGAAGGCGAGCAACGGAGCTTGCACGCGGTGGATCTGCACGAAATCACCATCACAGCGAACCCGGCCTACATGACCACCAGCGTTTCGGTGCGTAGCAAAAAAACAGTACAGGCGTTGGTTCATGCCCGCCGCTACCTTGAAATCCTGGAGTGCATCCGATGAAGTGGCTTCCTCGTTTCTTCGAGAAGCGCAACAACACACCCGCATTCGACAAATACTTCGACCGTTTTACCGATGCCCAGAACGTGGCGGGCGTATCCGTCACCGTAGATACCGCCGAATCAATCAGCGCGGTCTATGCAGCGGTGGCTGCGATCAGCGAGACCGTTGCCAGCCTGCCACTGGATGTGTACCGCCGCACCGATGATGGACGAGAGAAGGCCCGTACTCACCCGCTGTATGCCTTGCTCCATGATTCGCCCAACGACTGGCAGACAGCCCTCGAATTCCGGGAGCAGATGCAGCGCCACGTCCTGCTGCGTGGCAATGCCTATGCCGAGGTAGTGTGGAGTCGGTCAGGTCGTGTCGAAGCACTCAAGCCCTTACACCCTGACAGCGTGTCCATTCTGCGTACTGCTGATGATCGCCTGCTGTATGAGGCAACCGATCGTCATGGCCGTACCCGTCGCCTGCTATCTGATGAGATGTTGCACCTGCGCTATCACAGTGATGATGGCGTGCTGGGTCGCAGTCCATTGAAGGTAGCGCGTGACACCGTGGGTCTAGCACTGGCCGAGCGCACACACGGTGAACGGATGTTTGCCCAAGGCACCAAGCTCTCAGGCGTGATCGAGACCCAGGCCGGAACAACCAAAGCCCAGGCCGGTGAGATTCGTGAGAGCTGGGCTGCTGGCTATGGTGGCGTGGGAAGTCATGGCAAGACCGCTGTGTTGCCACAAGGCGCAGTGTTCAAAACCGTCAGCATGACGCTAGAGGATGCCGAGTGGATCGAAGCCCGACGCCTCTCCGTTGAGGAGGTAGCCCGTTTGTTTCGTGTGCCACCTGTACTGATCGGTGATCTGCGCGAAGCGAACTACAGCAACGCCGTAGAGCTGGGCCGCTACTTCGTCACTCACACCCTGCGCCGCCACTTGGTCATGTGGGAGCAGTCAATCAGCCGCACCCTTATCAATGACTCAGGTAGCTACTACGCTGAGCACAACGTGGAGGGATTGCTGCGTGGTGACAGTGTGGCCAGATCCAACTTCTATCAGCGCGGCATCGAGGACGGATGGATGCTCCGCTCCGAAGTCCGCAGCCTAGA
Source organism: Pseudomonas sp. WS 5051 (assembly GCF_012985715.1). NCBI lineage: Bacteria > Pseudomonadati > Pseudomonadota > Gammaproteobacteria > Pseudomonadales > Pseudomonadaceae > Pseudomonas > Pseudomonas sp. WS 5051. Next base: position 10,604 of record NZ_JAAQWV010000010.1, read on the forward strand.
GAACCTACCGACAATTGAAGGTATCGATGATGTCCAAGAAACCCCGCCTAAAGATGTTGCAACCCCGCATTAAGGAAGCACCAACCCCACTCGAGGCAATGAAAGCCAAGGCAAAGGAGAAGAAGAATGAGCAAGTACAAACCGAAGGCAAGGATAGTTCCTCTGGGTAGCGCAGCCTGGAAGCGTCTGCGCGCACAAGTACTGGCAGAGGAGCCTTTGTGCCGATGGTGCCTGGCTCGCGGCTGGTATGTGGCATCGACAGACGTTGACCACATCAAAGACAGCCGCGAAGACTACAGCGACGACAACCGTCGCGAGAATCTGACAGCCATGTGCCATGAGTGCCACTCAGTGAAGACCGCTTTAGATATGGGTAAGAGCACGACTCCGGGCCATGATATCAACGGTTTCCCGATTGATCCGGGTCACCATTGGAACCTAAAAAGCGCACCAGATCAGTGCAAAAAAGAGGGCCTCAGACGTGCTACAGAATGTGACAGCTAAAATCACCAGCAACCGTAAGCACGTGCTCCGCCCCCTCCCAGCTCTTCAATCGCTAACTGCCTAAAAACATGAAAACGACCGAGCGCCGCACCCGTTCCGACAGTGCCAAGGCCGCTGTAGCTGCTAGCCAGGCTGTAGCACTTGGCCCACTCCAACCGCCAAGCCATATTCGGCTGCGCGGTTGTGACCGACCTTTCTGGGATGCCATCGTGACCGCTCGCCCACGAGACACCTGGACCGACGCCGACTTGGTGCTGGCCGGGAACCTCGCCCGAGCGTATGCCGATATGGAAACTTTGCAGGAGAGCATCGAGCGCGACGGGATGTTGATCGAGGGCAAGATCAATCCGGCGTGCGACCTACTGGACAAGATGACCCGCCGAGCCCTGGCGACTGGTCGACAACTTATGGTCGCCACCATCGCCACCGTGGGCAAGGCCCAAGACATTCACAAGGGTGCTGCCCTGGAGCGGGGAGCGCGCCAGCACGAGGATGACGATCTGATCCCAACACTGGGAACATTGCAATGACCCGCGCCGAAAAGATCATCACCTTTATCGAGCGCTACTGCGTCACACCAGAGGGCGCGGACGTAGGCAAACCCATGAAGCTGGCAGAGTTCCAATGCCAGTTCCTGCGCGACGTGTACGACAACCCAGCGGGCACCCGGCGAGCCATACTGAGTGTGGCTCGCAAAAACGGTAAGTCAGGCCTAATCGCTGGTCTGCTGCTAGCGCACCTGATCGGCCCCGAGGCAAAGCAAAATAGCCAGCTTGTGTCGGGTGCCATGAGCCGCGACCAAGCCTCCCTGGTATTCAACCTCGCCAGCAAGATGGTGCAACTGTCACCATCCCTATCCAAGATCGTCCGTATCGTGCCCAGTGGTAAACGTCTGCTGGGACTGAACCTAAACACCGAGTTTCGCGCCCTGGCTGCAGATGGCAAGACAGCACATGGTCTGTCGCCCGTACTGGCCATCCTCGACGAGATCGGCCAGATACGCGGGCCGCAATCTGACTTTGTTGACGCCATCACCACTAGCCAGGGCGCCCACGAAGCGCCTCTACTGATTGCTATCAGCACCCAATCAGCCAACGACGCCGACCTGCTGAGCCAATGGATCGATGACGCCAAGATAAGCAAAGACCCGCGCATCGTGTGTCGGCTCTACGCAGGGGCCAAGGGTTGCGATCTGATGGATGTGGAAGCCTGGAAAGCAGCCAATCCAGCACTGGGCCTGTTCCGCTCCGAGACCGATCTGCGCGAACAGATGCAACAGGCCGAGCGGATGCCCAGCATGAGCAACACAGCCCGTAACCTGCTGCTGAATCAGCGCGTAAGTCTCGACAGCCCGTTCATCAGCCCAGACGTGTGGATGCTTTGCGATGCTGAGCCGGAACCATTCGAGGGGCAGGTTTACGCCGGCCTCGATCTTTCCGCTCGAACTGACCTGACTGCTTTGGTGTTGATCGGAAAGACCGCGGGCGTCTGGCAGGTTCGCTCGTACTTTTGGACACCAGAGCTGGGGATATTCGACCGGGCCAAGAAAGACCGGGCGCCCTATGACTTGTGGGCGCGACAAGGATTTATCCGCACCACGCCAGGCGCTACAGTGGATTTGGAAGCCGTCGCCCTCGATCTAGCCGAGATACTGAGTGACTGCGACGTTGCCGCAATCGCGTATGACCGTTGGCGCATCGACGTACTGAAAAAGGAACTGGAACGCCTGGGCCTGGAATTGCCACTGGTGCCACACGGTCAGGGCTTCCGAGATATGGCACCGGCCCTCGATGCCCTGGAAGGTGAACTACTGAATGGCCGGATTGCCCACGGTGGCCACCCAGTCCTGACCCTGTGCGCAGCCAACGCCGTGGCAGTGAAAGACCCCAGCGGTAACCGCAAGCTGGACAAGAGCCGTCGTACTGGCCGCATTGACGGCTTGCAAGCCCTTGCGATGGCGTTCGGTGCCTCGCTGGTGGCTGAGGCCCCCTTTGATATCGACACTGAGGTATTTTTCGTATGACCACCCTGGACGAAGCCAAGCTACACCTGCGTGTCGATCATGATGCAGAGGACGAATATCTGCGGGGGTTGATCCTGGCTGCCGAGACGCACGTCGGTATGTACCTAGGCGATACCTTGCCCGATCCTATGCCCGCCCCAATCAAGGCCGCTATTCTGCTGCTGGTGGGCGATCTGTACGAAAATCGAGAGCGCCAGGCCGACCGCACCTTGAGCGAGAACACTGCATATTCAATGCTGCTGGCACCATATCGCTCGATGGCGGTGCAGTGATGATGATCGGCAAGCTGCGTCACCCTATAGATATTCAAGTGTCTACCTTCCTGCAGAACCCAGAGACAGGGGAAATGAAACAGACCTGGGCCACGCTGAGTAGAGAATGGGCGCGAGTAGAAGGGATCAGTGGCCGGGAGTTCATCGCCGCCGGGGCGGAGCAAAGCGCGACCACAGTCAGAGTGACGCTCAGGTTCAGAGCCGACTTAGATGCCACGATGCGATTTAGGCATTCAGGCAAGGTCTACAGCATCAAAGCCGTACTGCCCGACAATGAGGGCAAGCTGCTGGTGTGTATGTGTGAGGAAGGCCCGGGCTACTAACGCGCCACCCGTTCCCTTTGGTGGAAAACAAAAGGCCTCGCCTGCACGGATCCGCGCAGACGAGGCCTTTCTTTTGCCGCCTGCTGTCACCCTGCTGTCAAAACCAAACTGACTGTCACGGTAAATATGCTGGAAGCCTTGAATTATATGGTGTCCCAGGCGGGGTTCGAACCTGCAACCTTCCCCTTAGGAGGGGGATGCTCTATCCAATTGAGCTACTGAGACAAATAACGGCGTGCATGGTAACGGGCATGCCTGGGTTTGTCATGTCGTGAGTGGTCTTTTTAACTGTAAGACAGCGGCCTAAACAGACTTTTTTGCCTCCGATGAGCGGTACGAGGTTGCGATCGACTGCACAGCACAGGCAAGGCTCAGGCGGCCATCGTGCAATTTGCACTACATCAAAAAGCCATCATTGCAAAATGCAATTAAACACTCTTGAATATACGGCTCAACTCGCTGTTTTATAAGGTTTTTTAGCCTTGTTACAGTTGGCACGAAGACTGCTCTATTAACAGTATCCCGTCCATGCTCTCAGAGATGACCGCCATGAACAGCACGCTACTACTGTTAAATACCCTCGCGCTGGCCGTATTGCTGGTTTTTCATTTTCTGCCCGAGCCCGTTTCGGCCGAGCAGCCTGTTGAAATGACGGCTACCTTCAACAAACCGCGGCCACAGGTTGCGGTGATGAAAGAGACCAGCCGCGTGACACCTCGTCTGGCTGCCAACCAGCCCGTCGCCGACCAGGCACCTGCGGGTGAACGCTGGGTCTTTTGAAAGCACATTGAGAGATGGGTAAGAAATCATGTCCAAAATCGCTTTGGCTCTGTTAATGCTGGCACTGTCGAGCCTTGCCCTGGATGTATTCACCAGTAACGAATTTGGCAATCTGCCCTTGATCGCCGCCGCGGTATTTTTCGCTTGCTGGCTGGTGGCGCTGATGCTTGGTCGCAGGTTCAAGTTTGACCCGCAATTGCGCTGAAACTGCCCATAGGCAAGGGGGAAAACCCATTAATTTGCTGGGTTAATCGCTAAGCCACCCATTCGAGTGTATATTTTTAACAAGACCTACTGGCATAACGCCTTTATCCGGTTCAATATTTGTCACAGAATTGACGCCAGGGAAGTGGCAGATTTGAGGCATGATGCGCGCCTCTTAGCAATTCAGGTTGAACATTTGGCTATAAGGACGGTCTTAAACACATCCTGCGGCCAATTCCCGAGAACCGCTCCCCTGAACTAACCGGTTAACTAAAATGCGCCCATTGAAACAGGCAATTTACTCCAGCCGCACGGCTGACAAGTTCGTCGTTCGCCTGCCAGACGGAATGCGCGAGCGCATCGCCGAAGTGGCTCGCAACCATCACCGCAGCATGAACTCTGAAATCATTGCTCGTCTCGAGCAAAGCCTTATCCAGGAAGGCGTTCTGGGTGATGAGCTCAGCATGCGCCTCGACAGCCCCGAGCTTTCCCTGCATGAGCGTGAGCTGCTGCAACGCTTCCGCCAGTTGTCACACCGCCAGCAAAACGCCCTGGTATCACTGATTGCTCACGATGCTGAAGCAGCCTCTGAAGAATCCTGATTTAACCCAGGCATAAAAAAAGCCAGCAAATGCTGGCTTTTTTTATGGGCGCTGTTCGCGCCCTGTACAGAATGATCAAAGCAGGAAGATAGTCGCCAGCCCCAGAAAGATGAAGAACCCACCACTGTCGGTCATGGCGGTGATCATCACGCTTGCGCCCATGGCCGGATCACGCCCCAGCCGGGCCAGCGTCATGGGTATCAATACCCCCATCAGTGCTGCCAGCAGCAGGTTGAGGGTCATCGCTGCGGTCATCACCACGCCGAGCGACCAGCTGCCATACAGCAGGTAGGCCACAACACCAATCACCCCACCCCACACCAGACCATTGATCAGGCCCACGGCGAGCTCCTTGCGCATCAACCGCGAAGTGCTGCCGGTGTTAACCTGATCCAGGGCCATAGCGCGCACGATCATGGTAATGGTCTGGTTGCCGGAGTTACCGCCAATACCTGCCACGATGGGCATCAGTGCTGCCAGAGCCACCAGCTTTTCAATCGAGCCTTCGAACAGGCCAATCACCCGCGAAGCAATAAATGCCGTGACCAGGTTGACTGCCAGCCAGGCCCAACGGTTACGCAGGGACTTCCACACCGAGGCGAAGATGTCTTCTTCTTCTCGCAGACCGGCCATGTTGAGAACTTCGTTTTCGCTCTCTTCACGAATCAGGTCGACCATTTCATCGATGGTCAGACGGCCGATCAGCTTGCCGTTCTTGTCGACTACGGGGGCCGAAATCAAGTCATAACGCTCAAATGCCTGAGCAGCATCGTAGGCATCTTCGTCCGGGTGAAAACTCACCGGGTCGTTGGCCATCACTTCTGACACTTGCTTTTCAGGGTCGTTGACCAGCAAACGCTTGATCGGCAACACGCCTTTGAGGGCGCCGTCATAATCGACCACAAACAGTTTGTCGGTATGGCCCGGCAACTCCTTGAGGCGACGCAGGTAACGCAGCACGACTTCAAGGCTGACATCCTCACGGATGGTCACCATCTCAAAGTCCATCAAGGCACCGACCTGGTCCTCGTTATAGGACAGTGCGGAGCGCACGCGCTCACGCTGCTGGCCATCCAGGGTCTCCATCAGCTCATGGACGACGTCTCGCGGCAGCTCGGGAGCCAGGTCAGCAAGTTCGTCGGCGTCCATCTCCTTGGCGGCTGCCAGGAGCTCGTGATCGTCCATGTCGGCGATCAGGGTTTCACGCACCGAGTCGGATACTTCGAGCAGGATGTCGCCATCGCGATCAGCCTTGACCAGCTGCCAGACCGTCAGGCGGTCGTCCAGAGGCAATGCTTCGAGGATATAGGCAACGTCTGCGGAGTGCAGGTCTTCCAGCTTGCGCTGGAGTTCAACAAGGTTTTGCCGATGGACCAGGTTCTCGACCCGGTCATGGTGATGTCCTTCCTGACGATGAGTCAGATCTTCGACCACACGCTGGCGATTAAGCAGCTCAATAACTTGAGCAAGGCGGCTTTGCAGGCTTTCTTGGGTTTTCTTTACTTCAACTTCGGTCATAGGCGAACTCCACTCCCAGCAGCAGGGCACGCCGGAAGGATCAATCAGTCAATTCATGATTGGTAAAGCGGGATGCTGAGTTACTACTGGGTAAGTCCATGGAGGTATTCCACAAGCCCCGGCGGGGCTGACGGGCGCAATCATACACGGCTTGAAAATTAATGACGCAAAAATCTTGGAGATAACAAAAGCTTGCGAAAAACCGCCAGACGGCGCCTGCGCACTGCTTGTGCGACGAAGGATGAGTTGCACAGGGCACAACTCAAAGCTGAAATTCAACCTTGTAGCCGTTGACGAGCAGGGACAAGAACCAGAATAAACACAAGACAAGTCGCGAGGATGACAGCAATAGCCAAATCGCAGATAACAAAAAGCCCGCACAATGTGCGGGCTTTTTGATGTTTGGTGCACTCGACAGGATTCGAACCTGTGACCGCTCGGTTCGTAGCCGAGTACTCTATCCAGCTGAGCTACGAGTGCAGGTTGTGTTTGTTAAACCAGACCACCGCTGGCTGAAGCAAAGCCAACTGCCTGGGCAATTGACTCTTAAATGGTGCACTCGACAGGATTCGAACCTGTGACCGCTCGGTTCGTAGCCGAGTACTCTATCCAGCTGAGCTACGAGTGCAAGTTGTGTTTGATAGACCAGACCACCGCTGGTTGAAGCAAAGCCAATCGCCTTGGCAATTGACTCTTAAATGGTGCACTCGACAGGATTCGAACCTGTGACCGCTCGGTTCGTAGCCGAGTACTCTATCCAGCTGAGCTACGAGTGCATTTGAAGCGGCGCATTATAGACCGTTGAATCTCTCTGGCAAGATTTTTTTCAGTATTTTCAACAACTTACTGAACTGCCTAGATTACAACGTGCTACATGAATAATGGCGGAGAAGGGGGGATTCGAACCCCCGACACCCTTTTGAGATGTACTCCCTTAGCAGGGGAGCGCCTTCGGCCACTCGGCCACCTCTCCGCAACACGGGGCGTATAATAACCAGCCTTTTCCCCGCATGCAACTAAAAACTTAAATAAAATTAAAGACTTGGTTCTTCATCCTTTTCATTCTTGATCCGCAGGTAGATCTCTTCACGGTGTACGGCCACTTCCTTGGGAGCATTGACGCCAATGCGCACCTGGTTGCCTTTGACGCCCAATACGGTCACGGTAATTTCGCCATCGCCTATGATCAGGCTTTCCGCACAACGGCGAGTCAGAATCAGCATACGTTTCTCCTCACACTTATCTTTTCAGGGACAACAGTCTGCAAAAAAAAAGAGCCCGAGCCTACTAGCGACTAGTAGCACTCTGCGCTCCTTAGTATTGACCAACATGACAAAACGGGTGGGCTTCGTGCATGCCTGCCAAAAAACAAAGGGCGCGGATTAACCGCGCCCTTCTGCCAACGCCTTACTCGCCCTGTCGGGCTGGCGCATCCAGATCAAAAGCGGTGTGCAGGGAACGCACGGCCAGCTCCAGGTACTTTTCTTCGATCACAACAGACACTTTGATCTCGGAAGTCGAGATCATCAGGATGTTGATGTTTTCCTTGGCCAGCGATTCAAACATGCGGCTGGCAACGCCTGCATGAGAGCGCATGCCCACACCCACGATCGAAACCTTGGCAATGTTGGTGTCGCCCACCACTTCACGGGCACCGATCTCGCGAGCGGTATTTTCCAGCACGCTTTGCGCCGCATTGTAGTCATTGCGGTGTACGGTGAAGGTGAAATCGGTTGTGTTATCGTGCGCAACGTTCTGCACGATCATGTCGACTTCGATGTTGGCCGCGCTGATCGGGCCCAGAATCTTGAACGCCACGCCCGGGGTGTCCGGCACGCCACGGATGGTCAGCTTGGCTTCGTCACGATTGAACGCGATACCAGAAATGATCGGCTGTTCCATGGATTCCTCTTCATCAATAGTAATGAGGGTACCTGGACCCTCCTTGAAGCTGTGCAAAACGCGCAGCGGAACGTTGTACTTGCCGGCGAACTCGACTGCGCGGATCTGCAACACCTTGGAACCCAGGCTGGCCATTTCCAGCATTTCTTCGAAGGTGATCTTTTCCAGACGCTGCGCCTTGGCCACAACCCGCGGGTCAGTGGTGTAGACGCCGTCAACATCGGTGTAGATCTGGCATTCATCAGCCTTGAGGGCCGCTGCCAGCGCCACACCCGTGGTGTCGGAACCGCCACGGCCCAGCGTGGTGATATTGCCGAGCTCATCAACGCCCTGGAAACCGGCAACCACAACCACACGACCGGCCTTGAGATCAGCGCGAATCTTCTGATCGTCAATTTTCAGGATACGGGCCTTGGTGTGCGAGCTGTCCGTGAGGATGCGCACCTGGCTGCCGGTGTAGGACACGGCCGGCACACCACGCTTGTTCAGCGCCATGGACAGCAGACCAATAGTCACCTGCTCGCCCGTGGATACAATCATATCCAGCTCACGCGGCAACGGCTGATCGCTGATTTGCTTGGCCAGGTCGATCAGGCGATTGGTTTCGCCGCTCATGGCCGATAGCACGATCACCAGATCATTGCCGGCTTCGCGGAACTTCTTAACTTTATCGGCGACCTGCTCGATTCTCTCGACAGTGCCGACCGAGGTGCCTCCGAATTTCTGTACGATCAAAGCCATTTCAAAGCAGCCTCAGCCCATAAAGGGCGCCCATTTATCATTCAAACGACGCGCCGTTACTAGACAACGGCGCGTTCTGGACCTCAGATACCCTGCTCGACAAATGGCACGGTCAGAGCCAGCGCGGCGTCCAGGGCTGCAGCATCAACACCGCCACCTTGCGCCATGTCCGGACGACCACCGCCCTTCCCGCCCACTGCCGCAGCAGCCTGCTTCATCAAATCACCGGCTTTGAGTTGGCCAGTCAGGTCTTTGGTTACGCCTGCAACCAGTACAACCTTGTCTTCATGGACACTGCCGAGCAGGATCACCGCACGGCCGAGCTTGTTCTTCAGCTGATCTACCAGCGCCAGAAGCGCCTTGCCGTCTTGACCGTCCAGGCGGGCGGTCAACACTTTCACGCCTTTTACGTCCACCGCCGACGATGACAGATCATCACCCGCTGCGCTTGCGGCCTTGGCCTGCAACTGCTCAAGCTGTTTTTCCAGCTGACGGTTGCGCTCAAGTACCGCCGACAATTTGTCGACCAGGTTCTCGCGCGAGCCCTTGACCAGGCTGGCGGCTTCCTTGAGCTGCTCTTCGGCAGCATTGAGGTAAGCCAGTGCGGCTGCGCCGGTCACCGCTTCAATACGACGGATACCGGAGGCTACACCGCCTTCGCTGATGATTTTCATCAGGCCGATATCACCGGTGCGCTTGGCGTGGATACCACCACACAGCTCAACCGAGAAATCACCACCCATGCTCAGCACGCGCACGCTGTCGCCGTACTTCTCGCCAAACAGCGCCATGGCGCCTTTTTCCTTGGCGGTTTCGATGTCGGTTTCTTCAGTCTCGACCGGGGTATTCTTGCGAATCTCGGCGTTGACGATATCTTCCAGCGCCTTGATCTGCTCAGGCTTGATCGCTTCGAAGTGGCTGAAGTCAAAACGCATGCGCTGGCTGTCAACCAGAGAGCCTTTCTGCTGAACGTGCTCGCCCAGAACCTGGCGCAAGGCGGCGTGCAGCAAGTGGGTGGCCGAGTGGTTCAGCGCCGTGGCGTGACGCACATCGGCGTCCACCTGGGCTTCAACGGTTTCGCCCACTTTCAGGCCGCCCGCAGCAACCACGCCGTGGTGCAGGAAAGCGCCACCGGTCTTGGTGGTGTCGCGCACGTCAAAGCGGGCAGCACCCGCCTGCAGGTAACCGCAATCGCCGACCTGACCGCCCGATTCGGCATAGAACGGGGTCTGGTCGAGAATCACCACACCCTCGTCGCCTTCGTTCAGGCTGGCAACCGACTGCCCTTCTTTATACAGCGCAACCACCTTGGCCGAGGCCTGGGTAGCGTTGTAACCGACAAACTCGGTCGGCACGTCGACTTTGACCAGGGTGTTGTAGTCCAGGCCAAACGAGCTGGCCGAACGGGCACGCACACGCTGGGCTTCCATCTCGCGTTCGAAGCCTTCTTCGTCCACGGTCAGGTTGCGCTCGCGGGCGATATCGGCCGTCAGGTCCATCGGGAAGCCGTAGGTGTCGTAGAGCTTGAACACTACGTCGCCAGGCACCACGGTACCCTTGAGCTCAGCCAGATCCAGCTCGAGGATTTTCAGACCCTGCTCCAGGGTCTTGGAGAACTGCTCTTCTTCAGCCTTGAGCACGCGCTCGATATTGGCCTGCTCGCGCACCAGCTCCGGGAAGCTGGCACCCATCTCGGCCACCAGGGCCGCGACGATCTTGTAGAAGAAATTGCCGGTAGCACCCAGCTTGTTGCCATGACGGCAGGCGCGACGAATGATGCGGCGCAGCACGTAGCCGCGACCTTCGTTCGATGGCAGTACACCGTCGGCGATCAGGAAGCTGCACGAACGGATATGGTCCGCTACCACCTTGAGCGATGCCTGGCCTTCGTTGGCGCAGCCGATCGCGTCCGCCGCTGCGGTCAGCAGGCTCTGGAACAGGTCGATATCGTAGTTGGAGTTGACGTGCTGCATCACCGCACTGATCCGCTCCAGGCCCATGCCGGTGTCTACCGACGGCGCTGGCAACGGATGCAACACGCCATCGGCGGTGCGGTTGAACTGCATGAAAACGTTGTTCCAGATTTCGATGTAACGGTCGCCGTCTTCGTCTGGCGAGCCCGGCGGGCCACCCCAGATTTCCGGGCCGTGATCGTAGAAAATCTCGGTGCACGGGCCGCACGGGCCGGTATCGCCCATGGTCCAGAAGTTGTCCGATGCATACGGCGCGCCCTTGTTGTCGCCGATACGGATCATGCGCTCGGCAGGCACGCCGACGTCCTGGGTCCAGATGTCGTAGGCTTCGTCATCGCTGGCGTAGACGGTCACCCACAGCTTGTCTTTGGGCAGCTTGAGAACACCGGTCAGGAAGGTCCAGGCGAAATTGATCGCATCTTTCTTGAAGTAATCGCCAAAGCTGAAATTGCCGAGCATTTCAAAGAAGGTGTGGTGACGGGCGGTGTAACCGACGTTTTCCAGGTCGCTGTTCTTGCCGCCGGCACGCACGCACTTCTGGCTGCTGGTCGCTCGGGTGTAGGCACGTTTTTCTTGACCCAGGAAACAGTCCTTGAACTGGTTCATCCCCGCGTTGGTGAACAGCAGGGTCGGGTCGTTATTAGGGACCAAGGAGCTGGAAGGGACACGGGTGTGACCTTGCTCCTCGAAGAAGCGAAGGAAGGCTTCACGGATTTCTGCGCTTTTCATAGGTTCTTCCACGGAGGCTGCGGCCAGAGGCAAGTAAATCACGTCAATCGACAGTGCGACTCGCAAAGGGCCGCATTATATCGGCCCTTCGCCCCGGGTACAGCGTGTTTATACGATAGCGACAAGCAATTGGACGGATTGAACGCTTATTGAAGGGAAAACTCGGCAAAAACCGCTATCACCTGCTCAATCTGGCTGCGACTGACATCCATGTGCGTCACCATTCGCAAGCGCGGCGCGGCACTGAGCCTGATCCCCTGGCCGGCCGCAAAGGCCTTGAGTGCCTCGGCACGCTCACCGATCTGGACGTAGACCATATTGGTCTGCACCGGCTCAACCTCATAACCGGCAGCACGCAGGCCCTCGGCCAGCAACTGGGCATTGGCATGGTCATCGGCCAGACGCGCCACCTGATGATCCAGTGCATACAGCCCGGCAGCCGCCAGTTGACCGGCCTGGCGCATGCCGCCCCCGACCATCTTGCGCAGGCGTCGGGCGCGGGAGACAAGCTCGGCGGTGCCGCACAGCACCGACCCCACGGGCGCGCCCAGGCCTTTGGACAGGCAGACCGATACCGAATCGAAATGGCGGGTGATATCACCGGCGTCAACGCCCAGTTTGACCGCCGCGTTGTACAACCGCGCGCCATCAAGATGCAGCGCCAGGCCGTGCTCGCGGGTCAGGCGGCCGGCAGCTGCCAGGTACTCGGTGGGCAGCACCTTGCCTTGCATGGTGTTTTCCAGCGCAAGCAGGCGGGTGCGGGCAAAGTGGAAGTCATCCGGTTTGATCGCGGCAGCCACCTGTTTCAGATCAAGCGAGCCATCGGCCTGCACCTCCAGCGGCTGCGGCTGAATGGACCCCAGGACCGCCGCCCCGCCACCTTCATACTTATAGGTGTGAGCCTGCTGACCGACGATGTATTCATCACCGCGCTCGCAATGCGCCATCAAGGCCAGCAGGTTGCTCATGGTGCCGGTGGGCACAAACAGCCCCCTGGCAAAGCCCAGGCGCAATGCCAGCTCGGATTCCAGTTTGTTCACCGAAGGATCTTCGCCATACACATCATCGCCCATAGGCGCATTTGCCATGGCTTCACGCATGCCTGGGGTGGGTTGGGTCACGGTGTCACTACGAAGATCGATAACAGACATGGCATTGGCCTCGGCAAGGTTTGATCAGTGTTGAATGCTAAACGTGCGATTCCCGCCAGAACAAGCCTACTCTGCAGCGATCGACAATATTCGGATGCTCACGTAGGAATTACCTTATTAATGAAATGGAAAAACTGATAGCTATTAGCAAAAAGCATCAATGCATACTCGAAAAATATGTGATACAAAATGTCCGCCGCCAGAAAGGCTGGTGGCAACGTTCTCAGGGCGGGGTGCGACTCCCCACCGGCGGTAATTGCGCGCAAAGCGCATAGCCCGCGAGCGCTTGGCACATTCTTGAGCTTCGGCCAGGAATAAACCAAGGTCAGCAGACCCGGTGTGATCCCGGGGCCGACGGTCATAGTCCGGATGAAGAGAGAACGGGATTGGCGCCAAAGGGCCGTCAACCAGGCGGGATAGTGGCGATGCCGTATGGCCGTGCGCTGCCCTCCTGAACGTACCCTTTAATCCCATTCGATTCATATGCCCTGTTTTTCACACAAACAGGAATCTGAACATGCAACCTACAGCTATTCACCACAACGAACGTGTCGCATTTATCCAGGCTTCCTGGCACAAAGAGATTGTCGACCAGAGCCGCAAGGGCTTCCTGGCCGAAATGCTGGTGCTGGGCTATCAGGAAAGCGACATCGATTTCTTCGAAGTCGGCGGCGCATTCGAGATCCCGCTGCACGCCAAACTGCTGGCCAAGACCGGTCGTTACGCCGGAATTGTCGGCGCCGCACTGGTCGTGGATGGCGGCATCTACCGTCACGACTTTGTTGCCCAGACGGTCGTCAGCGGCCTGATGCAAGTACAACTGGAAACCGAAGTGCCGGTGTTCTCCGTCAGCCTCACGCCGCACCACTTCCACGCCGGTGAGGAGCATCAGAAGTTTTTCTTTGAGCACTTCGTGCACAAAGGCCAGGAAGCCGCCCGGACGTGCGTAGACACACTGCAGAAAATCCGCACCATCAAGCGCATGGATACCCAGCAAAAACGCGCGGTGTAATGCCTGATTCCCCGGCCAGCCCTGAAACCAGGCTCGCCGGGGAGCACACCATAAACATGTAACGCACACATAAGCCATCCAGGCGTTTCAATTGTCGATACAGGTGCCCGGTCACCGATGACATTTGAACTTGACGCCCAGGAGCATCTCTTATGTGCCCAACCCCGCCCCCAGTAACAACTACCCCTCTGCCAGCCCCTCATCATTTCGAGTTTGACGGCGGTGCCCAGGCCCCGCTCGAAAGAACCGAAACAACGGTTTCACACCCCCTGCCCCATGTGACAGAGAGCACCACACAAAGCATTCTTCATATTGGCGATAACGCCACCCTCGTGCGCTACGTCACTGAAGGCGTCCTGTACCCCCGCCCCATTGACCGCCTGGTCTTCCGTGCCTCGGTGGCGCGGGCATCCATTTGCGTCACCAAGGGCGACAACGACTCTCTGCTGATCGACCTGAACCATGAGCGCTATCGGATAAAGCCTGCAAGTGCAAAGCAGATCATCGAAATTCATACCTTGAACGGCAACGATACGGTTTACATCGCCGACACCCTGAAAAACACCTTTCATATCGAAACCGGCCCCGGCAATGACACCGTCGTGACCAGCAGCGGCAAGTCCACGGTGCTGACCGGTACTGGCGATGACATGGTGATGACCCGTGGGGGCACCAGCTACGTAGACACTGGAGATGGCAATGACATCGTCAACGCCAATGGCACGGGCACAACCGTTGCCTACACGGGCAAAGGGGCAGACTTTTTTCGTGGCGGGGCCGGCATGGCCTTTATCGACGCAGGAGAAGGTGACGATGTAGCCGTCGGAGGCCAGGGCCACAGCATTCTATGCGGGGGCGACGGCGATGACCTTATTACAGCCGGAGCGGGCTCCAATGTGATCTATACCGGCCAGGGCCAGGACATCCTCAATCAAATAAAAGACAGGGACAAAGTATTCACCGACAGCGAGCCCACCTATATCGCCGAAGGCAGAATCACCCCGCACAAAAAGGTCGCCAATACATTTATTGGCAGCCCAATCCCCCTGCCGGAATCAGGGCTGATTATTCAAGGCAGCGAAGAGTTTATCGTAAGGGTTCAGGATGACTTGAAACTGTTGCTGAGCTCCGGCAACGGGAGCCAGCTACTGCGCGAACTGACAAAAAGTATTCGTAAAAGCCAGAAACCCATCACCATCGCCGAACTCAAGCAGGTAAATAACGGCCTATTCATACCCAATCTGGGTGATGGCCGGTCTTTTATTCAGGTCGGGATGGCAGGTCTGCCTGATTTCGGAGGAACGGTGTACTACAACCCGGCATTTTCCACACCCGGCGCGATACCGCTTACCTCTCTCTACCACGAGCTATGCCACGCCTACAACTTTGTCACGGGCACACGATTTTTAGGCGCAAGCCCCGACGGGCATCAGGGAACCAAGCAAGCTGCGCTGGTGAAAAATGATGAACTGCAGGCCGTGGGCTTACCTTGCAACACAGAGCCCTTTGACTTCGATAAAGACCCTGCAACCCCTGCCCTCCCCACGAACCCGGCACAGTTCAGCGAAAACGGCATACGCGAAGAACTGGGGCTGCCCCTGCGCAAAACCTATATCCATTACTCGGATGATTAACCCTGTGGGGCCAGGGTTGTCGGTTCGATAATGATACCGGCGCGCAGGCCATTTTTGACTTTAGGGTTGGGAAAGATGATCCGCGCACCCTCTTCTTCAATAATCCAGCGGGTTTTGCCGGCGTCTTGCGCCAGCAGATAGCCCTTGGGCAACTCGCTGAAATTTTCGATATCGGCAGGCAAGTGCAGGATAAAGGCATCACTGTGCTTGATGACTTCACGCGCCACACTGAACAACTGCAAACCCTCGAGCGAAGCATCGGCCAGTGCTGGCTCGCTACCCTCGATCATCTGCTGCAAACGCTGCTCCAGACGTTCGACATTGACTCCGCCGTTCTGCCCGAAAGGCCGGGCCTTGCCCAACTCAAGGGTAAACGCCTCGGCGCCCAAGCGATCGTAGGTATAGGCACTGAACACAATGGAGGGCTTGTTTTGCAACAGCACCGCTTCCATCCCGGCCGCACGCAAGCGCGACAGCTCTTCGCGAGAGTGGCTACGGCCCACCTTGAAGGGATACAACGCAAACTGCTCGATCTTCGACCCTCGAATGGCCGTGTGCAAGTCGTAGTGCAGACGAGTACGCCCGGGAGGGCTGAAAAAGGTTTCAGCCAGGTGCTCAAGCTCGCACGCACGCAGGGCTTCGGGGCCACTGCTGCTTTCGTGACGGCCGTTGAACAGCCGGTTAAGGTCTTCCTCGACAAAACGTGCGCCAGTACGCATGGCGCCGGGGTTGCCGAACAGGAACAGAATTCGCGCACGGGGTTTGATAATACCCCGTGCAATGGCCTGCAACAGGCGATCAAGCAACTCGATCGGCGCTGTTTCATTGCCATGGATGCCGGCTGACAACAACAGATCCATACCGTTGTCACGAGCCTCGGGCGGGCGCACTTCAAGCGCGCCTTCGGTCAGCCAGCGCATCCGCACGCCGTCGACAGTCAGTTGAGTTTTCTCGGCCGGTTCACGTCCGGCCAAGGTCAGTTCAAGCAGTTTGCCGAGAGCGAGCATAGAACTTCCTTATCAGTGGTTGCAGTCCGGACCGTGTACGTGACCGTCTTCATCATCGCCCAGATCAGCCGGTTCCATTTCCAGTTGCAGGCTCACAAGGTTAGTCGCCAATGGGCGCAGCAGCAGGTTGGCGTATTCGGCATCGCCTTCTTCAACGTCTACACCGATCAGCAACTGGCCACGGCCGTCCTGCTGAATCCACAACTCCTTGCCCTGCCACATGACAGCAACGCGCGTGCAGGACGTTTCCAGCTGGGTACCGTCGGTGTCTTCAAGGATCAGCTTCAGGGTATCAGTCATTTCATCGCTCTCATTGGGGTGTGAAGGTGCGTGCCCGGCGTCAACTATCGCCCAGGCACAGCGCCTTTCAATTGATCTGGAAGGGGTAAACCGCGCCCAGTTTAAGGATTTGCGTCAGTTCATCCAATGCCGTGCGGCATTCAAGCAGCAATTGTGGATCAGCCAGGTCACTTTCGCGCAAAGCATCACGATAATGTTTGTTCACCCAGACCGTCAGGGTGTCGTACAGCGCCGGGGTCATGATCACGCCGGGGTTGACGGCCGCCAGCTCGGTTTCGTTGAGCGCGACCCGCAGGCGCAGGCACGCCGGACCACCGCCATTCTGCATGCTCTGCTTGAGGTCGAACACCTTGACCTCACGGATCGGCCCGCCAGCGGCCGTCAGCCCTTGCAGGTACTGCCACACGCGCGGGTTGGCACGACACTCTTCAGGCACGATCAATAGCATCGAGCCATCGGCGCGGCTCAGCAGCTGGCTGTTGAACAGATAAGAGCGCACGGCATCTTCCACGGCCACCTGATCACGGGGCACGCTGATCGACTGGAAGTTGGCGCCGCGGGTCGCCAGCTTGGCCTGCAACTCGGCCAGCATCTGCTCGGTATTGAGGAAAGCATCCTGGTGATGGAACAACAGTTCACCATTACCCACGGCGATTACGTCGTTATGAAACACACCCTGGTCAATGACCGCAGGATTTTGCTGGGCAAACACCACACCCTCCTCGCTCAGGCCATGCAGGCGAGCCACTGCCTGCGAAGCCTCGAGGGTCTGGCGCGCCGGGTATTTTTGCGGTGCCGGGTAACGACTGTCGAACGCACTGCGGCCGAACACAAAAAACTCGACACCGGCCTCACCATAATCGCGGCAAAAACGCGTGTGGTTGGCTGCACCTTCATCGCCAAATTGCGCCACTGCCGGCAAAGCCGCGTGGTGGGCAAAATGCTCCTGATCGGCAAACATCGCGCCCAGCACGCGACTGGTGGTCGGGTGCTCGATACTGCGATGGTATTTGCAATTGAGGTTGGCAGCGGTGAAGTGCACGCGACCGTCAGCGGTGTCGGCACTGGGGCTGACTGTGGCCGCATTGGCTACCCACATGCTCGAGGCCGAGCAGCTGGCGACCAGCAATGGCATGGCCTCTTTGGCGGCGCGCTCGATCACCTGAGCATCAGTCCCGGCAAAACCCAGGCTGCGCAAGGCAGCAACGTCCGGACGCTCTTGCGGGGCCAGCACGCCCTGGACAAAGCCCATGTCCATCAACGCTTTCATTTTTTCCAGGCCTTGCAGCGCAGCTTCCTTAGGGTTGGAAGCCTGCTGGCTGTTGCTCTGGGAAGCGACGTTGCCAAACGACAAACCGCCATAGTTATGGGTCGGCCCCACTAAACCGTCAAAATTGACTTCAAAGGACTTCATCAGCGAGGCTCCGGAAAACGGTTATAAGTCATACAGCACCTGTGGGAGCGAGCCTGCTCGCGAATGGCCTTTAAGGCTTTCGCGAGCAAGCTCGCTCCCACAGGGTTGAGATAAGCGTTACGACATCCGCACGCCCGGGGTCAGCGCTGCTGGCAAAGCCAGGGTCGGCGTTTCAAGGGAAGCCACCGGGTATGCGCAATAATCCGCCGCGTAGTAGGCACTGGCGCGATGATTGCCCGACGCCCCGATACCACCAAATGGCGCACTGCTCGCCGCGCCGGTCAATTGTTTGTTCCAGTTGACGATACCGGCGCGGCTTTCGAGCCAGAACTGCTGGTAACGCGCTTCGGAATCCGACAGCAACCCGGCCGCCAGACCAAACGCCGTGTTGTTGGCTTCAGCAATCGCCGCATCAAAGTCAGCGTAGCGAATCACTTGCAGCAATGGCCCGAACAGTTCTTCGTCCAAACGATCGCCAACCTCTGTCACATCGATAATGCCCGGCGTCAGCAAGGCGGCATTACTGTCTGGCTGGTGCATTTCCAGCAAGGCCACAGCCCCCGACCCCAGCAACACTTCCTGGGCATCCATCAAGGCGCGCGCTGCGCCAAGGGAAATCACCGACCCCATGAATGGCGCCGGCTGCTGATCGAAAGCACCCACTTCGATGCTCTGACTCACTTCAACCAGGCGCGTCAGCAGGCTGTCGCCCCATGCGCCTTGCGGCACCAGCAAGCGGCGGGCACAGGTGCAACGCTGCCCGGCGGAGATAAAGGCCGACTGGATGATGGTGTACACCGCTGCGTCCAGGTCCTCTACCTGATCGACCACCAGCGGGTTGTTGCCACCCATTTCCAGAGCCAGGATTTTGTCCGGGCGCCCGGCAAATTGCTGGTGCAGGGCATTGCCGGTGCGGCTCGAACCGGTGAAGAACAACCCGTCGATACCCGTGTGCGCCGCCAGGGCGATACCGGTGTCGCGTGCGCCCTGCAGCAGGTTGAGCACGCCCGCAGGCAGACCCGCTTCGATCCAGCACTTGACCGTCAGTTCGGCGACTTTAGGGGTCAACTCGCTCGGTTTGAATACCACGCTGTTACCCGCCAGCAACGCCGGAACAATGTGCCCGTTGGGCAAATGACCGGGGAAGTTGTACGGACCGAAAACAGCCACTACACCGTGAGGCTTGTGACGCAAAACGGCCGTGGCATCGCCCAGCGGTCCACTTTTTTCACCCGTGCGCTCGCGGTAGCTCTGTACCGAAATCGCCACTTTATTGATCATGCTGGTGACTTCGGTGGCCGACTCCCAGAGGGGTTTGCCGGTTTCTTCACCGATGCAGCGCGACAGTTCGTCGGCGTGGTTTTTAAGGCTTGCGGCAAACGCTTCGAGCACGCTCAGGCGCTGCTCGAAAGTCTGTTTGGCCCACTGCGGGAAAGCCTGGCGCGCAGCCTTCACGGCGGCATCCACTTGCCCGGCATCGGCGCCCTTGCCCGCCCAAAGCACGTGTTGGGTAACCGGGTTCAGCGACTCCAAAGCCTCGCCCTGCCCGCTCTGCCAGGTACCTGCGATATACAACGTACTCATTATTTTGACTCCCGTGGGGCCACTGACTGGGCGGACAAGGCAACGGCGCGCACCTGGTCGCCCGCGCTCAGTTGCAGGCGTTTGGCGGTCAGCGGGTCGACCACCAGGGTGCCAGCAGCCAGCCGCGCAGGGGCGGCCGTGATGCGGCAATCTTCGCGTTTGCGGTTGTGCATCAGGTAAGGCGTTGCGTCGTCACCCGGCGTGCCAATAGCCAGCACCAGCGCTTCGCTGTCGCGCACTGCGCGGATCTTGCTGGTTTCACACTCCACCGCCGGGCCTGCGTCAAAAATATCGACGTAGCCCTGATAACTGAAGCCTTCGCTTTTAAGCATGTTCAAGGCCGGTTCGGTGTGGGTATGCACCTTGCCGATCACCGCTCGGGCATCTTCGGACAGGAAACAGGTGTACACCGGGAACTTGGGCATCAACTCGGCGATAAAGGCTTTGTTGCCCACGCCGGTCAGGTAGTCGGCCTGGCTGAACTCCATTTTGAAAAAGTGCCGGCCCAGGCTTTCCCAGAATGGCGAGCGGCCACTTTCATCGGACATGCCACGCATTTCGGCAATGATCTTGCTGCCAAACAGCTCCGGGAACTCGGCGATAAACAGCATCCGCGCCTTGGCCAGCAGGCGGCCATTGAGCCCGGTACGGTAATCGGCACTCAGGAACAATGAGCACAGCTCGGAGTTGCCGGTCAGGTCATTGGCCAGAAACAGGGTCGGGATTTCGCGGTAAATATTCAACTCTTGAGAGGCGCTGACCGTCAGGCCCACACGGAAGTTGTACCAGGGCTCACGCAAGCCCACGGCACCGGCAATGGCGGAAATACCCACCACTTTGCCATCGTCGTTTTCGAGCACAAACAGATAGTCCGCATCGCCACGCTCGGCTTCGCCACGGAAGGTTTTCTCAGCCCAGGTGACCCGATGCAGCAAGCGCTCTTCGTTGGCCGGCAAGGTGGTCAGGCCGGTGCCGGTGCTGCGTGCCAGCTCAATCAGGGCCGGTAAATCGCTGTTGCGTACAGGACGAACGATCATGCTATCTCCTTGGACGGGGCTCGCTGACGACCCCCGCGAAACTCGCTCAAACGCGTTATACCGCTACCACTCGTACGCTGGCACCTTCGCCAACACCAAGTGCTTCGGCCGCTTCCAGATCCAGCGTGACCGGTTTGCCCGGCGCCCAATCCAGCTCCAGCAATACGGCGCGGTAATCCTGTAGCTGGGCATTGGCCACCAGATACTGACGTCCACCGCCTGTGCTCAGTACGCCGATCTTGACCGGAACCACGCGGCTCTGGGCGATTGAGCGGATGCCCGAAACCCGGGCATGCAAGGTCGGGCCACCGTCGAAAATATCGATGTAGTGATCGGTCTCGAAACCTTCGCGCATCAGGATGTCAAAGGTGATCTGCGCACGCGGGTGGACTTGCCCCATGGCCTCTTGGGCGGTGTCAGGCAGCAGCGGCACGTAAATCGGGTAATGCGGCATCAGCTCGGCAAGGAAGGTGCGGCTTTTAAGCCCGCACAGACGCTCGGCGGCGGCATAGTTCAAGTCGAAGAAGTTGCGGCCAATGGCGTCCCAGAACGGCGAGTCGCCATTTTCATCGCTGTAGCCAACGATCTCGGTGACCACGGAGTCGGCAAAACGCTCCGGGTGGTTGGCCACAAACAGCAGGCGGCCACGGGAGTTGAGTTCGGACCAGGCCGACCCCACCAGTTCCGGGACCACATAAAAACTGGTCAGCAGGCTGTTACCGGTCAGATCATGGCACTGCGACAGGACGTGAATCTTGTTGTGAATCTTAAGTTCGCGGGAGGCGTGCACGAACGTCTCGTTACGGAAGCTGTAAAACGGCTCCGAATAACCGGCCGAGGCCACGATCGCCGAGCACCCCACCAACTTGCCGGCAGCGGTGTCTTCAAGGACGAAAAAATAGCTTTCTTCGCCATTGAAGCTCACTTCGGCAGCGAACGAGGTTTCAGACGCGGCGATCTTGTCGCGCAGGCGTTCGATATCGTCCGGCAATGAAGTGACACCAATCGGGCTGTCCGCAGCCAGACGCTGTACCTCGCCCAGATCAGCCATTTGCGCAGGGCGCATCACCAGCATGGTGTCACTCCTTAATCCTTGAATTACATAGAGGGGTATAGGCCGAACAGTCGAGTACACCCGGGATTTCAACTGTGGGAGCGGGCTTGCTCGCGATGACGTCACTGCGGCGTGACTGACACACCGCGCTGCCTGTATCGCGAGCAAGCCCGCTCCCACATTGAAAGCCCTGTGCATTGAGCCTGGCCCGGCACATTAAATTCGGTTCGACGCCCGGCAAGCCGGGCGTCGAGGTCACACTCAGGCTTGCGTCAGATTCTTTACGGCACGTTCGAAGCGGTTCAGACCTTCTTCGATATCGGCCTCCTCGACCACCAGACTTGGTGCGAATCGAACCACGTCGGGGCCGGCCTGCAGAATCATCAGGTTTTCTTTTTCAGCGGCATTGAAGATGTCCTTGGCGCGGCCCTTCCAGGCATCGTTCAGCACACAACCCAGCAGCAGGCCCATGCCACGCACTTGAGTGAACAGGCCGTATTGCTGGCCGATTTGCTCAAGGCGGGTCTTGAACAGGTCATGCCTGGCCTTGACGCCTTGCAGTACCTCTGGCGTGTTGATCACATCGATTACCGCATTGCCGACTGCACACGCCAGCGGGTTACCGCCGTAGGTGGTGCCGTGGGTGCCGACAACCAGATGCTTGGCCAGCGCTTCGGTGGTCAGCATGGCTGCGATCGGGAAACCGCCGCCCAGGCTCTTGGCGCTGGTCAAAATATCCGGGGTCACGCCGTAATGCATGTAGGCAAACAGCTCGCCGGTACGACCCATGCCGGTTTGAACTTCGTCAAACACCAGCAACGCATTGTGCTGGTCGCACAGTTCGCGGGCGCCTTGCAGGTAAGCCTGCTCGGCCGGCAGCACGCCGCCTTCGCCCTGGATCGGCTCCAGCACCACTGCGCAGGTCTTGTCCGAAATCGCCGCTTTCAGCGCGTCAAGGTCGTTGAACGGAACATGGGTAATGCCGGTGATTTTCGGACCAAAACCGTCGGAGTACTTCGACTGCCCGCCCACGTTCACGGTGAACAGCGTGCGGCCGTGAAAGCTGTTGAGCGCAGCGATGATTTCGTACTTCTCGCTGCCGAAACGGTCATGGGCGACACGACGGGCCAGCTTGAAAGCGGCTTCGTTGGCTTCAGCGCCCGAGTTGCAGAAGAACACACGCTCGGCAAAGGTCGAGTCCACCAGTTTTTTCGCCAGGCGCAACGCCGGCTCGTTGGTGAACACGTTGGACACATGCCAAAGAGTATTCGCCTGCTCAGTCAAGGCACCGACCAATGCCGGATGCGCATGGCCAAGAACGTTAACGGCAATGCCGCCCGCGAAGTCGATCAGCTCCCGACCGGCCTGATCCCATACTCGGGAACCGGCACCACGCACAGGAATAAAGGCTGCAGGCGCGTAGTTGGGAACCATGACCTGGTCGAAATCGGCGCGTTGCACCGGGGCTTGCTCAACGGACATCGGAGTCTCCTGAAGAGGAACGCCTGCCTAAACTGGCGAGCGATGGGGGGATTGTAGGGACACATCGGGAGCACGCCTTGTCGCCAAGCGACAACTTCTTATAGCGCCAAACCACGATTTACAAAGGCATTACGACAATGCGACATATTCCGTCACAAAGGCGCAGTTTAAACGCTGGGGCGTCTTTGCGGCAGCACTCTGGCGCGCTGATTTGCCCGGAAAACGCGAGTTTTTGCCGATCACCGCCGGATCTGTACGTATGGGTGCTAAATATGTATGGATTGATCGCTGATTGTTGATGCAAAGCCTCCGCCAGCCAGCAAATATTTGCGCTTTTTAACGGGCTCGTACTGGCGGATCTTGAAGGTACTCCATCAGGACATTCGAGTACCGGACATGCCCGATCCAACACCTCTTGCGCCCCTGAAACCGCCCCCTGAAAAAGGGTTAACAGCGGCGAACCGACTCCAGACCATCCCCCACTTCACGACCATTGCCGAGGCCATGCCGCCCTGGGCCACGTCCCTGGGCCGACCGACCCTGAACGCATTGAAAGGGACGCCCCCCAGCCTTCACCCAACCTTGAGGACCCTCACGCCCGCTCAGGGCGACACCTTGCGCAAAACGTTTGCAGCGCGATGGGCCGCCCGCAACGATGTTGAAAAAGACCTGGCAAGGGTCGTAGATGTTCACGGGTTTGCGGCGCCCTTGCTGAACAACCTTATTAAACGCCAATATCAGCTGGACCTGGATGTACACAACACCTTTATCAATCTGTATATCCCGAACTACCTGCCTGTCATCGGCCTGCGCGAAAGCGGTACCACGACCTGGCGCGTGTCCCTGCTAGACGCGGCCCTGCACAACTTTGAACTGCATGAAACCCTGCCCTATGCCTACCTCTCAGGCTCGGGGTATATCAGCCGCCCCGATGCCCAGGGGCATTTCAAGCAGCTCAATCACATCACCGAGCACATGCCCGTGCAGGCGTTCACGGCCTTGTGCCGAACACTGAATCTGGGCGCCCGCTACAAGGACCATCTCACGCGCCATCTGGGTCTTGACGATCATGGCAGGCAGTTAAGGCTGAAAAACAAAATACTGGACAGTCAACGCGCCGACCTGAAGGCCGATCTGACCTACGCCGTGATGACCAGACAGATCGGCCTGCCCCTGTATGAGTCACTGGATGCCTTTCTCATAGGCCTGGACAACCGTTGGCTGACCTATCGCCTGACAGTGCTCTCCCTCGACATCGAAAGCCCGCTGATCTTCATGCCGGTACATCAACGATCGGTAGTTGCGTACATACCCCACGACCCCCTGCATCCGGTCAAGGAATACTCATCGATCGGCGAGTGCATGGCGCATCTGACCGAACGCCTGAAAAGCACTTCCTACCAGCATTTCTTCAGCCGCTTCGTCGCCCACGACCGATTGGGGGCTTTTCTGGAGGGTCTTAAAAGAACCTACTGGCAGGTCATCCCCGACACCCCCATCGCACCGGGCGCAACGCTACCAGACGCACTGGTTGCGCAAACCCTGATACCGATCGAAAAACCCGCGATTGAATACCTGTTGGTGCCGATAACTGATGACCTCTGGGAAACTCTTTACAGCAGGCAACTGGCAAAAATTTTCAACGATGCCAAAAGCCTCGCCGTGTCGACCGATGCCGAAGACCGCAAAACCCGTGAGGCACGCCTTGAACGCCTGAAAGGCATTGGCATGGCACTGCTGAATGCCGCAGCCTTTGTCATCGCGCCTTTTGTACCTGTCGTCGGCGAACTGATGCTGCTGCAAATGGCCTGGCAACTGCTGGACGACACCTATGAGGGTATCCACGACTGGGTGCAAGGCAAGACCACTGAAGCATTCGAACACCTGTTCGGGGTGCTGGAGAGCGGTATCCAGGCAGGTTTTTTTGCGGCGGGCACAAAAGTGCTGGGAGGCTTGCTGCCCAAGCCATCCGCCTTTGTACAAGGCATGAAACCTGTCACCTGCAACGATGGCGCCACTCGATTGTGGAACCCTGACATCAGCGCCTACCACCACGACCTGGCACTGCCCGAACACCTCGCGTCCGACGAACTGGGCCTGCAGTACCACCAGGACAAAACACTGCTGACCCTCAGTTCCGGGCAGCAAGCCCGACACACGCTGGTACTGGACAAGACCGAAAGCGCCGGCCCTTATACCTTGCGTCACCCGACACGGCCCCACGCCTACGGCCCCCGGATGCAGCACAACGGTGAAGGCGCCTGGCTGATGGAGGGTGAGCGCCCGCAAACCTGGCAAGGCTCGATCCTTATGCGTCGGCTCGGCCCTGTCGCCGAGGGCTTCAGCGATGCCGAGCTGGAAAAGCTGCGAATTATCAGCGGCACCGATGAAGGCGTGTTGCGAAGGGTTCACCTGCATAACGAACCGACTCCGCCTCTGCTCAAAGACTGTATGGCACGACTGAGGATCCAAAAACAAAATATCGAGGACATCACCCGTATTCGCCAAGGGCGAGCCCTTTCAACCAAGGGGAACTGGCTGGAAAGCCTGCCCACCGAATTACCCGGCTGGCCGCCAGACAAAGCCCTGAATGTCTTTGTCGATGAAACCCTCAGTGGCATGGCCCATGTCTACGGTGCCCCCGAGGCACTCCCCGAGGACTCTCTCAGGATTTCTCAGCAGGACATCAAGAACGGCAAACTGTGGCCCCTGATTGTCGACAACTTCAACACGCCTCAACTCGATGCCCTGCTGGGCCCGCGCGCAACAAAGACAGAAGCCGTCAACACCCTGCAGGCCAAGGTGTCCGACTACGCCCGGCAACGACGGGAAGACATCTTCGACCATCAGTACGCCAGGGAGCGCCAGACAAAAAACCCGGCAGCGCGATTGATAGAAAGCACCTTTGCGCACCTGCCCGCCCCTGTCACCCAAGCGCTGCTTGAGACCACCAGCACGCTCGAGAAAACCACCCTCCTCGAGAATGGCAGAATCCCCCTGAGGGTAAAAAATCTGGCCACCGAGCTGGAACACCAAACCCGCATAGCTCACGCCCAGGAGGGACTGCTTGAAGATGACCTGCTGACTCCAGACGGCGAAAAACTGGCCATAAACATCCTGAAAACCTACACCGATGCGATCCACGACCTTCATCTCGAGGTGCGCGATCTGGTCGTTGACGGCACCTTGCGCTGCAGCCATGCCCCCAAGGACGCCAGGCACACCCGAATACTGGTTCGTAAAGGTCCGGACGCCTATGAGACCTACGATGGCGAGCATGCCCTGCTGCATCCAGCCTCGCGCTTTCACGGTGCGCTGATGAAGGCGCTCCCCGAACGCAACAGCGAGCACCTGAAATCCAGGTTCGCCATTGGCCAGAACTTCAAACAATGGCTGGCAGATAAGTACAGCGCCCCCGGTGAAATCCGAACGGCACTTGATCTGCCATCCCCGGCAGCTTGCGTGGCAACCGAAAGCGAAACCCTGTTGCGCGGCGCCGCCAGCAGCCGGGTCAATACCACGCCTGCAGCCAATCCCTTGCAGGAACGGGTCAAGGCCCTCTACCCCTATCGAAATAGCGACGAGATAGCGTTGATCACGGCGCGAATCGACAGCGAGCAGGCCCTTGAACACCTGCGCGCCACCGAGGAGGAAAAAGACCAGCTTTTCGAGACACTGGACAACTGGATCAGCGCTGCGATCGGCGTCACCACCGACAACGCATTGCCACCCAACCTTCATGGTTTAAGGCGCCTGATAGGCTCCAGAATAAAGAACTCCTGGCTATCGGCCGACAAGGTCCATATCAACAAAACAGGACAGGCTGCCATAGTGGCCGAACTGGACTTCAGCAGCACCCTATTCGGCCATGCCGGCACCGACAGCCTGGTTTTAAGCCGCCCCCTGAGCCATGTAGGCCTGCTGAGGCTCGACGATTGCAGCTTTTCCCCAAACCAGGGCGACTTCCTGACCTACTTTCCCAATCTGAAGGTACTTTCGCTCAACGCCAACGACCTTGAAACCCTGCCCGAGACACTCGATACACTGCCGCACCTCAGGTCGCTGCACCTTGCCCATAACCGCCTGACCCTGAACGCCGGGATGCAGAGTCAGCTCAAGCACCTTACCCGTCTTCAACACCTTGATCTGGGTCACAACCCTCTTGGCAGCCCTTTGGCCGTGGGGCATATGCCCGAACTCAGGACACTCGTACTGGAGAACACCCGCATCACTCAATGGCCCCCGGGGTTGTTCGACCAGCCACGACCGAAGGCTTTCAAATTGAACCTGCTGGGCAATGAGATCCATACCGTGCCCGACTACCCCGATCAATCGGCCGAATCCTGGTTGATTGCCAATGCCCGCCTTGAACGCCAGAAGCTCGACCTGGAGAGTCAGGACCGTGTCACTCAGTATCGCCGCGCCCTTGGCCTAGACCCTCATCGCACTTATCCGCCACGAGGGTCAGAGCAAAGCTCATTCTGGTTGTTCGGCCCCCCCGGGTCACAGGTATCCATGCAGGAACTCTGGGAGACTCTAGAGCACGAGCATGGCTCACAGGGATTTTTTGAAGTCATCGCCCGAATGGAAATCCCCCCGGACGTATTTGAAACACCCTCTGACCAAATTGCCTATCAGGAAGGCCTGGGAGATTTGACGCAGAAAGTCTGGCGCTTGATCGATGCTGCCAGTAACGACACCCGCATGCGCGAGCTACTGTTCACCATGGCCAGTTCGCCCACCAATTGCGCCGACGCCGGCGCCCAGATATTCAATGCCATGGGCCTGGAAACCATGGCCCATGAGTTCTATAACGCCCGAAGCACACCGCTGGAACTGGAAAAAAACCTGATAACGCTGGCACGCGGCAAGGCCCGGCTGGCCAAGATCGGTGACATTGCCCGGGCTGATGTGGCGCAACGCGTCAGGCCTGTGAGTGAGGGCGGCCAGGGCTTGAGGTTTACCAGCGAAGTGATCGATGGTGCGCCCGGAACGGTCGACGAAGTCGAAGTCCACACCGGCTACCAGACCCGGCTGAGCACAAGCCTCGAACTGCCCTGGGTACCTAACTACATGGTCTACAGGATGACTGCCCAGGTGGGCGATACGGAGTTTGTCAGGGCCTATCGCCTGATTCATGAGGGCGAAGCCGGTGACGGGCTGGTCAATCAGATCCTTGATGTGCCCTTCTGGGAGACCTACCTGAACAAAACTTACGCCTCGGAACTGGACGCCAACGCCAGCCTCTTCGAACAGAAGGCCGAGTGGCTCGAGCAGCTCAGGGAGCTGCAGGATAATTGGGTTCGCTCGGATACGCGCCTGGAGCAGCGCCATGCAGGGCAGCGTGTCGAGCTGCAGGAACTCGCCCTAAAACTGGCAGTGCCTGAGCCTCAGGTATTCACCTCCGAGCCCATGAATGACAGGTTCTACTACCGGATCTACAGCCAGATCGCCGATGAACGCAAAGAGCTCAGCCGGCAGTTGACCCGTCAGGCTCTGACCAAAGCCAGGCTGACCTGACCTCAGCCGCGCTCGGCCGGGGCCGAAGACAACTCGAAAGGGCTGCTGCTACGGCGCTGATTGCGATCTTCACGGGGAGTCGCACCAAAGAAGTTGCGATAGGCGCTGGAGAAATGCGGCCCCGACGAGAAACCGCAGGACAAGCCGATCTGGATGATCGACTTGCTGGTTTGCATCAACATCTGCCGGGCTTTATTCAGGCGCAGTTCGAGGTAGTACTGACTCGGCACGCGATTGAGGTACTGCTTGAAGATACGCTCCAACTGACGACGGGAAACGCACACATGCTGGGCGATTTCGTCGGTGGTCAGGGGCTCTTCAATATTGGCCTCCATCAGCAACACAGCCTGGGTCAGCTTGGGATGGCTGGAGCCAAGACGGTTCTGCAGCGGGATACGCTGACGCTCACCGCCTTCACGGATGCGCTCGACCACCAGCTCCTCGGACACCGCACCGGCCAGTTCGGCACCATGATCGCGAGCCAGCACCGCCAGCAACAAATCGAGTACCGACAGCCCGCCGCAAGCGCTCAGGCGATCACGATCCCAGTCGAACAAATGACTGGTGGCGATTACTTTGGGGAAGCGCTCGGCGAAATCGTCCTGCCAGCGCCAGTGCACGGCCGCACGGTAGCCATCCAGCAAACCCAATTGCGCCAGCGGGTAGACACCCGCCGACAGCCCGCCAATCACGCACCCTGCCCGCACCAGTTGCTTGAGCGCACTGCTCAGGGCCGAGGTCAGGGCGGCAGGCGGCTCATCCGCCAGCAAAAACAGCTTTTGGCAACCTTCAAGCTTGCCGTTCCAGGGCTCACCCGGCAATTGCCAGGCTCCTTCAAGCGGTGCCTCGGCCTGCAAGAACAACAACTCGTAGACGACTTCAGGATGCACGCGCTGGGCAACACGCAACGCTTCCTCGGCCAGCGCCAGAGTCAAGGCTTTGGTGCTGGGCCAAATGAGGAAACCAATTCGATGGGCGGTCATGGCGTGCTATCCGGAACGAAAACGGGAATAAAACCTGTGCACCCAGCCTGGGCCAGCTACGCAGGATGCGGAGCATGACCTATTTTGGTGCACAGCGGCAGTCTTAAAATTGCAGTTATTTCAAGCTGCCCGACAGAAACTGCTGCAACCGCTCGCACTGCGGGTTAACCAGCACTTCACGCGGGTCACCGCTTTCTTCGACAATACCTTTATGCAGAAACACCAACTGGTTCGACACTTCACGGGCAAAACCCATTTCGTGGGTCACCACCACCATGGTGCGGCCTTCCTGGGCCAGATCCTGCATCACCTTGAGCACATCACCCACCAGCTCAGGGTCAAGGGCCGAGGTCGGCTCGTCAAACAGCATGACCTCAGGCTCCATCGCCAGCGCACGGGCAATTGCCACACGCTGCTGCTCGCCACCGGACATATGCCCCGGGTAAGCATCCTTGCGGTGCGACACGCCTACTTTCTGCAGGTAATGCTCAGCCTTGTCACGGGCTTCGGCCTTGGACATGCCCAGTACATGCACCGGCGCTTCCATGATGTTTTCCAGCGCGGTCATGTGCGACCACAGGTTGAAATGCTGGAACACCATCGACAGGCGCGAGCGCATGCGCTGCAACTGCTTGGGATCGGCGGCCTTGAGCGCGCCGTCCTTGTTGGCAATCAGCTTGAGCTCTTCACCATTGAGCAGGATCTTGCCTGCATGGGGTTGCTCGAGCAGGTTGATGCAACGCAAAAAGGTACTTTTGCCGGAGCCACTGGAACCGATGATGCTGATCACATCACCTGCCTTGGCGGCCAGCGAAACGCCTTTGAGCACTTCATGACTGCCATAGCGTTTATGCAGGTCTTGGACTTCAAGTTTGTACATGCTGTCGGTTCTCACAAAAACAGTCAGTCGTTGAGCAAGCGCCCGTGACGCAAAGGCTTGCGCCCCGCCACTTTAGCCAGCCAGAAACCGGGTTGGGCATAGCGCAGTCGCTCAACGGCAAATAACACACCGGCGGTGCCCGCGCATACCGTACTGACCCGGTCAGATAAAGGATCAATCACTTCAAACAGCGGCTCGCCGGGCTCAACCCAGGCGCCCACCGGACGTAAAAAACTCACCACACCGGGGTGCGGTGCAAACAACAACTCAGTGCCTTCAAATGGCATGCCTTCACATGCCTCATGCTGCGCTGCAGGCCAGTCACCTGTGATCAGGCCCTGTTCGGCCAGAAACGCCAGAATGCCCTCGGCATAAGCCTCGGCCTGCGGGCGGCCGGTGTCCGCCTGCCCGCCCAGCTCCAGGGTGGTCGACATGCAGGCCAAAGGGATCTGCGCATCGGCAAACTGGCGCTGCAAACGCAGCCAGGGCACTGAGCAGGCTTCATCGAAGGAGCTGCCACCCGAGTCTTCAGCCAACAGCCCAACCCGCACACCCAGATGCGCAGCCAGCGAACGCCACTGCGGCCAATGCTGGGGCAAGGCGTACAGATGCAGTGCGGCATCGGTCTCGCAGTGCAGATCCAGGACAATGTCTGCATCACAGGCATGACTCAACAAAACACGCTGCATACCTTGCAACTGACTGACCGGATCTGGCAACTCGGACAATATATCAAGCATTGTCTGACGGATCAGTCGGGTGTTGGCGTGAGGATCATCCCCCAGGCGACCTGCCAGCCTCTGCGCTACCGGCTCACTCAACTCGACGAAATCGCGGTTGAAGTTTTTGCCGCTGCCAAACTCGAAACGTCCCTGATGACTGCCTTGCAGCAACTGGCCGAGCCCCAGGGGGTTGGCCACGGGCACCAGTTCGATCACGCCATTCAAAGCACCCCGGGCTTCAAGTTCGCTCAGGCGCTTTTTCAGTTCCCAGGCACAACGCATGCCCGGCAGTTCGTCTGCATGCAGGCTGGCCTGGATATAGGCTTTGCGCTCACCTTCACCGAAACGGAACACCGTCAAGTGACGCTCGGAACCCAGGCTGCTCCAGGGCAGCAGGTGATCGATACGCTCCATGACTCAGGCCTTGCGCGGGGCCATATAGCCCAGCCAGCGGCGCTCGGCCAGTTTGAACAGGCGCACCAGAATGAAGGTCAGGCACAGGTAGAAAGCACCGGCCGTGATGTAGGCCTCAAACGGCAGGTAGTACTGGGCATTGACGGTACGCGCAGCGCCCGTAATGTCGATCAGGGTCACGATGGAGGCCAGACTGGTGGTCTGCAACATCATGATCACTTCATTGCTGTATTGCGGCAGAGCCCGGCGCATGGCCGACGGCAGCAAAATGCGGCGATACATCTTGGAGCGGGACATGCCCATTGCCTTGGCCGCTTCAATCTCACCATTGGGCGTGGCCCGCAGGCTGCCGGCTATGATTTCGGCGGTATAGGCACTGGTATTGATGGCAAACGCCAGGCAGGCACAGAAGGTGGCACTGGACAACAGCGGCCACATAAAGCTGTCACGAATCACTTCGAACTGGGCCAGCCCGTAGTAGATCAAGAACAGCTGCACCAGCATCGGCGTGCCGCGAATCACGTAGGTGAACAGCCAGGCCGGAAAGTTGACCCAGGCCTGCTTGGAGACCCGCATCAACCCCAGCGGCACGGCTGCCAGCAGGCCGAAAAACAGCGAAATACCCAGCAGTTTCACGGTTTCCAGCATGCCGCTCAAGTACAGCGGCATGCTGGCCCAGATGACGTTGTAGTCAAAGATCATAGATCAGCCGCCCTTACGCCTACCGAGTAGCGCTTCTCAAGTTGTCGCAATGCCAGCAGCGAAACACTGGTCAGTACCAGGTACATCGCCGCAACGGCCAGGAAGAAGGTGAACGGCTCGCGGGTGGCATCAGCCGCCTGCTTGGCCTTGAACATCATGTCTTGCAGGCCCACCACCGAAATCAGTGCAGTCGCCTTGGTCAACACCAGCCAGTTATTGGTAAAGCCAGGGATCGCCAGGCGAATCATCTGTGGCACCAATACCCGGAAAAACACCTGAAACGGGCTCATGCCATAAGCCATGCCGGCTTCAGCCTGCCCCTTGGGAATGGCCATGAAGGCCCCACGAAAGGTCTCGGACAGGTAGGCACCAAAAATGAAGCCCAGGGTGCCGATACCGGCCGCCAACGGATTCAAGTCAATGTAATCGTCGTAGCCCAGCATCGGCGCAACGCGATTGAGCAGGTCCTGACCGCCGTAGAAAATCAGCAAAATCAGCACAAGGTCGGGAATCCCGCGGATTACCGTTGAATACAGATCGCCCATCCAAGCCAGCCAACGTACCGGCGACAAGCGCAACGAAACACCGATCAGACCTAGAACAA
Organism: Pseudomonas sp. WS 5051; assembly: GCF_012985715.1. Lineage (NCBI taxonomy): Bacteria > Pseudomonadati > Pseudomonadota > Gammaproteobacteria > Pseudomonadales > Pseudomonadaceae > Pseudomonas > Pseudomonas sp. WS 5051. The sequence continues at coordinate 43,675 of NZ_JAAQWV010000010.1, forward strand.
TGGCCAGGGCCATGGACGACAAGGCGAGCTGAAGCGTCAGCCAAGCGCCATCGAGGATGACAGCCCCGTAGCCTTTCAACATGATTCCGGCCCTCTAAAAAATAGCTCGAAAATGGGGGAATAAAAAATGGCGCAAACTTCAGAGATTCTGTCGCTTGCGCCATTTCGGACGTACTGCTGCGATGTATTACTGACCGTAAATATCGAAGTTGAAGTACTTGTCCTGGATTTGCTTGTACTTGCCGTTTTCACGCAGAGCCGTGATAGCAGCGTTGATCTTGTCTTTCAGGGCGTCGCCCTTGCGTACGGCGATACCCACGCCATCACCAAAGTACTTGACGTCGGTGAATGCCGGGCCTGCGAATGCGTAGCCTTTGCCAGCCGGGGTCTTCAGGAAACCGTCTTCCAGCAGGGTGGCGTCTGCAACGGTGCCGTCGAGACGACCCGCTTCCACGTCCAGGTAGATTTCGTTCTGCGAGCCGTAAGGAACGACAACGGCACCTTTAGGCGCCAGAACTTCCTTGGCGAAACGGTCGTGAATCGAGCCGCGCTGTACGCCGATTTTCTTGCCTTTGAGTTCATCAAGGCTGTCGCTGACCACAGTACCTTCCTTCATCACCAGGCGCGCTGGCGTCAGGTAGTACTTGTTGGTGAAATCAACGGACTTCTTGCGGTCTTCGGTGATGGACATCGAGGACAGGATTGCGTCGATTTTGCGCACTTTAAGTGCCGGGATCAGGCCATCGAATTCTTGCTCGACCCACACGCACTTGACCTGCATCTGCTCGCACAGTGCATTACCGATGTCGTAGTCAAAACCCACGATACTGCCATCCGGGGCTTTGGAAGCGAACGGAGGGTAAGCCGCTTCAATACCAATTTTCAGAGGTTTGTCAGCAGCAAAAGCCTGCAGGGACAGCACGGACAGTGCCAGGGCGCCAAGAAGCACGAGTTTCTTCATCTTAGGACTCCATCGGTAAAGGCAATAAAAGCAGAGTGAGCCTGAGCCCAATATGCGGAGGTTAAACCGGGAATGCGGCGCCACGTCCTACTGGCGTTGCACTGTGACCAGCACAACAACGACGAGCGGGTGATCGGCATTCTAACGACAGGCTTCAAGCCGTTATTTCTTCAATGCGACAACTAGTTACAGATGCACCGAAAAAAGCGACTCCAGGCATTGACAGCTCTTCATGTTTATGCAAGAGCAAAAGACATAGAACCTATGTGAGTTGCAAATAGCGGGCCTATTATTCGCAAAGCCTTCTATTCCGGCAAGTGCAGCGTTTCATCTTATTTATTCAGGAGCCGAAAAGGGCTCTAAAACGGTGCTTTGAGTATCAGAAGGCCCCGCTAACGGGCAACCGGTTACATCTGCGGTAACACATAGTCGGCTCCCACAGGATCTGCAGTTGCCCAATAAAAAGCCCCGCCAGGTTATGCCGGACGGGGCTTGGTGACCTTCAGGCCGTGTTAGGCGACCTTCATGCCTTTATGGGTATCGATCAAGTGCTGCACCACACCCGGGTCAGCCAGAGTAGAAATATCACCCAGACCGTCGTATTCGCCGGTAGCTATCTTGCGAAGGATACGACGCATGATTTTGCCCGAACGGGTTTTCGGCAGGCCGGGCGCCCACTGGATGACATCCGGCGAAGCGATCGGACCGATCTCTTTGCGCACCCAGTTTTTCAATTCAAGGCGCAACGCCTCACTTGGCTCTTCGCCACCATTGAGGGTGACATAGACATAAATCCCCTGCCCTTTGATGTCATGGGGCACGCCAACCACTGCAGCCTCTGCCACTTTAGGGTGGGCCACCATTGCGCTTTCGATTTCAGCAGTCCCCATCCGGTGGCCGGACACGTTGAGCACGTCATCTACACGACCGGTGATCCAGTAGTAACCGTCTTCGTCACGACGCGCGCCGTCGCCGGTGAAGTACATGCCACGGAAGGTCTTGAAGTAGGTATCGACGAACCGGTCGTGATCGCCATACAAGGTGCGCGCCTGTCCAGGCCAGGAGTCCAGAATCACCAGGTTACCTTCAGCGGCCCCTTCTATAAGGTTGCCAAGGTTATCCACCAGCCCCGGCACCACACCAAAGAACGGACGCGCTGCAGAGCCTGGCTTGAGTGCATGCGCCCCAGGCAGCGGGCTCATCATGCAAGCGCCGGTTTCGGTCTGCCACCAGGTATCCACAATCGGGCAACGCTCTTTGCCGACCGTAGTGTAGTACCAGTTCCAGGCCTCAGGGTTGATCGGCTCACCCACCGAACCCAGCAAGCGCAAGCTGGAGCCATCGGCATCCTTAACCGCCGCCTGACCTTCGGCCATCATCGCGCGAATGGCTGTAGGCGCGGTGTAGAGAATATTGACCTTGTGCTTGTCGACAATTTTCGAAACGCGGGTAATGTCCGGGTAGTTCGGCACACCTTCGAACAGCACGGTGGTTGCGCCGTTGGCCAATGGCCCGTAGACGATATACGTGTGACCGGTCACCCAGCCGACGTCCGCCGTGCACCAGTACACCTCGCCCGGGCGGTAGTCGAACACGCGTTCGTGGGTCAACGCCGCATAGAGCAGATAGCCACCCGTGGTGTGCTGCACACCTTTGGGCTTGCCGGTAGAGCCGGAGGTATAAAGGATAAACAAGGCTTCTTCTGCGCCCATTTCTTTCGGGGCGCAGTGAGTCGAGGCCACGGCCATCAGGTCGTGGTACCAGATATCACGATGCTTGTACCAGGCGATGTCCCCGCCGGTACGCTTGAACACGATGATCTTCTGAACGCTGGAGGTATCCGGGTTGGTCAGTGCCACATCGACATTGGCCTTGAGCGCGGTACGCTTGCCGCCACGCAGGCCTTCGTCAGCGGTGATCACTACCTTGGATTTGCAGTCGATGATCCGGCCGGCCAGCGCCTCTGGCGAGAACCCACCAAATACAACCGAGTGGATTGCACCGATCCGGGTACACGCCAGCATGGCGACCACAGCCTCAGGCACCATCGGCATATAGATGGTGACTACGTCACCCCGGTGCACATCCTGACCGCGCAAGGCGTTGGCCAGCTTGCACACCTCTTCGTGCAGCTCACGGTAGGTAATGTTGCGCTGCTCGGAAGGATCATCCCCTTCCCAAATGATGGCCACTTGATCGCCGCGCTCGGCAAGGTGACGGTCCAGGCAGTTGTAGGAAACGTTGAGAGTGCCGTCCGCGAACCATTTGATATCGACATGATGATCGTCGAAAGAGGTCTGTTTGACGGTGGTAAAAGGCTTGATCCAGTCGAGGCGCTTTGCTTGTTCGCGCCAGAAGCCATCCGGGTTGACGACGGACTGCTGGTACATCGCCTTGTAGGTCGCCTCGTCAGTCAGCGTATTGGCAGCGACTTCAGGGCGTACGGGATACAGGGAAGCGGCACTCATGTTTCATACCTCAATGCTTGTAGTTGTTGTTTTATGACCCTGTTTTAGCCGGGCCAGGCCGTGAGATCCATTCGACGTTGGTAGTAAGAAACACGCAGAAAAGTCATGGTTTTTCTGCGCAAGGCTCAAGCACAGTACTTACAGCGATTTCCTGCTCGTCACGCGCCTTGTAAACGTCAGAAATGAGCTCTGTTTTCGACGATTGTTGCAGAAACTGTCAACAGTCTTTATCAAAACTCCCTCTATATGCCCGCACGGCACAGGCCTAAAATTCATCTCGCCAACCAAGGCACCGCGATTAACCCAAGTTACAGCCCCCACGAAGGCAAGTTAAGTCGCTCTTCAATACTCAGTTTCACGCACAGCCTCACAAGGGCTGTGTGACCCCACTCGACCTAAAACAGGTAACTCTGAAATGAAAGCGTTGTTAGTTCTGGCCCTGAGCAGTGTGTGTCTGACCGCCATGGCTGAGGAAGTGAACACACAAGCTGCGCACCCGCAACCTGCCGTCGAACAGTATTCCTACTCATCCGAACTGGACATCGCCAAAGTGATTTCCATGAGCGAAATCCCCAGCGTTTGCGAAGTTGTGCCGGCCCAGATGGTCTACGAAGACTCGCAGGGCAAGCAGCACACTCTTGAATACCGTGTCATGGGCAACGGCTGCTCCAACGGCTGATTAATAACCTGCGATTTATTCCAGCGTTAATCAACTCACTTATTCACGCGAACCAACGCGGTGTTTAATTGCAACTTTCAACCTGGCTTATATAACTTTGAAACGTTGCCCGCCGCGCATGTATCGCCCGGGAATTATCTAATGAAACGTTCTTTGATAGTGGCTTTCAGTTTGTCTGTTCTGGCCAGTTCAGCTTTTGCCGCTGACGGTTATGACCGTACCCACGCCGCCACTTTTACTGAAGATGGCTACAACAGCACCCGCTCGGCCAATTTTGCCGAAGACGGCTATGACAGCACCCGCTCGGCCAGCTTTGCCGAAGACGGCTATGACAGCACCCGCTCGGCCAGCTTTGCTGAAGACGGCTATGACCGTACCAACGGCCATCGTCTCAGCTAACACCGCTTCGACCTGACGCCCGGTAGCTGCCGGGCGTGGTCTGCCTTGCAACAAATCTCCCTTCCCTCCCGCTCATGCCACAGGTCATTTGGTCGCCCAGACCCATGACAAAAAAACTTCTGCCCCGGCAAACCCTCGCCCAGCCGCAGCCTTGCTTAAGCCCTGGACAAATTTAGGGCGTTTCGTCGCATCTCCAGCAAAAAAACTGGCTGAAATACCTTGTGCAAAAGCCTTATACTGCGGCCATCAAAAAGGCTTGGCATATCCCCTTCGCGGGCTAAAAAACCACGCTGCTACGGCCTCAAGGCCCAGGGCAAGTGCAGGCACGACCTCCTTCCCTGAACGACAGCGGTACAAGCCAACGTACACATTCATGTTTTTGCGTGAGCACAACGCTACTGCAAGCAACATTTCTTAGATCCAAGTGGCCTATGGCCGCGTAAAAACCAAACCATAAGTGTTTTCACGCAGCTATCAGGCCCTCACGCAGGAGACGACACGTCATGCTGAGCTGGGACGAATTCGACAAAGAAGACGAAGGCGAAGTCGCTGTTAAAGGCGCCAACGCAGGCCACGCAACCGAAGCCAACATGGACCGCCTCGACGCCGCTGGCGGCGTAGCTGCCCAGGAAGCCCGCGCAGTCACGGCTACCGACTCGGCCGCGATCATTCGTGCCAAAGCCGCGCTGGACAACCTCGACATTGCTGAAGGTCTGGCCGAACTCGAAGGCGCTTCCGCCCGTGTAGCGGTTGACGAAAAAATGATGATCAACTGCCGCGCCGACCTGAACCAGCTCGTACCGTTCAAATACGACTGGGCGTGGCAGAAATACCTGGACGGCTGCGCAAACCACTGGATGCCGCAAGAAGTCAACATGACCGCCGACATCGCCCTCTGGAAAAACCCGGAAGGCCTGACCGACGACGAGCGCCGCATCGTGATGCGCAACCTGGGCTTCTTCTCGACTGCCGACTCCCTGGTAGCCAACAACCTGGTACTGGCCGTATACCGCCTGATCACCAACCCGGAGTGCCGCCAGTACATCCTGCGCCAGGCTTTCGAAGAGGCGATCCATACCCACGCCTACCAGTACTGCATCGAATCGCTGGCCATGGATGAAGGCGAGATCTTCAACATGTACCACGAGATCCCGTCGGTTGCTAAAAAAGCTACCTGGGGCCTGAAATACACCCGTTCGATCTCTGATCCGAAGTTCGAAACCGGTACTGTCGAAACCGACAAAGAGCTGCTGCGCAACCTGATCGCCTACTACTGCGTTCTGGAAGGCATCTTCTTCTACTGCGGCTTTACGCAGATCCTGTCGATGGGTCGTCGCAACAAAATGACCGGGGTTGCCGAGCAGTTCCAGTACATCCTGCGCGACGAATCCATGCACCTGAACTTCGGCATCGACGTGATCAACCAGATCAAAATCGAAAACCCGCACTTGTGGGACGCTGAAATGAAGGAAGAAGCTTCGCAGATGATTCTGCAAGGCACCCAGCTGGAAATCGAATACGCACGTGACACCATGCCACGCGGCGTATTGGGCATGAACGCAGCGATGATGGAAGACTACCTCAAGTTCATCGCCAACCGCCGCCTGTCGCAAATCGGCCTGAAAGAAGAATACCCGGGCACGACTAACCCGTTCCCATGGATGAGCGAAATCATGGATTTGAAGAAAGAGAAAAACTTCTTCGAAACACGGGTCATCGAATACCAAACCGGCGGTGCATTGAGCTGGGATTGATACACCGGGTTGGTTAAAGCCACACCGGGTAAATAAAAAGGGCCAACCATGTTGGCCCTTTTTATTGGCATCGAAATTTTCAATTACCCTTTATTAAACTCAAAAAGCCGGAATCCGCCTGCCATAGTGCGGCGAGTTTCGTGTGAGACTTCCCAGCAGCTTCCAGATTTCTCAGCTCCTCAACGGCTACAGCCCACCAAAGAGGCTTACACGCCTCAAGATAGGGTAATTGGCTACCCGCCTTACCCAGCAGATAGAGTTTGGCAATTTTTCGAGAGGTACTGCATTGCCCCCTCAATTTCCACCTCAGCTGTAAACGATGACGCAGCGAGACCCTGGGAAGACGGTCAGGAACGGCAAATGATGCTTGCGGCAAACCCTCACGATAGCCCTCATCCTGCTTATTAAAAAAAGCCCGGTACATTGCATGGTGATAGTGCTTCACCGAGAAGTAATGATTAATGCAGTCATTGGCCGCAATCACTTTTCGACCATGCAGCATAAACGATATAGCAATTTGCTCAATCGTAAGAAGTGTTGCTCCATGATGAGCCCATTGATCAATCAAACTAATTACACCTTCAAAAATATGACCGTTGGTTTTGGTCATCCCGCAAACCCCGCTATTGAACAGCTTCAACCACGGTGCGGGGGCTTTATTTTCAGCGTCGAGCTGTGTAACCAGTTTACGAAACCCCAGGCGCCGGGAAGCATCTGCCCAACTCAACTCAAACTTATCCATCAAAAAATGACTATCAGAGACCCGTTTAAACAATTGGGCCGGGTCTTTGAAAAAAACCGTATCGGTATCAACGAAAATGGTTTTGCCAGACAGCGCAACGCCCGCCTGGATAGCGCAAGCCTTACGCCGGTGATAATAACCGCCTGCCCCTTGCCAGGCGTCCAGCACCTCAACGCTCAGAGGCAACACGCTCACAGGCCAGCCATCAAATGCCTCAGGCTGATCAGTCATCAGTGTGATCGTAAAGTCAGCCGGATCTTTTCTGTAGCGCAACGCCGACAAAATACTGAATTTTGCTTCAAGCCGATAAACTTCTTTGCCGCCATACAGCAAATACAGGAGTTGATTGATACTGTTGGTGGGCTCACCTATGGCTTCCATCATCTTTTTTATACCGTTCTTGCAGATAAGGGTAAACGTTTAAACAGTCATCATCCGACCACTGAAAAACTGTTTAAAAGTTCTCTTTTACATTAACCGCACACACCCAGCGACAGAGAAAACCCCAGATACCTTTTGCAACTGACTTATTGCTGATTTTCGCCGCAAGGCTCCCACCCTGAATACAACGTGGGTGTCTTCGTAGAAGGTGATGACTGCTTCAACAGATACAAGTGTGCAAACTTTATGGGCATTATATTTTGATAGCGTCAATGTGCAGGCTAAGCACTGGGACATCCCTGATATGGGAACCAGTCTTAAGCTTATTTAAAATAAAAGAGTTAGGATTTTTCTGATTTCAACGAAGAAAGCTCTGCTAACCGTGTCCCCGCGATGACGTGAGCAACATGGCCGTTTTCCGCGAAAAAATTACACACACCCCACTATCGAAATTTTCGACCCATGCTCTTCGCGCAAAAGCTCATAAAAATGCAGCCAGACAACAGATTTCGCCCCTCGGCACTTATCAAAAAATGAGTTTGTTCCGGCACCAAGATAGCTGTATAAAAACACAGTACATTTTCAAGCACTGACTCAGCCCTGGAGAAACCCATGCCTCATTCAGCCACGCGCAGTACGTTTGAACGTATCGTCATCAATCAATTTACCCCGCTGCACTGCTCGCAGGCCCGCGAAATGCTGGGCTGGAATCGCGAGTACCTGAGTGAGCAGTCCGGGGTTTCAGTCTCGGCCATTGAACGCTTCGAGGCACAAGCCCCCGTTCGCGACGTAACCCGGCTGGCCCTGGCCTATAGCCTTGAGGCGCAGGGCCTGGTGTTCTTTCCCGGCTTTACCCCCGGTCGCGGGGGAAATGTTCGCGGCACAACACCAGATCCGATGGGGCGCGAAGATTTTGCTCTGATCGAGTGAAATACGGCCCTATTGCCCTGGGGTTTCTACCTCAAGCCACCAGGCACGGCCCCGGTGAGGGGTTAGCAGATTGAAAGCCTCACCCATTTGTGGCGTTGTAATCAGCACTTTGCGTTGCTCTGCCAACGCCACAATGCGCTCAAACGGCTCGAACCAGGCATGAAAAGCCAGATCAAAGGTGCCGTTGTGAATAGGTAACAACCAACGCCCGTTGAGGTCGTTGTGCGCTTGCAGGCTGTGTTCGGGCTGCATATGCACATCGGGCCAGTCGGTGTTGTAGGCACCTGTCTCCATCAGGGTCAGATCAAATGGCCCAAACTGCTCGCCGATCAGCTTGAAACCGTCGAAGTAACCTGAGTCTCCACTGAAGAAGATTCGCACGTCATCAATGATCATGACCCAGGATGCCCAAAGCGTCTGGTTATGATCAAACAGGCCGCGGCCTGAAAAGTGCTGGGAAGGAGTCGCGATAAAGCGGATACCTGCAAGTTGGGTGCCCTGCCACCAATCCAGTTGCTGAACCTTGCTGGCTGGTACTCCCCATTTGACCAGCAAGTCGCCCACACCCAGCGGCGCCAAAAACTGCTGTGTTTTGGCGGCCAGTTGCAATACGGTTTTTTGGTCCAGGTGATCGTAATGATTGTGGGAAAGAATCACTGCTTCCAGTGGCGGGAGCTCATCAAGGCTGATGGGCGGCGCATGGAAGCGCTTGGGGCCAGCCCACTGGAACGGCGATGCACGCTCAGCATAGACCGGGTCGGTCAACCAGTACTTTCCCTTGAGCTTGAGCAGCAGAGTCGAGTGACCCAACCGGTACACACTGAAATCCGCAGCCTCGTCCAATTGCTCACGGGTCAGCGGTTTGACCGGGATCACACCTGCAGGGCGAGTGCTCGCAGGCTTTTGGAATATCATTCTCCAAAAAATGCCCAAGGTTTTGCCGATACTGGAAGGCGGCTTGACGCCAGCATTTTGAAATGCACCTTTATGACGCTCAGCGGGCTTAGGCCCCTCTGCACTGCTTGAGTCGAGTGCCATGGCTTGAAGGCTCCAGTCAAAAGTGATTAATACTCTGTTTACAGGCCTGTTAGAGGATGATCGACATTCTACTGGCATCCTTCTGCGCCGCAGCTTGCCCTCGACTTATTAAGCTAATCTAGTCCCCATAACTGTTTCAGAATTTTCGGAACAGATGGGGTGTATTCTCGACAAGGCTGACCGACCAGCCAACAATCGATAATGCAGTACCCGGCAGTTGCCAGAAACTCCGCCCGCACATCTTGCGCAGATAGACATGGACAATAAAAGAGGCAAAGGGTTGTCGTTCGCCAAGCGTATTTATGCGCCGCGAGTGATTGGCTCAGGGTTTGGCAGTATCGGGCTAATGGCCGCCCTCTACCCCCTCGACAGATCCATATGGGTTTGGCCACTACTGCTGCTAAACGCGTTCGTATGGCCTCACCTGGCCTATCAATTGTCATCGCGTGCAGCCTATCCCTACCGGGCTGAACGTCGAAATATTTTGATTGATTCCATGTGCGGAGGGTTTTGGGCGGCGGCTATCGAGTTCAATCCGCTGCCTACGGTGATCATCGTGTCGATGATGACCATGCACAACGTGGCTGCCGGAGGGCCAAAACTGCTGGTTCGCGGAGCGCTGGCGCAGCTGGCAGGCGCCCTGGTTGCGTTGCTGCTGTTCGGCTTTGCGTTTACACCCCATACCACCAGCCTGCAGGTCTATGCCTGCGTACCCGTGCTGATTCTTTACCCTTTTGCTGTAGGCATGGTCAGCTATGGTCTGGCAATCACCCTGGCCGAGCATAAACGCACCCTCAGTACCCTCAGCCGCACCGATAGCCTGACCGGGCTGCTTAATCACGGCTCATGGAAAGACCTGCTGCAACTCAGTTTCCAGCAAAGTCTGGAGCGCAATTCTCCGGCGACTCTGGCGCTGATTGATATCGATCACTTCAAACAGATCAACGACACCTACGGGCATATTGTCGGCGACAGTGTATTGCGCCAGCTCAGCAAGGAGCTCAAGGACAATTTGCGTACTGAAGACCTTGCAGGCCGCTACGGCGGTGATGAATTCTGCGTCATCCTGCCCAATCGCACCCTGGACCAGGCCCGGGAAATCATGGAACGGCTGCGCCACGTGATTGACAACTATCAACACGCCGACGAGCCCGGCCTGTGCGTTAGCCTGAGTATCGGGCTTGCCACTTGCCGCCCCGAACTCCTCCAGGCCAGCACGTGGCTGAACGAGGCAGACAAAGCGCTGTATATCGCAAAGAATACAGGGCGCAACAAAATCAGTGTTGGCGCAGCAGACACCCTTGCTGAATCACAGCTGAGCAATGATCCGGTATAGAAACAGGGCCCGGGCAGCGCTATTCAACTGATGCAGCGACGCAAGGCCGAAATCTCGGGCACATCCTGGCGCTGCATATACACCCTCAAGGGCTCGGTGATGTTCAGGCGGTCATCGATATTCTGATCCAGCAACAACTGAATCAACTCGCGCTTGAGAGTCATGGTGCCAGCACCATCGGCCTGCCAGACAAATTCGCTGGTGGGCGTGATGTTGTCGTCGGCGACATCCATTCCAAATGAATCTTCACTGAAACGGACAATGTGCTGGCCTGTCTTACGATTGAAACCAACAAAGCCGCTAAGTAGGTCGGCGGCCTGACAGATGAGTTGCGAAGTGATACGCATGGTAAACCTCACTGATGAGCCTGAAAGGCTCCGGGACGGTGGTTTACACGCAAGTTCGATTGCCTGCCCCTCTGCCGGGGACGTTGATGTGGCCAAGAATACTGCACATCTTCACGAAAAACCGCTAAAAAACACCCTCTGTTTTTCTGATTGAAAGGAACTCAACCAATGCCTGACACTTTTGGCAAAAACGCCCTGCTGCTGAGCCTGCTCCTGGGCTTGGGTGGCGTACAGAATGCTGGCGCATCCAATGCGACCGAGGCGGCACTGGCCAACGCTCATGGCATACCGCGCCCGGCGGTGATCGCCCATCGCGGTGCGTCCTTCGATGCTCCGGAATCAACCGCTGCCGCCTACACCCTTGCCAGGGATCTGGGGGCTGACTATCTGGAAATGGACCTGCAACGCAGCAAGGACGGCGTTCTGTTTGCGCTGCATGACAACAGCCTGTTGCGCACCACTGACGTCGCCAAAAAGTTTCCGCAACGCAAGGACAGCCCGGCCAGCGCCTTTACCCTGGCCGAGCTTAAAACCCTGGATGCCGGCAGTTGGTTCAACCAGGCTTATCCGGATCGCGCGCGCCCGTCCTATGTCGGGCTGCCGATCCTGACCCTGGACGAAATTATCGATATCGCCCAGGGCAATCCACAGTACAAACCGGGCCTCTACATCGAAACCAAAGAGCCCAGGCAGTTCCCGGGCCTTGAACACGATCTGAAAAACAAGTTGAGCGAACGCGGCTGGCTTGAGCCCGTTGCCTCGGCAGAGGCGGAAGGCAAACCACTGGTCGGCCAGGGCAAAGGCCGGGTCATGTTGCAAACCTTCGACAAAAACAGCCTTGAGCTGCTGCAAAAAGAAATGCCCGACACGCCGAAGATCCTGCTGTTATGGGTAGGTGAAGGCGGCATGAAGCCCAACACCTCAGTCAGTTTCGCCGACTCCGGCGAAAAGGATAAAGCCGCGTACTACGCCAAACAGCAACCCAAGGACAAAGCCGAGTTCATCCAGTGGCTCGACTTTGCCAAGGCCAACGGTGCCATCGGTACAGGCCCTTCGGCAGCCTTGACCCACGGGGGTGACCAGAGCTACTTCGACCTGATCCAGCCCTGGATGAACAGCGCCGCCCATGACCGGGGCATGCTGGTACATGTTTACACCCTCGATGCCCCCGTTGACTTCAAAAAGGCAATGGACGCAGGTGTCGACGGCATCTTCACCAACCGCGCCAGCGAGTTGCTCACGTATTACCAGCGCCCGGTGCCACAAAGCGTCAATCAGTTGCTGGAGAAAAATGGCTTTTAAACCTGCAAGGGGCGAAAATTAAGGGTGAGTTAAGTTGCGCCGGTTAATCTGATCCCACTTGAACAGATCAACCCAAAGGGACTCAACATGAAAAAACTTAATCTGGTATTTGCAACTGTTGCCCTGGCTCTGACTGCCGGTATTGCTCAGGCCGATGTACGCCCGGACCATATCCCGGGCCTGATCAAATCGGGTGAAATCACCTCGTTTGAAAAGTTGAATCAAGCAGCACTGGACAAACACCCTGGCGCGACCATTCTCGATACCGAGCTTGATCACTCCTACGGCAAGCTGGTGTATGAAGTTGAATTGCGCGATACCAAAGGCATCAAATGGGACGTAGATCTCGACGCAAAAACCGGCGAAGTGCTGCAAGACAAACAAGACACCTGAGTTGATTTGAATAAAAGGCTGCGCCACTCTTCATGGGTGGCGCGGCCTTTTTATTTAGCGCTTGCTTAGGAATAAGTGCCGCGCTCAAGTGTTCTGGCTAGAATCATCTTTTTGAGCTCGAGCTTTTACCATGACGCACGGCACGGCTGACGATATCGCGACAATTAACCGGATCAGTGCCGTACCTGCAATGTTGCAGGTGATTACGGAAATGACCGGTATGCGCTTTGCTGCCGTTGCCCGTGTCACCCAGACCACCTGGACCGCCTGCGCGGTACTCGACAAGCTGGGTTTCGGTTTGCAGTCCGGTGGCGAGCTGGACCTGGTCAGCACCCTGTGCTTTGAAAGCATGAACTCGCACCTGCCGATCATCATTGATAAAGCCAGCGCCGATCCGCTGTACCAACACCATCACACGCCGCGGATTTATCGCTTCGAAAGCTACATCACGATTCCGGTATGGCGCACTGACGGTAGTTTTTTCGGCACCCTGTGCGCACTCGACCCCGAGCCTGCAAGCCTCAGGAACAGTACGATCCAGTCCACAATGGAGTCATTCGCACGCCTGCTGTCGCTGCAAATTGACGCCGAAGAAAACCTGCAACGTACAGAAACCGCGTTGGAGCAGGAGCGTGAAACCGCAGAGCTGCGCGAGCAATTTATCGCTGTTATAGGCCATGACCTGCGCAACCCGTTATTCGCCATCACCACAGCCGCAGAGCGCTTGCTACGGGTGCACCCAGACCCCTCCACCGATGTCCTGGTCAAGCATATCCTGAGCTGCGGCAACCGTGCCTCGCAGCTGGTTGAGGACGTTATGGACTTTGCCCGCGGACGGCTCGGTAGCGGCATCCCGCTGACGCTGCGCGAGTGCCCCGATCTCGACCAGGTCTTCATCCATGTCATCTCGGAACTGCAAAACGTTCATGCACAACGTTCCATCCGCTCAGACATAGGGCCACTTGAGGGCATCCGCTGTGACAGCGGCCGCCTGGCCCAACTGCTCTCCAACCTGTTGACCAATGCCATCACCCATGGCTGCCCCGACGGGCCCGTTGACATCTCAGCCCTGGTACTCAATGGGGTATTCACCCTGAGGATCTGCAACCAGGGCGAGCCCATCCCGGCCGAACAACTGCCGCATTTGTTCAAACCCTACTCACGCCCGGCCACCGACACTCCCCAGGCCGGACTTGGCCTTGGGCTGTATATTGCCAGCCAGATCGCCCTGTCCCATGGCGGCCATATGGAAGTCGCCTCGGACCAAGACCAAGGCACAGTCTTCACCTTCAGCATGACGCTGCCCTGAAGCGCTAACATCAGCACATGGTATGTGGAATGACATCTTTCTACCGCCCGGCTGCGCCGCTGGCCATATGCTGTATCGGGGCTAAGGTAGTCGCTGCAGACGTTTAAATTGCAGTTTCGCCATGTTCGAAAGGAGTCGTTCATGCACACCCAAACTGAGCTGATAAAGGGCTCCACCAGCCGCACGAAAAAACTGGCAGCGCTGCTTTTCAGCCTGTTCAGCTATCTGTCGTTTCTACTGACGTTTGTTTACCTCATTGGCTTTCTAGGTAATGTCGTCGTCCCGAAAAGTATCGATTCGGGATCTGGCCTGGCATGGCCCTGGGCGCTTGTGGTCGATGTGCTGCTGATCACCGTATTTGCCCTGCAACACAGCATCATGGCGCGCAAAAGCTTCAAGCGCAGGTGGTGTCATGTCATACCGCCAGTTATTGAACGGGCCACTTATGTCCTGGCCTCCAGTGCGGTGCTGGCGCTTATATGCTGGCTGTGGCAGCCGATCGATATCAGTGTCTGGAGTGTACAGTCGCCCTTGTTTGCGGGGTTACTTGTCACGCTGTACTGGTTCGGATGGGGGTTGGTGCTGCTGGCCTCTTTCATGATCAGCCACTTCGAATTGTTTGGCGTCAAACAGCCCTTTGACACCCTGCGCCAACCAAAACCCGTAAACAACGCATTCAGAACCCCCGCGCTCTACAAGCTCGTGCGTCACCCGTTGTATCTGGGATTCCTGATCGCTTTCTGGGTAACGCCCGAGATGAGTGTCGGGCACCTGGTGTTTGCACTGACAAGCACCCTTTACATTCTGATCGGCACCCAACTGGAAGAGAAAGATCTGGTTGAGCTGTTTGGGGACAAGTACCGGGTTTATCAAAAAAACGTCGGCATGTTGCTGCCCTCTCTACGCCGCAAGTCCGGCACCGGGCGCTGACCCACGAATAAATCTGTATTTAGAACCGTGATGGGTAGAAACTGACGCGCTGTTCAGCGGCTACTGACACTGCCTGTCAGATGCCTCCTATTGCGCCTCGACAGAAACCCGACATGAACACCCGCCTATGCGCTTATGAAGACCTGACACCCCGCCAGCGCGAGCAACTGCGCGAGATAGAAGTTCGCCCTGAGCAGATTGCCTTTTGCGGCACCATCGAGTCTGCCCTGCACTCGTTGCCGGTCCAGCCGCAGGCGGGCATCAAAGGGCTGGTGCTGCTCAACGACGAGTTGCCAGTGGCATTTTTGCTTCTCAAGCGCGAGCCGCTTCTGGCCCACTGGGCTGAGCCGGGCTGCGCCACCTTGCACGCACTACAGGTCGACAGCCGTGCTCAGGGCCAGGGATTGGGCAAGGCCTGTTTGCGCGAGCTGGCCAGGGCCATTGAACAGATATGGCCCGAGATTCGCCAATTGATGCTCTCGGTCAGCCCGTTCAATACCAGCGCCATGGCTTTTTATCTGAGCCAGGGCTGGGTCGAGCAAGGCGAGGCCTATCGTGGTGAGCGACGGTTGGTGCTGTCGCTGGCCCCCATGCCGCCCCTGCAGTTGCAGGCAAGCTAAGCAGGCTTTTTGATCGGCAGCCAGATTTCCAGCAGCCCCGTACCGGTGTCCGCATTGAAGTCTGCGCTGTAGCGCTCGAACTCGGGCGCATCAGCGGCTTGGTAGCCCGAATTTGGCAACCAGTCTTTCCAGATCGCCTGAAAGGTCTGACCAAGCGTGTCCAATGCCCCGTGATGCTCAAAGACCGCGTAAGACTGCTCCTGCAGTTCAATCCAGCGATACCGCTCAGGCAGATCATCAAGCTTGCTGATAGCCACGCCAGCAATGTATTCAAAGCCACCCTCGCCATCAGGATTACAACAAACACCGTAGGTTTCCTCGCCAATTTGGCTTGGTACCTTGCCGATTTCCGGGATGAATTTTTCCCATAACAGCGGGATTCGATCAACGCTCTCCTCAGTGAAACGGCCACCCAAACCCGCGATCAATTGAAACTGGCCTTTGGCAAATCGCGGCGCTGACAGCTCGAACTTTTTTAGTTGGTCCATGGGGCATGCTCGATGGAGGAAGTAGGAAACCTAGCATCTGAGTATAGGAACAAAACCACATACAGGTCGGATCAGCGAAAAATAGACGCTGACAGCACCTAGACAAAAGGCCATCAGCGCCCGTATTGTTTCGTCCAGACCACCGCAGTGGTCAACGTCGCTCGGACGGTTCCGGGCGCTTACGTATCAGAGGCACACATGGCAGACCAAGGTTCGCCGCGACGTTTTGCGCGCATAGATCGACTCCCCCCCTACGTTTTCAATATCACTGCCGAGCTGAAGATGGCCGCCCGTCGTCGTGGCGAAGACATCATCGACTTCAGCATGGGTAACCCTGACGGCCCGACACCTCCCCACATCGTCGAAAAACTCTGCACCGTCGCGCAGCGTGAAGACACTCACGGCTACTCGACTTCGCGGGGAATTCCACGCCTGCGCCGGGCCATTTCGCGCTGGTATGCCGACCGTTATAACGTTGAGATCGATCCCGAGCACGAAGCCATTGTCACCATCGGCTCCAAGGAAGGCCTGGCGCACTTGATGCTTGCCACCCTGGATCAGGGCGACACCGTGCTGGTGCCCAACCCCAGCTACCCGATTCATATCTACGGTGCCGTGATTGCCGGTGCCCAGGTGCGTTCGGTACCGCTGATCCCCGGCGTGGACTTTTTTGCCGAGCTGGAAAAAGCTATCCGCGGCTCCATCCCCAAACCGAAAATGATGATCCTGGGCTTCCCGTCCAACCCGACGGCGCAGTGTGTCGAACTGGATTTCTTCGAGCGCGTGGTGGCCCTGGCCAAGCAATATGATGTGCTGGTTGTGCACGATCTGGCCTACGCCGATATCGTCTATGACGGCTGGAAAGCGCCTTCGATCATGCAAGTACCGGGCGCCAAGGACATCGCCGTGGAGTTCTTCACACTGTCCAAAAGCTACAACATGGCAGGCTGGCGTATCGGTTTTATGGTGGGCAATCCTGAGCTGGTCAATGCTCTGGCGCGAATCAAGAGTTACCACGACTACGGCACCTTTACCCCGCTGCAAGTGGCGGCAATTGCTGCACTTGAGGGTGACCAGCAATGTGTGAAGGATATTGCCGAACAGTATCGTCAGCGCCGTAACGTGATCGTCAAAGGGCTGCACGAACTGGGCTGGATGGTCGAAAACCCGAAAGCTTCGATGTATATCTGGGCCAAGATTCCCGAACACTACGCCCACCTGGGCTCACTGGAATTCGCCAAGAAGCTGCTGGCAGATGCCAAGGTCTGTGTTTCACCGGGGGTAGGCTTTGGGGAATACGGTGACGACCATGTGCGCTTTGCCCTGATTGAAAATCAGGATCGCATTCGTCAGGCGCTGCGTGGAATTCGCGCTATGTTCCGCGCTGATGGCTTTAACGCTGGCTAAAACGACTGTGGGAGCTGGTAAACCAGCTCCCACAGGTTTATTGGTGCTTTAAACCACCAACGACAGCAGCAGAATAAAGATCAAACCTACAACCGAGAGGATGGTTTCCATCGCGGTCCAGGTCTTGAAGGTTTCAGCCACGGTCATATTGAAGTACTGCTTCACCAGCCAGAAACCTGCGTCGTTGACGTGAGACAGGATCAACGAGCCTGCGCCGGTTGCCAATACCAGCAGCTCACGGTTCACACCCGGAATCATGTCCACCACCGGCAACACAATCCCCGCCCCGGTAATGGTCGCTACGGTCGCAGAACCCGTCGCGATACGAATCACTGCAGCCACCAGCCAGGCCAGCAAAATCGGCGAGATTTGCGCGTTTACCGCCATATGGCCGATCACGTCACCCACACCGCTGGCTACCAGCATCTGCTTGAAACCGCCGCCCGCACCAATGATCAGAATGATCGCTGCGGTAGGAGCCAGGCTCGCGTCCAGCAGCTTGAGGATGCGTTTGGAGTCGATACCCTGGCGGGCGCCAAAGGTGTACAGCGCCAGCAGCAATGCCAGCAACAGCGCACTGATCGGGTGGCCGATCATGTCCATCCACACACGGAAGAAGTTGCCATCGGGCAGCGCCACGTCGGCGAACGTCTTGAGCAGCATCAGGAATACCGGCAACAGCACGGTGATCAGGGTGATGGAAAAACTCGGCAAGGTGCTGGATTCCGGCTCACTGGCCAGTTGATCCATGAGGTCCTGGGATGCATGGCCCGGGATGTACTTGGCGATAAACGTACCGTAAATCGGTCCGGCAATGATCGCGGTAGGCAGAGCAACAATCAGGCCGTACAGAATGGTCTTGCCGATGTCGGCACCAAACACGCCAATGGCCAGCAGCGGGCCCGGGTGCGGCGGTACCAGCCCGTGAACAGCCGACAAGCCGGCGAGCAGCGGGATACCGATCTTGATGATCGACACGCCAGTACGTCGCGCAACGATAAACACCAGCGGAATCAGCAGTACAAAGCCGATTTCGAAGAACAATGGAATACCGACCAGAAAGGCGGCAAACATCATTGCCCACTGCACCTTGTCCTTGCCGAAGGCACGGATCAAGGTACGGGCGATCTGGTCAGCACCACCGGAGTCGGCCATCATTTTGCCAAGCATGGTGCCCAGCGCCAGGATGATCCCGACAAAGCCCAACACGCCGCCAAAACCATCCTGGAACGACTTGATGATCAGGTTGGCAGGCATGCCGGCCGTCAGCCCCAGAAACGCAGAGGCGATGATCAAGGCAATAAAGGGGTGCAGTTTGAATCGGGTGATCAGTACGATCAGGCCGATAATGGTCACCACTGCATCAAGCAGCAGAAACGTATTATGGGACATGCCTAGCATGGGGCGTCTCCTGCCTTTTTGTTGTTATCAAGTACGGGGGTGCCGCTACAGCCGAGGCAGATAGCGCTATCTGTTTGAAACAACATCATGAAGTTGCCATTACCGTCTGCTCGCACCACCAGTCTCGGGCGGCGCTTGCTAATTGCTTAACGTTCATCTGGGCTGCATTCAGAGTCAGCACCAAGGATTCATTGGTCGGTGATTCAAGCGCAGCGAACTGGCTGTCGATCAGGGTCTTGGGCATAAAGTGCCCCGGACGATCGGCCACCCGGGCAGCCGCCACCTCAGGGGTCAGCTCCAGAAATACAAAACCCAGACCATCTACCGCACTGCGTAAACGCTCGCGATAACGCAGCTTGAGTGCCGAACAGGTCAGCACCGGGCGCTGACCACTGGCAACCGCACGACGCAATTCGTCGCACAGGCTGTCAAGCCAGCCGGCACGGTCTTCATCGGTCAGGGGAATACCGGCACTCATCTTGGCAATGTTGGCCGCCGGGTGAAACGCATCGCCTTCAATCGGGGTCGCGCCATTGAGCTGGCACAATGCCTGGCTAACGCTGGATTTGCCGCAGCCGGCAACACCCATGATGACCAGAGCAGTGATAGGTTGACTCATGAAACACCTCAGTCCGTAGACAGCGCTGTCTTTGTTCATGCGTTCAATACTTGAAAGCAAAGCACAAAGCTTAGGCTACCGACGTCTATTTCTCATTTTTATGGGGAGACGCGGAGACGCTCTCGACATACAAAGCTGGGGTAACTGATTTACACGCAATCAGGCAATTGCGGGTCCGCCAGGACAGCGCTACCTTAGTGACTTGTTTTTTGTTTGGCAAGCCGCCCTGATGACCACCTCCAAAAACGATAAAAACACCCGGACCACGGGTCGCCCCACCCTTAACGAAGTTGCCCGCCTTGCGGGGGTCAGCCCCATCACCGCCTCGCGAGCCCTGCGCGGTATCAGCAGCGTTGCCACGGAGCTGGCCGAAAAGGTCCGTGTTGCTGCCGACGAGCTGAACTATGTGGTCAATCCCGCCGCCCGCGCGCTAGCTTCGGCGCAGAGTCATTCTGTCGTGGTGCTGGTACCTTCGCTGTCCAACCTGCTTTTTATAGACACCCTCGAAGCCATCCATGACGTGTTGCGCCCCCGTGGCTTTGAAGTATTGATCGGCAACTTCCACTATTCCCGTGACGAAGAAGAAAATTTGCTGCGCAACTATATGGCCTACCAACCCCGAGGCCTGCTGCTGACCGGTTTTGATCGTTCGGAAAGCTCACGGCGGATGATCGAGACCAGCAATGTACCCTGCGTGTACATGATGGAGCTGGATGCCGCCGAGGGCTTGAACTGCGTCGGCTTTTCACAGCTGCAGGCCGGTGAAACAGCTGCCCGGCACTTGATCTCCCGTGGCCGCAGACATCTGGCCTATATCGGCGCCCAGCTCGATCAACGCACGTTGCTGCGCGGTGAGGGTTATCGCCGCACTTTGCAGGAAGCCGGACTGTACAACCCTGATCTTGAAGTACTGACGCCACGTCCGTCTTCGGTTGGCCTGGGGGGCGAATTGTTCCTGCAATTGCTCGCCAGCCATCCACAAGTGGATGCGATCTTTTTCGGCAACGACGACCTGGCCCAGGGCGCCTTGCTTGAGGCTGCACGCATCGGCATCAAAATCCCGGAGCAAATCGCCGTACTGGGCTTTAACGACCTCCCGTCTTCAGAGTTTATGGTGCCTCGCCTGAGCAGTATTCGTACGCCCCGGGAAGCCATTGGCCGTCGCGCAGCCGAGCAGATGCTGACACTGATGGCAGGCAATAAAGTTGCCAACCCTGTTCAGGACATGGGCTTTGAACTCATGGTGCGTGAAAGCAGTTAAAGCCCCTCACCCTCATCATGTACACAGTACAGCTTTAATGCAGTTGCAACGTCGAGTTGAACTGGCTGATGGCATCGACCACATGCCGGGAGCCTTGCTGGATTTCCAGAATCGCTTCCCCGGCCTCATTTGCCAGCTCAACACCAAGCCCTGTGCGGCTAAGGCTCGACTGCATGCTGGTCACAGCGCTCAGCGACAGATCATGATTTCGACGCACCACTTCGACAATTTCCAGGGTGGCAGCACTGGTGCGCGCCGCAAGGCTTCTGACCTCATCGGCCACCACGGCAAAGCCGCGCCCGTGCTCCCCCGCCCGCGCTGCCTCGATCGCGGCATTGAGCGCCAGTAAATTGGTTTGATCCGCAATACCACGAATGGTCTGCACGATCTTGCCGATACTGTCCGACTGTTTGCTTACCGCATCAATGCTCTGCGCTGCTTCATTAAGGTCTTTGGAAATGGCCTCGATGATTTGCACGGTTTGCTGCACCACCTGCGAGCCCTTCTGCGCGCAGGCATCGTTTTGCACCGAAGTGCTGTGGGCCGATTCGGCGGCAGTCTGCAGGTTGGTGACCTGAGCAGTGATATCACTGGCGAATTTCACCACTTTGTACAGGCGCCCCCTGGCATCGAAGATGGGGTTATAGGAGGCCTCGAGAAACACCGTATGACCGTGTTTGTCGACCCGCTCAAATCGTCTGGAATGGTACTCGCCGCGATTGAGCGAGGCCCAGAAAGCCTTGTAGCCGGCTGACTCGGCCTCGCTTCGACGACAGAACATGCCGTGATGCTGGCCGACAATTTCGCTCAGCGAGTAATGCATGGTGTCGAGGAAGTTCTGGTTGGCATTGATTACCCGCCCATCCGGTGAAAACTCGATCACCGCCATCGACCGGCTCAGGGCGTTTACGATGCTCTGGGTTTCGTGTTCTTTATTGATTCGATCTGTGACATCCGAAGCCACCTTGATGACACGCACAACGTGCTGGTCAGCGCCGACGATGGGCATGTAGCTGGCTTCCAGCCACACCTCACGCCCCGCCTTGTCGAGCCGTGAAAAGGTGCCGCTCAAAGGTTCGCCTCGGGCCAGGTCCCGCCAGAAATTGTTGTACTCACTGGATTTAACGTAAGCCGCTTCGCAAAATAGCCGATGGTGCTTGCCCCGAATCTCGTCAGCGGAATAACCCACAACCCGACAAAAATTCTCGTTGGCATCCAGAATGGTGCCGTCAGGGGCGAACTCAATAATTGCCATGGAACGGCTGATAGCCTGCACTTTAGCGGCCATGTCATTTAATAAGCCGCTAAGACGTTGATTTTCGAGCAGATCGGCTTTGCGATGCGAATTAAACATGGCTCAATCCCTGGAGGTGCTGTCTATTGATAATTCAAAAGTTTCAAGACGCAGCCAATCAGCTGGGTATCTCACTCTTAACGTTAGAGCTGTACGCACTTCGAGGGTTTGAGCACTTATGGCTACGACCCCGTAAACATGGAGCATAGCTAGCCAAATGACGCGCGCAAGCAAATGGCCATCAACCTGCGACGGAACGCTCACGCTTTAAAAATTTACCAAATGGATGATGCAGTATTAAAAGTGACAGGGCCCCGAGGAGCGAGCCCCGGTAAATCCACTTAATGACCAAACAATCCGGTGTCAGTTTTTTTGGCTTTCTTGTCAGCGCGTTTTTCATCGGCTGTTTTAGCCGGCTTTTTCTTCGCTGCTTTCTTTGAATCCATACCTTTGGACATGTTATGCACTCCAGTAACCAGGGTTGTTCACTGAGGTATAGCACTGATCCATGGTGAACTTTCATTTAAAGTCGGTTATTTCGAAATGAATGCGTATGTGTACCCTTTAATTCCGAATACAGATCACCCACACTATTCAGATAACCCGCAGAAATCTGCCTTTTAGTTATTTATACTGCGCGCCCCTCCCCCGAGCCTGTGGACTTATGACTGCCATTATTTACGCCCCGCTTGAAGCGGCTTTATGGCCACTGATGAACAAGTTTTATCGCACACATCAATCATCGATGAAGGCGGTCAGGGAAGCGCAGTTATGGGTCGCCCGCAAAGAGGGGATTATTGCCGGTTTATGTTTGCGGCCAATGGCTCACGGCCACTGGCTGACCGGGCTTTTTGTCGCGCCAGCGCTACGCGGCCAAGGGGTGGCTGGCGATCTGGTCAGCCAGGCAATAGCTGCCGTCGATGGCCCGATCTGGTTGTTCTGCGACCCGCAGTTGCAGGGGTTTTATGAAAAGCTGGGGTTTAGCCTGGACGTGGAATTGCCCCATGCCCTGCATGAGCGGCTGGTTCGCTATCAACGCAACAAAGCGATGATAGCGATGGGCCTTACTCCTTGGTGTGCGGATCCAGATCAGGAAACAGCACCTCAATAAAACCGAACTTGCTGAAGTCCTTGATCCGTGACGGATACAGACGACCGATCAAGTGATCGCACTCATGCTGCACGACCCGCGCATGAAACCCCTCTGCAATCCGTACGATTGGCTCACCCTTGGGGGTGAAACCTTCGTAGCGGATCTTGTGGAAGCGCTCGACGGCCCCACGTAGACCCGGCACCGACAGGCAACCCTCCCAGTCCTCTTCAACTGCCGGGCTCAGCGGCGTGATCAGCGGGTTGATCAGAATGGTCTGCGGCACGGCTTCGGCATCCGGGTAACGCTCGCTGTGCTCGAAACCGAACACCACCAGTTGCAGGTCAACGCCAATCTGCGGCGCTGCCAGGCCCACGCCGCCAGCGTGTTCCATGGTCTGCAACATATCGTCGAGCAGTTGCCAGAGTTCTGGCGTGTCGAACATCTCATCCGGCACCGGTTGGGCCACACGTAATAAACGCTCATCACCCATTTTCAGGATTTCACGAATCATGGTCAGGTTTCATCAGAAGTGGATTTAAGGGAGTGGTCGCGGCCAAGGCCGGAGACATGCTGCTTTGGATCAGGGTCGGCAGACTCATCGAATGTCTTCTCGCCCGGATTTTTGCCTTCAGCCGACATATGTTCGATCACAGCATTCATTTCAGCGCCCAGCAACAGCACCGCGGCCGAAATGTAGAAGTAAAGCAACAGCACGATGATTGCACCGATACTGCCATACATGGCGTTGTAGTCCGCGAAGGTTTTGACATAAAAGGCAAACCCCAAGGAAGCCACAATCCAGACCACTACCGCCAGCACCGAGCCCGGGGTAATAAAACGGAATTTCTGCTCAACATCGGGCATCACGTAATACATCAACGCCACTGCCACCATCATCAGCAAAATAATCGCCGGCCAGCGCAGGATGGTCCACAGCGTGACCACAAAGTCTTCAAGCCCCACCTGCCCCGCCAGCCAGCTCATCACCTGCGGTCCGAGCACCATCAGTGCGGCGGCGACCAGCAGCATGCCGGCAATGCCGATCGTGTAGAAAATCGACAGCGGAAAACGTTTCCAGACAGGGCGCCCTTCAACCACGTCGTAGGCAGCATTCATTGCGCTCATCATCAGGCGCACACCCGCAGAAGCCGTCCATAGCGCAATGACGATACCTACCGAAAGCAATCCGCCCTTGGATTGCTGCAACTGGTCGATCACCGGGTTGACCTGCTCCAGCGCTTGCGGCGGCAGTACCAGTTCGGACTGCAGGCGCAACCAGGTAAAGAAGTCTGGCAGATGCAAAAAACCGATCAATGCAATCAGGAACAGAATGAAAGGGAATAACGAAAACAGCATTTGATAGGCCAGCGCCGAGGCGTAGGTCGACATTTCATCGTCGATAAATTCCTTGACCGTTCGGATCAAGACTTTGCCCAAAGGCAGGCCGTTCAAGCCTGGGAATAACATAGCGTCTCCTTTCGCCGCACCGTTAATGAGGTCAACACGCCTCCAAGCGAAGGGTTTTACCTAAAAGTAGCCCAATTGGCGACTTTGAAAATACCGGATCGCCAAACCCGTAAAAAGGCCAACCCAACATTGACCTTGTGGTCCGGCATCGAGTTTCATTTATTTTCTGCCCATCATTTCGTCGATCAGCGCAGGTTGGGCTTTATGTTTGCCCGCTAACCCCCGAGAATACGCGACGTATTCAGGCTATGGCGCTGAAGATCCGCAATTGTAGGAAGGTTATGAAACTCGATAAAAAGCTGGCTATTGCCCGCAGGAACCAGGAACTCGGCGGCGCGGTACTCGGCGTCAACAACTGCCATTTCGCCGCACTGAACACCAACAAGAACATCTGGTGGTTCGATATTCCGCTGGCGCGCCTGGCCGTCGGCCAGTACGAATGGGTGCATCTGCTCCTGCACACCCCAAGCACCGACGAACTGCTGCACCTGAAGGTAACGACTGCATTCCTGCGTGAAAAACGCGAAGGCATGGTAGTACGTGCAACGCACAAGCGTACGCCGACCATGAGCCTGGAGTTGAGTGCAGACAAGGACTCCTATCTGCAGGACGTGCGTCCTACAGGTACTGGCGTCAACTTCGCACAGTTTTTACAGAAATAAACCCAAAGGCCAAAACCTGTGGCCGACCTGTAGATACTCTGTTGCAGGTCAAGCCCTATTGTGGGAGCGAGCCTGCTCGCGAACGACCTTCGCGAGCAGGCTCGCTCCCACAGTTGCAGTGTTCCTTCGGCAGCTGCTACAACAGACCTTCACCGTATCAAAACGAAAAATCCCCGCATTGCGGGGATTTTTCGTATCCAGGCCTGTTACTTCTTGAGGCCCAGCTTTTTCAGTTCTTCGTCTCGCAACTCACGACGCAGGATCTTGCCCACGTTGGTGGTCGGCAAGCTGTCGCGGAACTCGACGAACTTGGGCGCCTTGTAAGCCGTCAGGTTGGCACGCATATGCGTCATGACCTGTTCCTTGGTCAGCGTCATACCCGGCTTGACCACGATAAACACCTTGATCAGCTCACCGGTCTTCTCGTCCGGAATACCGATTGCCGCACACTGCAATACGCCCGGCAAGGAGGCCATCACGTCTTCCAGCTCGTTGGGGTAAACATTGAAGCCCGACACCAGAATCATGTCTTTTTTGCGATCAACGATACGCATGTAGCCATCAGGCTGAATCACTGCGATATCACCGGATTTCAACCAGCCTTCGCTGTCCATGATCTCGGCGGTGGCGTCAGGACGCTCCCAGTAGCCTTTCATGACCTGCGGGCCCTTGATGCACAGCTCGCCGACTTCACCCAGCGGCAGCTCTTCGCCGGCATCGTTAATCACTTTGCACAGGGTCGAAGGCACCGGAATGCCAATGGTACCGATCTGAATGCTCTGGGCCGGGTTGACCGTGGCTACCGGACTGGTCTCGGTCATGCCATAACCTTCGCAGATCGGGCAACCGGTCACGGTCTTCCAGCGCTCGGCCACCGACAGTTGCAAGGCCATGCCACCCGAGAGCGTCACTTTGAGGGCCGAGAAATCCAGCTTGCGGAACGCCTCGCTGTTGCACAGCGCCACAAACAGGGTATTGAGGCCGACAAAACCGGTGAATTTCCACTTGGACAGCTCTTTGACCATCGCCGGTAAATCACGGGGGTTACTGATCAATACGTTGTGATTGCCCAGTAGCATCATCGCCATGCAGTGAAAGGTAAAGGCGTAGATGTGATACAGCGGCAAAGGCGTAATCAGGATTTCACAACCTTCATCGAGGTTGGAGGCCATCAATGCCTTGCACTGCAACATGTTGGCGATCAGGTTGCGATGGGTCAGCATCGCGCCCTTGGCCACACCGGTAGTGCCGCCCGTGTATTGCAGCACGGCAACATCACTGCTCACCGGGCTGGCTTCCTTGACCGGCTGGCCCTGGCCTTTGCTCAGCACGTCGTTGAACTTGACGGCCTGTGGCAAATGATAAGCAGGGACCATCTTTTTCACGTACTTGATGACGCTATTGATCAGCACCCGCTTGAAAGGCGACAGCATGTCAGCCACTTCGGTGACGATCACATACTTGACCGACGTCTGGGGCACGACTTTTTCAGCCAGATGCGCCATGTTCGCCAGGCACACCAGTGCCTTGGCACCGGAATCCTTGAACTGGTGTTCCATTTCCCGCGCGGTGTACAGCGGGTTGGTGTTGACCACAATCAAACCGGCGCGGATGGCTCCGAACACAGCAATCGGGTATTGCAACAGGTTGGGCAGCTGCACGGCGATGCGATCGCCCGGCTGCAAGTCGGTGTGCTGCTGCAACCAGGCTGCAAAAGCGCCCGACTGCTCATAGAGCTCACCGTAGGTAATGGTTTTGCCGAGGTTACTGAACGCCGGTTTATCGGCGAAACGCTGGCAAGATTCCCGCAGTACCGTCTGAATATTTGGATATTCATCTGGATTGATTTCAGCAGCAATCCCAGCTGGGTACTTATCCTTCCAAAAGCCTTCAATCATGGAAGCCCACTCCTCAGCGTCGCGAATTCTTCACCGCATCGGGTGCGGTTCTTATTTGTTTGATTTTTATAATGGACAGCTCTGACTTTCACTTACCCTGAAGTCACAAAGCGCGCCGAGAGTAGCAGCTTTGCCAAAGGCCGCCTAGAGCCAAAAACCGGGTTTAGAGTAACCAACCTGACTGTAGGACAATCCAAAGTCATCATTAGTGCAAACACTCTATTAACTAAGTAAGCCCTCTATCTCAAGCATTACAACCCCTTATCCTAGACATAAAAAAACGCTCGCGGCCTTTCGGCCAGCGAGCGTCTGTCGCCACAGTGAACGAATCAGGCGGTATCCCGTAACTCACGACGCAGGATTTTTCCAACCGGCGTCATGGGCAAGGCATCACGCAACACGATTTGCTTGGGCACCTTGTAACCGGTGAAATTGTCCTTGCAGTAAGCCGTGAGTTCCTCAACCGTCACCCCGCCTGCGCGCGGCACCACAAACAGTTTAACCGCCTCCCCCGTGCGCTCGTCGGGGACGCCGATAACCGCGCAATTGGCAACTTTGGGATGCGCCATCACGATGTCCTCGATTTCGTTGGGGTACACATTAAAGCCGGAGACAATAATCAGGTCTTTCTTGCGATCGACGATGCGGACAAAACCGTCCGGATCAATCACGGCAATATCACCGGTCTTGAACCAGCCCTCGGCATCCAGTACTTCGGCCGTGGCCTCGGGGTTTTGCCAGTAGCCCTTCATCACTTGCGGGCCTTTGACGCATAACTCGCCGCGCTCACCCAGCCCCAGATCAACCCCCTCATCGCTGATCACCTTCATGGCGGTGCCCGGCACCGGCATGCCCACCGTGCCCAGCCGTGCCAGCTGGCCGCAGGGGTTGGCGCTGGCCACCGGCGAGGTTTCCGTCAGGCCGTAACCTTCGACGATGCGGCACCCGGTGAGTTTCTCCCAGCGTTCAGCCGTCGCCTTGACCAGCGCAGTACCGCCCGAGTTGGTAATTTTGAGCCTGGAAAAATCCACGTCCTTGAAATCCGGGTGGTCCATCAGTGCAACAAACAAGGTGTTGAGCCCCAGGAAGCAGGTGAACTTCCAGTTTTTCAGTTCCTTGATAAAACCCTTGATGTCACGCGGGTTGGTGATCAGCACGTTATGGTTGCCGGTGACCATCATGCCCATGCAATTGGCCGTGAATGCATAGATATGGTACAGCGGCAGCGGGCCGATCATGATCTCGCGGCCGTCCTTGAGCATCGGCTGGCCGTCGGCGCCATGCTGGGACAGGCAGGCGCGCAACTGCTGCATATTGGCGACCAGATTGCCATGGGTGAGCATCGCACCCTTGGGCAGGCCGGTGGTGCCGCCGGTGTACTGCAGGACGGCGATATCATCCAGCGTTACCGTCAGCGGGCGGATCACCTGCCCCGCGCCCCGGCGCAAGACGCTCTTGAAGGAAATGGCCTGGGGCAACTGATAGGCAGGCACCAGTTTTTTCACCTTGTCGACCACCAGGTTGGTGATCCAGCCTTTGGCGGCCGGCATCATGTCGCCCATTCTGGCTTCGATCAGGTAGTCGATTTCGGTGTCTTGCAGCACTTCCTGTACCCGCTTGCCGAACATGTTCAGGTACACCAGCGCCCGAATCCCGGCGCTCTTGAACTGATGGCGCATCTCGCGCGAGGTGTAGAGCGGGTTGGTATTGACCACAATCAGGCCTGCACGCATGGCTCCGAACACGGCAATCGGATATTGCAGGGTGTTGGGCATTTGTACGGCAATACGGTCGCCCGGCTTGAGATCGGTGTACTCCTGCAGATAACCGGCAAACGCGGCACTGTGGCGCTCAAGCTCGGCATAGGTGATGGTCACTCCCAGATTGCTGAAGGCCGGGCGATCCGCAAACTTTTTGCAGGAGCGCTCAAACACGTCAACAACCGATTTAAAAGCCGTCATGTCGATATCCAGCGGTACACCGGCGGGACGTTTGTCATTCCAGAAATCAGGTTGCATTGTTTTTATCCTCGTACCTGAGTGTGCCTGGCCGCGTCTCGTGTCGAATGAAAAGCGGAGCTTGCGGACGTTAACAGTTATAAAGTTGTAGGCAAATACAGCGATCTTCGCCATTTACATCTTGAATCTTATTGCCGGGTAAACGCCCGTTAACTGGCCCCCTTGCAAATGCGCTATACACTGGTACGACAATAATTAAAGGAAATGCCATGACCCCTGAGACTTTCTGGCTGGAAGCGAATGACCGCAGCGGTCTTTTCGTTAACCAGTGGCTGCCGGACAGTACACCCAGGGCTGTTGTCCTGCTGGCTCATGGCATGGCTGAACACAGTGGCCGTTATACGCACCTGGGCCAGGCCCTGTGTGCTGCCGGCTTTGCCCTGTATGCCCATGATCAGCGCGGTCACGGTAAAACAGCCGAGCGCGGCACCCTGGGCTATTTTGCCGACAATGATGGCTGGTGCGCGGTGGTCAGCGACGTGGCCAGCCTGAGCCGGCATATCGGCCAGGCCCACCCTGGCATACCGGTTTTTTTGCTCGGGCACAGCATGGGCAGCTATATCGCGCAGGCGTATGTGATGCATCACAGTGCCAGCCTGCAAGGGGTGATTCTGAGTGCTTCGAATTTCCAGCCGGTGGCGCTCTATCGTGCAGCCAGCCTGATCGCCCGATTAGAGCGTTGGCGCCAGGGAGCCAAGGGCCGCAGTGCGCTGATCGAATGGTTGTCGTTCGGCTCGTTCAACAAGGCCTTCAAACCCAATCGCACGCCGTATGACTGGCTCAGCCGCGATCCGGCCCAGGTCGATGCCTACGCCAGCGACCCCCTGTGCGGCTTTCGGTGCACCAACCAACTGTGGATCGACCTGCTCGGCGGGTTGCAGCAAATCAGCAAAGCGTCCAATCTCGCTCAGATCGATCCGGGCCTGCCGCTGCTGATAATCGGCGGCGAATGTGATCCGGTGAGTGAAGGCAAGCGTCTCACTGATCTGGCCAGGGCATTGCGAAATGCCGGCAATCGTCAGTTGCAACTGAATCTGTATCCGCAAGCGCGGCATGAACTCTTCAACGAAACCAACCGCGATGAAGTCATGGCTGATGTAATTAAGTGGCTAAATCAGGCATTGAGCCACTCCCGCCCGTCGCGAAGCGAATGAGCGAAAAACAGATTTACACCTAAAAAGCTTTTAAAATCATAGCTTTAAAACCAAACACTCGTCACAGGACATGCGCTAGATGACTCAGGTTACCAACACCCCGTACGAAGCCCTCGAAGTCGGCCAGACAGCCAGCTACAGCAAAACCGTCGGAGAGCGTGACATTCAGCTTTTTGCGGCCATGTCCGGCGACCACAATCCGGTGCACCTCGACCCCGAGTTCGCCGCCGCCACCATGTTCAAGGAGCGTATTGCCCATGGCATGTTCAGTGGTGCGCTGATAAGTGCTGCCGTAGCCTGCGAGCTGCCTGGCCCGGGCACCATCTATGTCGGCCAGCAAATGAGCTTTCAGAAACCGGTGAAAATCGGTGACACCCTCACCGTGCGCCTGGAAATCCTGGAAAAACTGCCCAAGTTCCGCGTGCGTATTGCTACTCGCGTGTTCAACCAGCGCGATGAAATCGTTGTTGATGGCGAGGCCGAAATCATTGCGCCACGCAAGCAACAAACCGTGACCCTGCCGGTACTGCCTGCGATCAGCATTGGCTAAAACGCAATGTGGGAGCGGGCTCGCTCGCGATGCAAAAACTCGATCATTCTGATCAATCGAGTTTTTGCATCGCGAGCAAGCCCGCTCCCACATTTTTGGAACTACAGCCTCAAGCTAATCATGCACGGGCACGGGCCTGATTGCGCAGCGCCTTGACCTGATCGTGGTTGCGTTGCACGCCGTGGTACTGACGCTCTACCAGATCACGAATGCCGACCAAGTTGTGCTTGCTGATTTTTTCCAGCGCTTCTTTATAAGCCTTCAGCGCATGGTCTTCGCCGCGCTCGGCTTCGTTGAGCACCGCTTCTTCGTCTTTGCCGGTAAACACGGACTTCACATCCACCCAACGGCGATGCAAGTCACCGGCCACGCTGGTGCTGGTTTCCGGGTCACCACCCAGGGCTCGAACTTGAGCCTGAAGTTCGGCAGCTGCGGCAGCGCAATCGGCTGAACGCTTGGCAAACAGAGCCTTTAGCTCCGGGTGCTTGATATCTTCGGCACAGCTTTTAAACCCTTCCTGGCCGTCTTTGCTGGTTTCGATCAGATCGTTCAGGATGCTAATGGCTTCTTTATTAAGGTCAGTCATTGTTCAATTCCTTACAAGGTTGAGGATCGTGCAATAGAGGTTGCAGGGCTCGTGCCAGTTTTATAATTAAATAAAATCCTTAAATATCAATGAGTTAATAAATATCAAAAAATCTGTATCCGGTTTATATGCATGATCTGTCAATTGGCCTTCATGCAAATTGCCTGTATTTTGATTTCCACAGCTTTACCCATCTAAGGGCCGCTGCATGAACCCCGAAAAACTCGAACTGCTGGTCACTCGTGAAATGCCCTTCGGCAAATACAAGGGCCGAATCATCGCCGACCTGCCCGGCCAGTACCTCAACTGGTTCGCCCGTGAAGGTTTCCCCCACGGAGAACTGGGCGGCTTGCTGGCCCTGATGCAAGAGATTGATCATAACGGCCTGTCGGACCTGCTCGACCCGTTACGCGCCAAACACGGAAAACCCAAACCCCGCCATTGATAGAGCTGCCCCATGCCAAGGATTGAAGATAACGCCCGCGACGAACACTTCTGGCAAGCAATTGCCGAGCGCTACGACCTTGCGCCCGGCCCGATCAATCTGGAGAACGGCTACTTCGGGCGTATGACCCGCGACGTGGCACAGGACTACCAGCGTAATATCGACTTTATTAACCGCAACAACTCGGTGCCTGTGCGCCAGCACTTCGATACCACTCAGGGCCTGGAAATTCGCGACTCGCTGGCGGGGTTGCTTGGTGTAGCCCCTGCCGGCCTGGCGCTGACCTTTTGCGCGTCTGACGGCCTGCAATCATTGATCCGCAACTACAATGGCCTGCAAACGGGCGATCAATTGCTGATCAGCGACCTGGAATACCACAGCGTCGAATACGCCATGCGTGGAGTGGCACGCCAACGCGGCCTGGAAATTATCGAAATCTCCCACACGCACCCAGCCACGTTTGAAAGCCTGGTGGCCAGCTATCGCCAGGCATTTGAACGTAACCCGCGGATCAAGCTGATGGCGCTCACTCACGTTACCCATCGCACTGGCCTGGTCATGCCCGTGGAGGCCATTGTTGCGGCGGCAAAAGAGCATGGGGTTGACGTGATTCTGGACGGTGCCCATGCCCTGGGGCAGATCGAACTGGACCTGCCGGCACTGGGTGTGGCCTTTGCCGGATTCAACCTGCATAAATGGATTGGCGCGCCGCTGACCCTGGGCCTGATGTATATCGATCCCCAGCGCCTGGGCGACATTGACCCCGATATGGGCAATGAGCGCTACCCCGAGCCGGATGTGCGCAACCGCGCCGTTTATGGCACGGTCAACATCCCCGCCTGGCTAACCCTGACCAAGGTGCTGCAGGAACACCATGAGATGGGTGACGCCCGAGGCAAGGGTGCCCGACTCAACTACCTGCGCAACCTGTGGGTCAGCGAGGCGCGCAAGATCGAGGGCATTGAAGTGCTGGTCAACGATGATCCGCGCTTGTATTGCGCAATCACTTCGCTGCGCTTTACCCATGTGCAGGATCAACAACCGATGGTTGATCGCCTGCTCAAGGACTACAACCTGTTCACCGTAGCCCGCAACGGTTCGGCGTGTGGCAGTTGTATCCGGGTAACAGTGGGCTTTGCCACCACGCTGGATGACATCAACCAACTGGTGCGGGCGCTGCGCGAGCTTTCGCAAGCTCACACATAACCTTGTGGGAGCGGGTATTTTTCAGGCAAAAAAAAGGTGCGCCGACCAAGCGCACCAAAAACCGTAGAACACACAACACATTCGTAACTAAAACATCAATCCAGCAGGGCAAGCGCCTCAGCGGTGCATTCCTGGATTCGGGCCCAGTCGCCGTTCTTGATCCATTCGCTGTCCAGCATCCAGCTACCGCCCACGCACATCACGTTTTTCAAGGCCATGTAGTTGCGGATATTGGCCGGACCAACACCGCCGGTCGGGCAGAATTTCACTTCGCCAAAAGGACCGCCCAGGGCCTTGATCGCCGCTACACCGCCGCTGACTTCTGCAGGGAACAGTTTGAAACGGCGGTAACCCAAGCCATAGCCTTCCATGATCCCGGAAGCATTGCTGATGCCCGGCAGCAGCGGAATGTCGCTGGCAACACTGGCCTCGAGCAAGTCACGGGTAATGCCCGGCGTAACAATAAATTGCGAACCGGCGTCTTCCGCCGCCGCCAGCATATGGCGATCCAGTACGGTACCCGCACCTGTCACCAGCTCAGGGCGCTGGTCACGCAGGATACGAATGGCCTTGAGGCCGAACGCCGAACGCAGGGTCACTTCCAGCGCCGTCAGACCACCGGCCGCCAGCGCATCCGCCAAAGGCAGGATGTCTTGTTCGCGGGCAATGGTAATCACCGGCAGAATTCGTGCTCGCTCACACAGGCTGTCGATCAGGGCGACTTTATCCGCCATCGATACGTTCGCAATTGTTGTTGTCATGGCAGCTGATCCTTGGCTCATGGGCACCAGTAAATCTCTAACGTAGGTTGCAGGAAGGCACGAATCGGCAAGGCGGCAACATCTGTGCCCCCCAGCGCTTCGTTGAGGGTGTTCAATTTGGACTGGCCCTGGATCGACAGCACCTTGTGCTTCGCGCTCGCCAACAGGCTGCGACTCATGCTCAGACGCTGGTGCGGCACCGTTGGCGCCAGCATCGCCCAGCAACGACGCGGGTTGTCCAGTTGCAGGGCTTCACTCAGATTCGGGCTATTGGGGAACAGCGACGCGGTATGCCCGTCATCGCCCATACCCAGGATCAGCACATCGATCGGCGGCAACTCGGCCAGCCCCTGATCGGCCTCCAGCGCAGCCTTTTCTACCGTGGCTGCAGCGTTATACAAGCCGACAAAACGGGCTTTGGCCGCCGGGCCTTGGAGCAGATGCTTTTTAAGCAGGCCCGCGTTGCTGTCGGCATGCTCGACCGGCACCCAGCGTTCATCCGCCAGGCTGACAACCACTTTCGACCAATCGACCGGCTGCTTGATCAAGCTTTGGAAAAACGCCACCGGGCTGCGGCCGCCGGACACCACCAGAGTGGCAACGCCCTGCTCGGCGATAGCCTGGTTCAATTGCCCGGCAACTTTTGTTGCCAGCCCTTCGGCCAACAACGCCGGGTTCTTGAAGGTGTGCGAGCTCACACCTTCAGGCAGTTTCAAATCAGATATCGCCATACCAAGACCTCCCGTCCCGCGTAATCAGTGCAATGGAACTCATCGGCCCCCAGGACCCCGCCGCGTAAGGCTTGGGCGCATCACCGGACTTTTTCCAGCCGGCGATCAACTGGTCGCACCATTTCCATGCCGCTTCAATTTCATCTTTGCGTACAAACAGGTTCTGGTTGCCGCGCATGACTTCGAGCAACAGGCGCTCGTAAGCATCCGGAATCCGTGTGCTGCGATAAGTGTCAGAAAAATTCAATTGCAACGGGCCGCTGCGCAGTTGCATGCCTTTATCCAGGCCCTGGTCCTTGGTCATTACCCGCAAGGAAATACCTTCGTCCGGTTGCAGGCGAATAATCAGCTTGTTGCCGATTTGCAGGCGCTGCTCGGGAGCAAAGATGTAGTGCGACGGCTCCTTGAAGTGGATAACGATTTGCGAGAGCTTTTGTGGCATGCGCTTGCCGGTGCGCAGGTAGAACGGCACCCCTGCCCAACGCCAGTTACGAATATCGGCGCGCAGTGCCACAAAGGTCTCGGTGTCACTCTGGGTGTTGGAGTTTTCTTCCTCCAGATAACCCGGCACCGACTGACCTTCGCTGTAACCGGCAATGTACTGGCCGCGTACCACCTGGGTGGTCAGGCCTTCGGCGCTGATCGGGGCCAGGGCCTTGAGCACTTTGACCTTTTCGTCGCGAATGCTGTCGGCCGACAGGTCCGCAGGCGGGTCCATGGCAATCAGGCACAGCAACTGCAGCAGGTGGTTCTGGATCATGTCGCGCAGTTGGCCAGCCTTGTCGAAATAGCCCCAGCGGCCCTCGATGCCGACTTTCTCGGCCACGGTGATTTCAACGTGGGAGATGTAGCGCTGGTTCCATTGGGTCTCGAACAGGCTGTTGGCAAAACGCAGCGCAATCAGGTTTTGTACGGTCTCTTTGCCCAGGTAGTGGTCGATGCGGTAAGTGCGGTTCTCGGGGAAGAACTGCGCCACGGAATCGTTGACCTTGCGCGAAGACTCAAGATCCGAACCGATGGGCTTTTCCAGCACCACACGGGTGTTTTCAGCCAGGCCGACCGCGGACAGGTTCTCGCAAATGGCACCGTACACAGCCGCCGGAGTGGCGAAGTAAGCGATCAGGCGCTGCTCTGTGCCGGCCATTTCAGCCAGCGCCAGGTAATCTTCAGTCTTGAAAAAATCCACATGCAGGTAGCTCAAGCGAGCCAGGAAGCGGTTCAATGCTTCGACTTCGATTTCCTTCTCGCCCAGATACTGGCGCAACTGGCTGTCGATATGCGCCAGGTGCGTGGAAGCCTCGCCCGGCTCTCGGGCCAGCGCGAGAATGCGTGTGTCGGCATGCAGCAGACCGGCACGATCCAGTTGGTACAAGGCAGGAAACAGCTTGCGCAGGGCCAGATCGCCAAGGGCGCCGAACAAGGCAAAGGTGCACGGTTCAACCGTAATCGAAGGCATGATGTTTGTTCTTTTATCAAGTTAAGCTACAAATACCTTTTTTCAAGGTATCACTCAAGGAAAAATGTAGTAATAAACACAACATTTTCTCAAAATACAGATTCCTGCTAGTGGTCGTCACAGGCCACCAGTAGGATAGGCCACCTTCCAGAACCGCTTTAGTCCGGTTCTTGCATCGCTGACCCAAGGACCATAAATGGACCGCGTGCGAAATTTACTCGAACAGATCAAGGGCCGCCTCGAAGACCTGAACAAGGCCGAGCGCAAAGTGGCCGAAATCATTTTGCAGAACCCGCAGCAGGCGACCCGATTCAGCATCGCCGCCCTGGCGCAGGCAGCTTCTGTCAGCGAACCCACGGTTAACCGTTTCTGCCGTTCATTTGGTGTCAGCGGCTACCCCGAGTTAAAGCTGCAACTGGCACAAAGCCTGGCCAGCGGCGCAGCTTACGTGAGCCGCGCGGTAGAGGCAGACGATAATCCGGCCGCGTATACACAAAAAATCTTCGGCAGCGCCATCGCCTCGCTGGACAGTGCCTGCCAGGCACTGGACCCCAACCTTATCAGCCGCGCCGTCGACTTGCTGATCCAGGCCCGGCAGATCCACTTTTTTGGCTTGGGCGCTTCTGCACCGGTGGCACTGGATGCGCAACACAAGTTCTTCCGCTTCAACCTGGCCGTCACCGCCCACGCCGACGTGCTGATGCAGCGCATGATCGCCTCGGTGGCGCACACGGGTGAATTGTTCGTGATTATTTCCTACACCGGTCGCACCCGTGAACTGGTGGAAGTGGCTCGCATTGCGCGCGCCAACGGTGCCTCGGTACTGGGGCTAACTGCGGAAAACTCGCCACTGGCCAAGGCCAGCACCCTGAGCCTGAACATCCCGCTGCCCGAAGACACCGACATCTATATGCCGATGACCTCGCGCATCATCCAGCTGACCGTACTGGATGTACTGGCAACCGGCATGACCCTGCGCCGCGGCGTGGACTTCCAGCCACACCTGCGCAAAATCAAGGAAAGCCTCAACGCCAGCCGCTATCCGGTGGGCGATGAGTTCAACTAGGCAAGCGCTTGGTAATGCCCCATCAGACGCTGCAAAGCCCCGCCCTCGCCTGCAAGCTCAAATGAGCCTGCTCGCCCGGGGCAAGGGCCTGGTTATGGGTACCGCCACTCGTGGACTCCACACACACAAAGCCCATCACTTCGTTCCAGCTCACCCCCAGCAACGGCCGCTTGCCGGGATGCCAGACCACCGTGCTGCCCTGATCACCCGTGTCGATGCTCAAAGCCCGTTGCCAGGCATGGTCATTGAGCTGCATTTCGCCGTCATGCTGGAACACCCGCTGACAACCACCTCCCACCCGTAACTCGCCTTTCTGCTGGCATACCTCACGGTTCAACTGGTCGTAGCCGTGCGCTCCGTCCAGACCGGACAGCGCTACCTCAGCAACATCACCAATTCGCCAGTAAGCGCGCAACGCCTGGCTCACCTGGCAAGGCTCGTCGTCCTGATGTTCGGTGCTCAGGCGCAGCTCCATTTCTTCGCCCAATCGCGCATGCAAATCCACCTGCCAATCGCACAGCTGCAAGCGCCAGTGCAAGGTCACCCCTTCTTCGTCGCTGCTGCTGTCGAGCAGCTTCCAGTCGATCAGCCGCGCCCAGCCATGGGATGGCCAGGCGTTTTCACTGGGGTGACGGCCATACCAGGGCCAGAAGATCGGTACCCCACCACGTATCGCACCCACTTGCGGCCACTTGGCAGCGCACCACAGCCAGGGTTTTTGCCCGGTCGGCTGGAAGTGCAGCAACTGCGCGCCCTGACGGCTGAACACCGCCTGGCAATGCGGATGATCGATCACCAGTACGTCGCGCTGCTGAAAGCGCTCCCACTGGAAAACCGGCTGCTCGCGTCTGGATTTGAAAAAACGGTGAAGCGGATGCTCATGCATGTGCCGCAGTCCTGAAAATCATGCGCCGGGGGGTGCAGCCCCGAAAAAAAGCGGATAGCCAAGGCTATCCGCTGGAAAAACAAGGAGCTTAGCGCATTTAGAACGTCGACTGAATTTTCAGTCCGGCCACCAATGCGTTGTCTACCTGGTCCACACCACCCGGGTGAGTGATGTACTGCAGGTTTGGACGCACCGTCAGCCAGTTGGTCACGTGGAAGCCGTAGTTGAGTTCGTAGTTGTACTCGGTATTGCGCAGCGGCGTGTACAAGGGGTCGCTGTAGTCGGTGGCACCGATGGACGCATTGATCAGCTCGGCGCTTTTCTTCACGTCATCGTTGACATGAATACGGGCGGCGCCAATGCCGATGTCATCCTTGGGCCGGGCATCGAACGGCCCTTTGTACACAAACATCAGCGACTGATAGTTGTCGACGATGTTGGTCTGCTTGTCATGGAAAGTGGCGTTGGCCGCGATATGCAGGCCGCGCGAAGCGTCACCGTTGTGGCTAGTGAGCTGCTGCTGCACGACAAACCAGTAGCCGTGTTTGCTGTCACGTACGCGATAGTCCTGACCATCATTGGTGATATTGACCTTCACGTCATCGGCAGGCGCCGTGCTCTTGTAGTAACCCACACGGTATTCGCCCGGCAGGTCGTTGACCTTGGGCGACCACACCAACTCAACCGGCAACACAGTGCCCTTGGTACCGCTGCCGCTGAGCTTGAAGCCGTTGCCGTGCTCCAGTTGCGACGGGTTCTGGTTGTACGCACCGATTTGCGCGTACAACTCAGGCGTGATGTTGTACTTCACGCGCAGCGCCGCCTGGCTGACCGGCCAGTTGTACCAGAGGTTGGTGGCCCAGTTACCCACCTGCGAGCCACAGAACGCCAGGTTCTGGAATTCGCACGGGAAGGTGTTGAAGTCCTCGCCTTCACCGAAATAACCGGCCTTGACGTCCAGCTTGCCATCGAGGAACTGGTGCTGGATCCACAATTGGGTCAGACGCACCATATGGCCACGGCCATAGACTTCCTGGGAGGAACTCAAGGTCCCTGCACGCGGATCACCGACACGGTCATTGGAGATATTCTGACCATTACGGTTGGTCAGCTGGATCTTCGCCTGGGTGTTGTCCCAGCCCCACAGCTTTTGCAGGTCCAGCGCCACACCCAGACCAAACTGGTCGCTGTAGCGTGCGGTCTTGTCGTCGTTGTAGCCACCGTGCAGGTTGGCGCCCACTTCACCGACATAATCGGCCTTGATGTCGATACCCTGCTCGATCAGTCTGGTGCGCTCGCCGCCCCAGTCGCCCGTCATCCATTTCGAATCGGCACTGAAGGCTTCGTCGGCGTAGACACTGCTTGCACCCAGACCTAGCGCGACAATTGCCGATAGCTGGCAGGCCAGACGGGTGCGGGTCATTCTGTTAGTCATCCCTTTAATCCTCGTTGTCTTCTTATTGGCTTTGTTTAACGCGGCACAACTGCAAGGAGGCCCGGTAACAGGCTCCCTGTTGACTTAACGACCCTTGAATTGCGCCACGTTATCAGCCCGGCCTTGAGCCTGAGGCGAACTCATCGCCCCCAGACGCTCCCCCGTATTCGCATCAAACAGTAGCACTTTGGCAGGATCGAACTGCAAATTGAGGCTCTGACCGACCGCAGGGGCATCATCCGGAGCCATGCGGCAGCACACTTTGATGCCGTTGAGGCTGACAAAAACCAGGGTATCGGGGCCGGTGGGTTCGACAACCTGCACCTCGGCGCGAATAACCGGCAGGCCATTGGGTTCGGCTGGCGCCAGCACAATTTGCTCGGCGCGGATGCCCACGATCACATCGCGGTCTTCCAGCCCGGCGTCCTGCATGCCCAGCGGCAGCTCGCAACGCGCCTGGCCGCTGTCGAGCAAGGCCAGCAAGCGCCCGTCGCGACGCTGCAAACGCAGGGGGATAAAGTTCATCGGTGGCGAGCCAATAAAACTGGCGACAAACAGGTTGGCCGGGTCGTTGTAGATCTGTTTCGGCGTACCGAACTGCTGAATGATGCCGTCTTTCATCACCGCCACTTTGTCGCCCAGGGTCATGGCTTCGATCTGGTCGTGGGTAACGTAGACGGTGGTGGTTTTCAGGCGCTGGTGCATCAGCTTCATTTCGGTGCGCATCTCGACCCGCAGCTTGGCATCGAGGTTGGACAGCGGCTCGTCGAACAGGTAGATCTTCGGCCGCCGCGCCAGCGCCCGGCCCATGGCCACGCGCTGCTGCTGGCCACCGGACAGCTGGCCGGGCTTGCGCGTCAGCAGGTGCTCGATCTGCAGCAGTTTGGACACCCGCGCCACTTCTTCGTCAATGGCTGCCGCACTCATCTTGCGGATCTTCAGGCCGAAGGCAATGTTGTCGCGGACATTCATGGTCGGGTACAGCGCGTAGGACTGAAACACCATGGCGATGTCACGGTCCTTGGGGCTCATGCCGCTGATATCGGCATCGTCCACCAGAATCGCCCCGCCACTGATGCTCTCAAGACCGGCGATGCAGTTCATCAGGGTTGATTTGCCGCAGCCCGAAGGGCCCACCAGAATCAGGAACTCGCCGTCATCGATTTTCAGCTCGATGTTTTTCAGCGTGTCGGGCAAACCCTTGCCGTAGGATTTATTTACGTTGCGTAATTCTAGAGTCGCCATGCCTTACCCCTTGACCGCGCCGGACGTCAGCCCGCGCAGAAAATACTTGCCCGCAAAGATGTAGACCAGCAGCGTCGGCAGCCCCGCGATCATGGCCGCAGCCATGTCCACGTTGTATTCCTTGGCGCCGGTGCTGGTATTGACCAGGTTGTTGAGCGCCACCGTAATCGGCTGCGCATCGCCACTGGCAAACACCACACCAAACAGAAAGTCGTTCCAGATTTGAGTGAACTGCCAGATCAGGCAGACCATGACGATGGGCACCGACATCGGCAGCAGGATGCGCCCGAAAATAGTGAAAAAGCCCGCACCGTCCAGACGCGCAGCCTTGACCAGCGCATCCGGGATACTCACGTAGTAGTTGCGGAAAAACAGCGTGGTAAAGGCCAGACCGTAGACCACATGAACCAGCACCAGGCCGGTGGTGGTGTTGGCCAGCCCCAGTTTGCCGATGGTGAACGAGGCCGGCAGCAACACCGTCTGAAACGGCAGGAAGCAGCCAAACAACAGCAGGCCGAAAAACAGCTGCGAACCGCGAAAACGCCACATCGACAAGACATAACCGTTCATGGCGCCGATAAAGGTCGAAATCAGGACCGCTGGCACGGTGATTTTCACCGAGTTCCAGAAATACCCGCCCACCGTGTCCCAGGCCTTGATCCAGCCGATACCGTCGATCACTTGCGGCCAGCTCAGCAGGTTGCCGGTGCGGATGTCTTCCGGGGTTTTGAAACTGGTAAGCAGCATCACCACCAGCGGCACCAGATACACCGCCGCCGCAAGGATCAGGGTGGCGTAGATCGCCACACGGCTGAAGGTAAAACGCTGAGCATTAATCATGGCGTTTGTTCCTCAGCTCGGAATACAGATACGGCACGAGAATGGCCAGAATCGCGCCCAGCATCATGATCGCGCTGGCAGAACCGATGCCCATTTGCCCACGGCTGAAAGTAAAGGAGTACATGAACATCGCAGGCAGATCCGAGGAGTAGCCAGGGCCACCGGCAGTCATCGCTGACACCAGGTCGAAGCTCTTGATGGCAATGTGCGCCAGGATCATGAAGGCGCTGAAAAACACCGGTCGCAGGCTCGGCAGGACAATGCGCAAGTAGATGGTCGGCAAGTTTGCGCCGTCGACCTGAGCGGCACGAATGATCGACTGATCAACCCCGCGCAACCCGGCCAGAAACATCGCCATGACAAATCCGGAGGCCTGCCATACCGCCGCGATCACCAGGCAGTACACCACCCGGTCCTGATCCAGCAGCCAGTCAAAGCGAAAGCCTTCCCAGCCCCAGTCACGAAGCATTTTATCCAGCCCCAGGCCCGGGTTGAGCAGCCATTTCCAGGCCGTACCGGTGACGATCATGGAGAGCGCCATCGGGTACAGGTAGATGGTGCGGATAAAACCTTCCTTGCGAATCCGCTGGTCGAGCAGAATCGCCAGGAACACGCCAATCACCAGGCTGATGACGATAAACATGCCACCAAACACCGCCAGGTTCTTGCTCGCAACCCACCAGCGGTCATTGGCCATCAAGCGCGCATATTGCTGCAGGCCGACCCACTGGTAGCTGGGCATAAAACTGGAGTTGGTGAACGACAGCAGGAACGTCCAAAAAATGTAGCCATAAAAGCCCACCAATACGATCAGCATGCTCGGCGCCAAAACCAGCTTGGGCAACCAGCGCTGCAGCGCATCAAAGGGCGAGGCCTTGCTGAACACAGCCACGGAACTCATCGAAATACTCCCGGCAGGGTATGCCGGCATCCGCCAATGCAGATGCCGCACAACCAGGGACAAGGGGGGGGAGCCACGCACAAGGCGTGGCGGGTCAGCTCAACGAATTACTGTGCCGACTTGATGGCCGAATAGAGCTTTTTCCCGGCAGTGGCCGGATCAGCACTCTTGTCGCTCATAAAGTTGCTTACCGTGTCGAAAATAGCGCCCTGTACCGCCAGCGAGGTGGCCATGTTATGCGCCATGCTCGGCAACTGACCGTGGGTTTTGCCCGCTTCGGCAAAATCCTTGGCCGAGGCCTGGGCACAGCTGTCGAACTTGCTCATGTCCAGGTCACTGCGTACCGGGATCGAGCCTTTGTTCTGGTTGAACACGTACTGGAATTCGGGTTCAAGGGCGACTTTGGCCACGTCGTTTTGCGCGGCGATATTGCCCGGCGTGTTGTTTTTCGCCGAGAGCTTGAACATTGCCAGTGAGTCGATGTTGTAGGTAAAGCTGCCCTGGGTGCCCGGAAACGGCACGCATTCGAAATCAGTACCGGCCTTTTTGCCCGCAGCAGCCCATTCGCTTTTCGCCCAGTCACCCATGATCTGCATGCCGGCCTTGCCGTTGATCACCTTGGCCGCTTCCAGGTTCCA
Organism: Pseudomonas sp. WS 5051; assembly: GCF_012985715.1. NCBI lineage: Bacteria > Pseudomonadati > Pseudomonadota > Gammaproteobacteria > Pseudomonadales > Pseudomonadaceae > Pseudomonas > Pseudomonas sp. WS 5051. Next base: position 86,772 of record NZ_JAAQWV010000010.1, read on the forward strand.
GTCCTGGCCGGTGCCATCAGGGTCCATATAGCCCTGGAGTTTTTTCAGTTTGCTGAACACTTCAGCCATCTGCGGGCCGGTGAGGGTTTTCTCATCAAGATCGACGAACGCTTTTTTATAGCCTTGCGGGCCCATGACGCTCAGCACCAGGTCTTCAAAGACCGTGCTGTCCTGCCACGGCTGGCCGCCGTGGGCCAGGGGAATAAAGCCCGCTGCCTTGAGCTTGTCGCCCGCAGCAAAGAGTTCGTCAAGGGTAGTGGGCGCCTTGTCGATACCGGCCTTTTTGAAGACTTCAGGGTTGATCCACAACCAGTTCACCCGGTGAATATTCACCGGTACCGCCACGTAATGGCCGTCGTACTTCATGGTGTCGGATACAGTCTTGGACAGCATGCCATCCCAGTTGTTGGCCTTGGACACCTCATCGAGGTTGGTCAACAAACCCAGTGCGCCCCACTCCTGCAAGTCCGGGCCCTTGATCTGCGCCGCTGATGGTGGGTTGCCGGAGACGGCGCGGGTTTTCAGCACGGTCATGGCCGCAGCACCGCCACCGCCTGCTACAGCGCTGTCCTGCCAGGTATAACCGTCTTTTTCGATCAGTTTTTTCAGCACATCAACCGCTTTGGCTTCACCGCCGGAGGTCCACCAATGCACCACTTCAACCGTGCCTTTGGAATCGGCAGGGGCGGCAGCATAAGCACCCAGGGGGAACAGTGTTGCAAGCGAAATGACAACGGCGAGGCGATTGAATGAATTCATGTCGAGACCTTTCTTGTTGTTATAGCTGTGCAAGTCTTTTGCTTGCGCTGCTAGAGAGTGTATCCATCGCAAACTGCCTGCACGTAACGAACAGACGCCGAAATGTCACAACCTGGTGACATGGCGGCCGAGGTGATTGTTCTGTTCCAAAGATCTTTCAACAGCGCTAAACCCCGTATTCCTCTGGGCACTTAAGCTGCGCCTATCGATACATAAGGTATTTTCTGCGTTGCATGTAGGACGGATCCCGAAGTCGTTTTCCCACGTTGAACCTGCAAAAAACTTCAGCGAGGCTGCAACACTTCGCCACAATTCAAGAACGGATGCCGGCCCCCCCATCAGGAGATGAGTTTCATGCCAAAACAGCGCGCAACGCCCCAGAATCACTGTTTTATCAGCCAGCTACTGGATCCGGACGGCACCCCCTGCGCCTGGAAGCTGGACATTCGGCGCTCGGGGAAAGTACATGTCCACTGTTTCAATTTCACCGACTACGCGGATCAGGCTGCTGCCCTGGAGGCCGCTGAGACCATGCGTAACCAATTGGTTCTCAAAATGCCCCTGGCGTTTTCTTATGAAAACCGTCAGCGCCTTATGCCGCACAACACCAGCGGTCATCCAGGGGTGTACCGGGTCCGCTCCAACCAGATCGACTACTGGCGTGCGACAACCCGCATTCACGGCTACAACCTGAGCAAGAGCTTTCGCGTTGACCGGCATGGCGATGACGAGGCCAAACGTCTGGCGCTACAAGAGCGTCAGAGGCAACTGACTCTGTGCAATGAGCCCTACGACGTGGCCATGGAAAAACTGCAACAGCACTTCGGCCAGACCAGCAGGCGCGTGCGTGAGAACCGTATCAACGCCGCCATGAACAGCGACCACCCGCCCAGCCCCACCCTTGCAAAGCCTTCGGACAGCAACCTGGAACCCCTGTTGCCCATCAGCCCCGAGCAGGCGACCCTGTCGATCAATCGCCATTTCGCGGCAAGTGCAAAGTAACCCGCAGGCCGCCGGCCCGCAGGTTCTGCAAACTGACTTCACCGCCATGGCTATGGGCGATGCTGCGTGCAATCCCCAATCCGAGCCCGTAGCCCTGCTGCTGCCCGGCCAGGCGAAAGTGCGGTTCGAATACCTGCTCAAGACGCTGCTCGGGTACGCCCGGCCCCTCATCGTCAACCGTGAGGACAAAGGCCTGCTCATTGTCATCAATACGCAAATGCGCGTAGTGGCCGTACTTGAGCGCGTTATCGATCAGGTTGCCCATGCAGCGCCGCAGCGCCAGGGGTTTACCATAGTAAGGTCTGACAGCCCGGCCCTGCAGCGTTACGCGGCCGTTACCCTGGGGCAGCAGGTAAGGCTCGATCAGGCAGTCAAGCAACTGGTTCAAGTCCACGGCTTCGATATTTTCGTGAATATCGGTGTCTTTCACACATTGCAGCGCCCCTTTGACCAGCATTTCCAGCTCGTCCAGATCACGGCCGAATTTGTATTGCAGTTGTTCGTCGTCGAGCAGCTCGACCCGCAGGCGCAAGCGGGTAATGGGCGTGCGCAAATCATGGGAGATGGCACTGAACAACTGGCCGCGCTCGGTCAGATAACGACTGATGCGGGCACGCATGGTATTGAGGGCGCGCGCCACCTCGACCACTTCACTGCCGCCGCCCACCTCGACCAGCTTGACCTCGTCCTCACCCAGCGACATGTCCCGGGCCGCTCGCGCCAGACGCTTGAGCGGACGGCTTTGCCAGTGCATCAACAGGCCGATGAACAACAACAGAAAAATACTGCTGAGCACGATAAACCACACCTGCAGGGCCGGCAGCCCCTCCTCTTCGAGACTGGTGTAGGGCTGGGGCAACAAGGAGGCGATATACAGCCATTCACCGGGCACCATCTGGATTTGTGTGACCAGGATCGGCGGATCGACCGGCTCCAGCGTCAGTGCAAAATGCGCCCAGGAGCGCGGTAGCTCGTCGAGTTTGAGACCGGCATTGAAAATACGCAGATCCTGGGGGCTGACAAACTGCACCGACATCTCGACATTGGGCCCCACGGCCTCGCGCAATACCTGATCCACGGCATCCAGTACCGCCTGCTTGCGCTGGGTGGGCGGCAATACCTGCATATCCAGTGGTTTGTCGTTGAGGCTCACGACAAAACGCGTACCGCCCATGCTGCGCAGTTGATCCAGTACCAATGGGCGATAGGCCAGCGGCAGGGAACGCAGGTAGGCGACGGTGGCGTTCATCGAGTGGGCCAGGCTACGCGCGCTGTTGACCAGGCCTTCGAGTTGCGTGGTACGCAACTGCGACAACCAGATAGCACTGGACAGGGTTTGCGCCAGCAGGATCGCGAGCAAGGTCAGCAACAACATGCGTCCCAGCAGCGAACGGGGCATATGCCATTTGCGCAGGCGCTTAAAGGTCATTGCCGGACATGACCTGAGCCGCCAGCTGATAACCGCTGCCGCGGATGGTGCGGATCAGCCGTGGCGGCTTGTCAGTGTCACGCAGGCGCTGGCGCAGGCGGCTGACCGCCATGTCGACAATGCGATCAAGCGGCATCAGCTCACGCCCGCGGGTTGCATTGCCAATAGTGTCGCGGTCGAGAATCTGCTGCGGGTTATCCAGAAACAATTTGAGCAAGGCAAAATCTGCCCCCGACAAAATCACCTCTTCTCCATCGGTATGAAACAGCCGATGAGTCACGGTGTTCAGCCGCCACTCTTCAAATGCCAGCACCTCGTTGCCCGAGGTGGTAGCGACAAATTGTGCCCTGCGTAACAACGCCTTGATCCGCGCCAGCAGCTCACGGGGGCTGAAGGGTTTACCCAGGTAATCGTCGGCGCCCAGCTCAAGACCAATGATGCGATCGGCCTCGTCGGAACTGGCAGTGAGCATGATGATCGGGATCTGGGCAAAGCGCGGATGCTGACGCACCCAGCGGCACAGGCTGAAGCCGTCTTCATCGGGCAACATGACATCGAGGATCAACAGATCACTCGCCGCGCTGTCCAGCGTTTCGCGAAAACCGGCGCCATCTCCCACGGCACGCACCTGGAAACCGGCGCGGGTGAGATACAGATCAAGCAGGTCGCGAATTTCCTGGTCGTCATCGACCAGCAAAATGGATTTGCCGGGTGTGCTCACAGTGGTGTTCCTTATTGTTTTTATACGGCGATCCAAACTCTGTGGGAGCGGGCTTGCTCGCTCCCACAACAAGCCCACTCACGGAGCTTTCAGCCAAACGCCTGCTGCAACGCCACCCCGGCACCGATCAAACCCGGGTACGGCGCCGTCACCAGCCACACCGGGATACCCTTGAGGTAGTCGCTCATGCAGCCTTTGTCGGCAAAGCTGCGGGCAAAGCCGCTGGCCAGGAAGATATCGGCAAAGCGCGGAATCACCCCGCCGACGATATACACCCCGCCACGGCCACCGATGGTCAGCACATTGTTGCCCGCCACACGGCCCAGCCAGCAACTGAAATGCTCCAGCACTTGCAGCGCCACAGGGTCGCCCGCCAAAGCAGCCGCGGTAATGGCCCGGTCGCTGTCCAGTACCGGTGCATGGCCATCCACCGCACAAATCGCCCGATAGACCCGCGGCAAACCGCTGCCGCTCAAAATGCTCTCGGCGCTCACATGGCCGATTTCATTGTAGATGTGCTGCCACAACTGCACTTCACGCGGGTTGCTCATGGGCAGGTCGACATGCCCGCCCTCCCCCGGCAAGGCCATGAATTGACCCTCGCCGAGATTGAGCAAAGTGCCCACACCCAGCCCGGTGCCCGGCCCGATAACCACCGCCGGGCGCGTCGGGTCAACAACCCCCGGGCAAACCTGGCGCACATCTTCGGGTTGCAGCCGGGTCATGCCCAAGGCCATCGCGCTGAAGTCGTTGATCAGCAGCAGATTGTCGACCTGCAGCGCATGGCAGAAAGCCGAGCGGCTCAAGCGCCAATGGTTGTTGGTAAAACGAAATTCATCGCCACTCACCGGCCCGGCCACTGACAGACATACCGAGCCTACAGAGCCCGGAGCCAGTTCCAGCCTATCCAGGTAAAGCTTGATGGCATCTTCCGGGCAGGCGAAGTCTGCTGTGGGCAACACGCTGACCGAACGCAACTGGTCGTTTTCCCACAACGCAAAACGTGCGTTGGTACCGCCTATATCACCGACCAGTGCGAGCTTCATTTCAGATTTTCCAGAGACGAGGTAAAGGTGCTCGCGCCCTGCTCGGCCGAACTGAAGGCCTGACGCATAAACGCAAACAACTCACGCCCGGTGCCGACGGCATTATCCAGAGTGCCGACAGCCGGGGTGCGCGCGGCAAATTCTGCCTCATCCACCAGCAGTTGCAACGTACCTTTTACCCCATCGACACGAATTATGTCGCCGTCCTGCACCCGCGCCAGGGCGCCGCCAATCGAAGCCTCGGGGCTCACATGAATTGCTGCCGGGATCTTCCCCGACGCGCCTGACATCCGCCCGTCGGTAATCAGCGCCACCTTGAAGCCCCGATCCTGCAACACACCCAGAAACGGCGTCATCTTGTGCAGCTCGGGCATACCGTTGGAGCGCGGCCCCTGAAAACGCATCACGGCCACGAAGTCGTGTTCCAGCTCACCGGCCTTGAACGCATCGGCCAGTTGTTGCTGGTCCTGGAACACCCGCGCCGGGGCTTCGACGATCTGATGTTCGGGGGCTACCGCCGATACCTTCATCACGCCACGGCCCAGGTTGCCTTCCATCACCCGCAGGCCACCCTCGCCGGAGAATGCACGGGCAACCGGGCGCAGGATCGACTCGTCGAGGCTTTCAATCGGACCTTCACGCCATACCAGCTCGCCATCCACCAGGAACGGTTCGCGGGTGTAGCGGCTCAGGCCATAGCCCGCCACGGTGTTGACGTTTTCGTGAAGCAGACCGGCTTCCAGCAGCTCCCGAATCAGGAACGCCATACCACCGGCGGCCTGGAAGTGGTTGATATCGGCCTTGCCGTTTGGATACACGTGGGACAGGGTCGGTACCACCTCGGAGAGGTCGGCCATGTCTTGCCAGGTCAGCTGGATACCCGCCGACATGGCAATCGCCGGCATGTGCAAGGTGTGGTTGGTCGAACCGCCGGTGGCGTGCAGCGCAACGATGGAGTTGACCAGCGAACGCTCGTCAACGATCTCGCCCAGCGGCATGAAATCGCCGTTTTGCTTGGTCAGACGAGTGACTTGATGAGCCGCTTCGCGAGTCAGGGCATCGCGCAAAGGCGTGTAGGGGTTAACGAAAGAGGCGCCTGGCAAATGCAGGCCCATCACTTCCATCAGCAACTGGTTGGTGTTCGCGGTGCCGTAGAACGTGCAGGTGCCAGGGCTGTGGTAGGACTTCATCTCCGATTCCAGCAACTCTTCGCGGCTGGCCTTGCCTTCGGCGTAGCGCTGGCGCACATCGGCTTTTTCCTTGTTGGAAATGCCCGACGGCATCGGCCCACCCGGTACAAAGATGGTCGGCAAGTGACCAAAACGCAGCGCCCCCATCAGCAGGCCCGGCACGATCTTGTCGCAAATGCCCAGCATCAGCGCCGCGTCGAACATATTGTGGGACAGCGCCACGGCTGTGGACAAGGCAATCACTTCGCGGCTCAGCAAACTGAGTTCCATGCCCGGCTCGCCCTGGGTCACGCCGTCACACATGGCTGGAGTGCCACCGGCGAACTGGCCTACCGAGCCAATTTCACGCAATGCTTTTTTGATTTGTTCAGGAAAGTGCTCGTACGGCTGGTGCGCCGAGAGCATGTCGTTATATGACGAAACAATTGCCACGTTGGCCGCGTTCATCATCCGCAGGCTGTTTTTATCTTCAGTGCCACACCCTGCCACGCCGTGGGCGAAGTTCGCGCATTGCAGCTTGCCGCGTTGCGGGCCGTCGCCGGCAGCGCCACGAATAAGCGTCAGATACGCCTCGCGGGTTGCACGACTGCGGGCAATAAGACGCTCGGTGACTTCAAGAACGCGGGGATGCATGTGTTGAACTCCAGGCTAACGGATGTGGCGACCTGTGCGTGTCCTATGCTGACCGAAGGGCTCCGGGGAGCGACTTCAATCATTCGGACCCGTTGATTCAGGTCACTCGTTGTAGATAAAACAAAATATTGCCACTTAAATGGCTTGTTTTCTATTTTTATGCGAATAATCTTGTAATTCCAACAACAAATCGATGGCAGGCGCTTTCCATGACTCTACGAATCGCAATCAATGGTTTTGGCCGTATCGGCCGTAACGTCCTGCGCGCACTGTATACCCAAGGCTACCGTCAGGACCTGCAGATCGTCGCCATCAACGATCTGGGTGACAGTTCGATCAATGCCCATCTGCTCAAGTACGACACGGTTCACGGCACGTTCGACGCCAATGTCGAACACGATCAGGAAAGCCTGACCGTCAATGGTGACCGCATCAGCGTGACCGCCATTCGCAATCCGGCCGAACTGCCGTGGGCGGCACTGAACATCGATGTGGTGTTTGAATGCACAGGTTTGTTCACCGAGCGCAGCAAGGCACAAGCACATATTACTGCTGGCGCCCGCAAGGTGATTATCTCTGCTCCCGGCAAAAATGCCGATGCGACGGTGGTCTACGGTGTCAACCACGACATTTTGCGTCAATCCCACAACATTATTTCCAATGCTTCCTGCACGACCAACTGCCTGGCACCCGTGGCGCAGATCCTGCACCGCGAATTCGGCATTGAAAACGGCCTGATGACCACCATCCACGCCTACACCAATGACCAGAACCTGACCGACGTTTACCACTCGGACCCCTACCGCGCACGTTCGGCCACCCAGAACATGATCCCGAGCAAAACCGGCGCCGCCGAAGCCGTGGGCCTGGTATTGCCAGAACTCGCCGGCAAGCTCACCGGCATGGCCGTGCGGGTACCGGTGATCAACGTATCGCTGGTTGACCTGACCATTGAGCTCAAGCGCGAAACCACCGCAGCTGAAGTCAACGCGCTGTTCAAGGAAGCCAGCCAGCACTCCAAAGTACTGGGTTACAACACCCTGCCGCTGGTATCGAGCGACTTCAACCACAACCCGCTTTCGTCGATCTTCGATGCCAATCACACCAAAGTCAGCGGCAAACTGCTAAAAGTGCTGGCCTGGTACGACAACGAGTGGGGCTTCTCCAACCGCATGCTCGATAACTGCCTGGCGCTGCACAACGCGGAGTAACGCGATGATCGGTATCAGCTTCACCACGGCCACCCTGGCGGCGCGCAAGCGTATCGCCCTGGTGGCCCACGATCATTGCAAGGGCTTTTTGCTGGACTGGGCCGAACGCCACAAGGCAGCCCTCAGCCAGCATGACCTGTGCGCCACCGGCACCACCGGGCTGCTGCTGAGCCAGCGCCTGGGCCTGCCGATCGAAAGCATGATCAGCGGGCCGTTGGGCGGCGATCAACAGGTGGGGGCACGGATCGCCGAGCAACGGGTCGACATGCTGGTGTTCTTCTGGGACCCGTTCGAGCCCCAGCCCCACGACCCGGACATCAAGGCACTGCTGCGGGTTGCGGCAGTATGGAACATCCCCGTGGCGTGCAATGAATGCAGCGCCGACTACCTGCTCAGCAGCCCGCTGATGAGCCAGCCCCATGAACACCGCATTCCTGATTACAGTGCGTATTTGAAGGGTCGGGTTTAGGTTTATGGTGGGAGCGAGCCTGCTCGCGAAGACGCACTATCGTCTACGACCTTCGCGAGCAGGCTCACTCCCACCAGAACGATTTCAAACCATTTCAAAACAGCACTTGACCAATAGCACAGATGATAAGCATTATCATTCGCTCAAAATCGGTCGGGTAGCACTGTGAGTCAGTCCCACTTCAATCAAGTCTTCCTTACCCAACGGGTAACCCTGCTGCGCACCCTGGAGCGGATGGTCAACAACCACAGCACCGCCGAAGACCTGCTGCAGGAGACCTACCTGCGCGTAACCCGCGCCTTGAGCGAACGCAGCGTCGAGCACCTTGAGCCCTTTGTGTTCCAGACCGCACGCAATCTGGCGCTTGACCACCTGCGCGCCCGGCGGATCCAGTCACGCACCGTGGTCGAAGATGTGCCCACTGAAGTGATCGAAGGCGTTGCCTCCCCTCTCAGCACCCCTGAAGAAGCCCATCAAGCCGCGCAACTACTGGAGCGTCTGAGTGTGAGCCTGAGCCAGTTAAGTGCCCGTCAACAACGGATTTTCATCCTCAGCCGCCTGCATGGCTGCAGTTATCAGGAGATTGCCGAAGAGCTTGACGTTTCCTTGAGCACCGTTCAAAAGGAACTCAAATTGATCATGGCAATCTGCATCGGGGTAGCCGACAGACTCAATCGCCCTTAACCTTGACCGGCGATGCCTGCTAGAACGCTCTGAAACTGCCAAGGAACATCCGTGACGGACACTCACAAATCTGCCGTGCCAGAACTGGCGCAAGACGTGCTGCAGGACAGCGCCATGGATCAGGCACTGGAATGGCTGATTACTCTTGAGTGTGCGAGCGACGAACAAAAAGCCGCTTTCGAAAACTGGCTCAATGCCGACCCCGCCCATGCCCAGGCCTTTGCCAAGGCCAATGCGATCTGGAACGGCGAACCGCTGCTGGCCGCCGCGCAAACCCTGCAAGCCCGCCGTAGCCCCGGCCTGTTGCGGCGCATAGGACGACACTGGAAACACCTGGCAACTGCGGCGGTGGTGATTATCAGCGTCGGCAGCTACAGCAATGTACCGTTACGCCTGCAAGCCGATCACCTGACCGTGGTGGGCGAGCGCCAGCGCCTGCAACTCGAGGACGGCTCAAAAGTGCTGCTTAACACCAACTCGGCGTTTTCCAGCAAGGTGGTCAATGCCCAAAGCAGCGCCCGCCTGTATCAGGGCGAAGCGTATTTCGAAATTCCCGCCGACCTGGAGTTCCCGCTGGTGCTTGATGCTGGCCCCGTGCGCGTCAGCGTGCGCGACACCGCCTTCGCCGTGAGCTACCTCAATGGTGAAACACAGGTGCGGGTGCAGCGCGGCGACGTCGACTTGCGGGTCAACAGTGCCGGTGCGCAAATGCGCCTGTCGGCTGGCAACAGCGTGCGCATTGGCCCTGACGGCTTTAGCAAGACCGCCCGGCTCAACCCCCAGACCGACCTGGCCTGGGTGCAGGGGCGCCTGGTGTTCGAAAACTGCCCGATGGGCAAGGTGCTGGATGAAGTACGCCGCTACTACCCAGGCTGGATCGTCAACAACAACGACAAACTCGCCAACGTGGCAGTGACCGGCAACTACCGGCTGGATCAGCCTCTGGATATCGTCCGCTCACTGGCCCATATCACCTCAAGTAGCCTTTCAGAATTCCCGGCGTTGGTAATTCTCAATTAAAAGTAGGTTTTTTTACTCGATAGCCTAAGGTCATACGTCTCGTTGTAGTCAATGCAACTGATTCGCATTTTGAGTCAGCTTCGCAACTATAAGATTCGTTCACCACGGAGCGCTATCAATGCCCACTCGTTTCAACAGCCGGTCCTCATCCAACGCCCGCAAGGGTGGTTTGCAGCAGTGCACGTTGTCGTTGTTGACCGCCGCCATGCTTTTGGCCGGTGTGCAGGCGGCTCCAGCCCTGGCGGCGACCGATGAGCAGCCGGCGACCCGCTCCGTGGGCAATTACAAGTTTGCGATCTCCCAGCAGCCATTGGCCTCCGCGCTTAACGATTTCAGCACGGTGACCGGCTGGCAGGTCGGCCTGCCGGCAGAGCTGGCGCAGAATGTGTCCTCGCCCGGCGTGCGCGGTTCACTCACCCCGGAAAAAGCCCTGGAGCGCCTGTTGATCGGCACCAACCTGGGCTACCGCAAGCTGGCCAGCAACAATATCGTGCTGGAAAAGCGCAGCAGCTCCACCGGCACCCTGGCCCTGCAACAAGTCACCATCAGCGCCACTCGCCAGGAGCAGGACGTGAACTCGGTGCCCAGCACCATTACCGTCCATGACCGCCAGGATATGGACCGCGATAACGTCAATACCATCAAGGACCTGGTGCGCTATGAGCCGGGTGTCTCGGTAGGCGGCGCCGGCCAGCGTGGCGGCATCAGCAACTACAACATCCGCGGCATCGACGGCGACCGGATCCTGACCCAGGTGGACGGCGTTGAGATCCCCAACTCGTTCTTCAACGGCCCGTACGCCAAGACCCAGCGCAACTACGTCGACCCGGAAATCATCAAGCGCGTCGAAATCCTCCGTGGCCCGGCGTCGGTACTTTATGGCAGCAACGCCATTGGCGGTGCCGTCAGCTACTTCACCCTCGACCCCAATGACATCATCAAGCCGGGCCAGGATGTTGGCGCCCGCCTCAAGGCCGGCTACAGCTCGGCCGATCGCAGTTGGTTGAAATCCGGCACCGTCGCCGGCCGCTCGGGCGACTTCGACGGCTTGTTGCACCTGAGCCAGCGCGACGGTCACGAAACCGAATCCTACGGTGACCACGGCGGCACCGGGCTGTCCCGTACCGCGGCCAACCCTGAAGATACCAAAACCACCAACGTACTGGCCAAGCTGGGCTGGAACTACAACGATGACGACCGTCTTGGCTTCACTTATGAGAAGTACAAGGACCGCCTCGACATCAATGAAAAAAGCGCGGTCGGCGGACCGTTCAACAACGGCCAGCCGCTGGGCATGTACCTGTCGCGTAACGGCAAGGACACCATCAGCCGCGAGCGTTTCGGCCTGGAAAACAGCATGGCGCTGGATACCGCCGTGGCTGACCACTTCAAGTGGAGCCTGAACTACCAGATCGCCAAAACCGACCAGAACACCCTGGAAGACTACTTCCCCTACAGCCGTCATGTGATGCGTTCGCGCAACACCACCTACGAAGAAAAAACCTGGGTACTGGACGCCCAGGCAGACAAAGCCTTCCATATTGCTGACACCGATCACCTGCTGACCTACGGTGCCACTATCAAGCACCAGAAAGTCACCGGTTCGCGCAGTGGCTCGGGCACCTGCCTGGCAGTAGGCAATGGTTGCACCGCCGTGGGCGCCGACAGCCCGAAAGATTACCTGGTCAAATCCAGCGACTTCCCCGACCCGACCATCAACACCTACAGCCTGTTCGCCCAGGACCAGATCAGCTGGAATGACTGGACCTTCATGCCCGGCCTGCGCTACGACTACACCAAGCTGACGCCGCATATCACCCAGGAATTCCTCAACACCGTCAACAGCGACCAGAAAGGCACCGTAAGCGATGCAGACAAGGTCTGGCACCGCCTGTCGCCAAAACTGGGCGTCACTTACGCGTTCAACGACAACTACACCTGGTACGGCCAGTACGCCGAAGGCTTCCGCACCCCGACCGCCAAGGCGCTGTACGGTCGATTTGACAACCTGCAGGCAGGCTACTCGGTAGAGCCGAACCCGGATCTGGAACCGGAAAAAAGCAAAAGCTACGAGACCGGCCTGCGCGGCAACTTTGACGCTGGCTCATTCGACGTGGCGGTGTTCTATAACAAGTACCGCGACTTCATTAACGAAGATGCCATCACCCCCGGCTACGACGACCTCAAGTTCCAGGCCAATAACATTAAGCACGCCACCATCAAGGGTGCCGAGGTCAAAGGCCGCCTGAACCTGGACGCTTTCGGCGCGCCACAGGGCCTCTATACCCGTGGTTCCGTGGCATATGCCCACGGTCGCAACGAAGACACCGGCCAGCCGATCAACAGCGTCAACCCGCTGACCGCCGTGATGGGCCTGGGCTACGAGCAGCAGAACTATGGCGCCCTGGTGAGCTGGACCCTGGTCAAGAGCAAGGACCAGGTCGACGACACCAGCTACTTCGCCCCCGATGGCACCAGCAAGCAGTTCAAGTCGCCTGGCTATGGTGTGCTCGACCTGACCGGTTTCTACAAGGTCACCAAGGACGTCACCGTCAATGCCGGCCTGTACAACCTGACCGACAAGAAATACTGGAACTGGGATGACGTGCGCGGCTACGACAGCGTGGGTGAGGCCGGCGTGCTGAACCCGGCCAATATGGAGCGACTGACCGCGCCGGGCCGCAACTTCTCGATCAATCTGGTCTGGGATATCTGATCAGCCACGCTCACTGCGCAGAATTTTGCTCTGCGCAGTGAGGATTTTTTACTGTGATGCGTCTTCCTGATCGTCTAGTTACAAAGCGCATCTCATTCTCAAGGATTTTTTCATGACCACTGCTGATTCCGCATCACGTCCGGCCTTGCGTTCCCAACGTCTGAACCAGATCACCAACGAGCCGCATCAAAAGCTCGACGCTTTGGTCAAGGCGCACAAGCCATTTGATGACGTGGCCAGCTTCGCCCGCTTTGTCGTCGCCCAGTACCTGTTCCAGTCGGAGCTCAAGGCGCTGTACACCGACCCGGCCCTGAAAGAAATCGTCCCTGACCTGCCAGAGCGCTGCCGCGCCGAGCAAGCCAAGGCCGACCTGGCCGACCTCAACACCGAAGTGCCTGCCCCGGTTGCCGGCGCGGTCAACTCGCCAAGCAAGGCTGAAGCACTGGGCTGGATCTTCGTTTCCGAAGGCTCCAAGCTGGGCGCTGCATTCCTGATCAAGCGTGCTGTGGGCCTGGGCCTGAGCGACAGCTTCGGCGCCCGCCACCTGGGCGAGCCTGCCGGTGGCCGTGCCGAAGGCTGGAAAAGCTTTATCCGCACCCTCGACGGCCTGGAACTGACGGCTGAAGAAGAAGCCGACCTCGACAAAGGTGCAGTAGCGGCCTTTGAGCGTTTTACCGTATTACTGGAACACGCCTACGCTGCTCAGCCAGAACTGGCTTAAGCTGACAGGCCCGACCAGCGCACGCTGGTCGGGTGTCCTTTTATGCGTCCTGAGCTTATGACCCGCCAAACCCGATCCACGTCGAAAATCGCCCGAATCCTGTTCGGCTTGCTGGCCTATGTGAGCCTGGGCATTGGCCTGATTGCGATTGTGATTCCTGGCCTGCCGACCACCGAATTTATTTTGCTCGCCGCCTGGGCCGCGACCAAAAGCTCCCCGCGCTTGAGTGCCTGGCTGGAAAACCACCGGTTGTTTGGTCCGATCCTGAGCAACTGGCGCAACGGCAAGATCATCAAGCGCAACGCCAAAATCAGCGCCACTGTCAGCATGTTGTTGTGCGCAGGGCTGATGCTGTATGTGCTGGATCACAACTGGCCGGTGTTTCTGGCGATAGCCGGCATGAGCATGGGCAATCTGTGGATCTGGTCGCGACCGGAGCGCTTGCCAAGCCCTTCGTAGCAGCTGACGAGCGGAGCACTCATAAGGCTTTTTACAGGAACTGGCCCCCCTCGGAATTTATGAGCGCCGCACACCTGTGGGAGCTGGCTTGCCTGCGATACTGACACCCCGGTGTATCAGGCAAACGGCGGCGATGCCATCGCGAGCAAGCCCGCTCCCACAAATCGCCACTTACAACGCCAACGCCCCGCTATACAGCGCATAAGCTGCCGCCAGTGCCGTTATCACCACCATCGCGAATATCACCTTCTCCCAGGGCTTGAACAGCAGCTCACCCTGCTCGCGCTTGGCCTTGGCGAAAAAGAACACCCCCGGTGCATACAGCAACGCCGAGAGCAGCAGGTATTTGGGCCCCGCCGCATATAACAGCCACATCGCATAAATCAGCGCCACCGCCCCTACCAGCAGGTCCTTGACCCTCCGCCGCCCCGCCCGCTCGTAAGTCTCGCCCCTCACGCACAGCAGCACCGCGTAAGCTGCCGACCACAGGTAAGGCACCAGGATCATCGATGACGCCAGATAGATAAGACTGGTGTAAGTACCGGCGGACACCAGGGTGATCGCCAGGAAAATCTGGATCATCGAGTTGGTCAGCCACAGGGCATTGACCGGCACATGGTTGGCGTTTTCCTTTTTCAGGAACGCCGGCATGGTGTTGTCCCGGGCTGTGGCATAGAGGATCTCGGCGCACAGCAACGCCCACGACAGCAGCGCCCCCAGCAGCGAGATCGCCAGCCCGATACTGATCAGTATCGCACCCCACTCTCCCACCACATGCTTGAGCACCCCGGCCATCGACGGGTTTTGCAGACTGGCCAGTTCCGGCTGGCTCATGATCCCCAGCGACAGCACGTTCACTAGCACCAGCAGGGCCAGCACGCCGAGAAAGCCAATAACCGTAGCCTTGCCCACATCCGAACGTTTCTCGGCACGGCCCGAGTAGACACTGGCACCTTCAATACCGATAAACACGAAAACCGTCACCAGCATCATGTTGCGCACCTGGTCCATCACGCTGCCCAGGCTGGGTGTTTGTGTGCCCCAAAAATCCCGGGTGAAAATATCGGCCTTGAACGCCACGGCGGTGAGCACGATAAACATCACAATGGGGACGATTTTGGCCACGGTGGTCAGCTGGTTGATAAACGCCGCTTCCTTGATCCCGCGCAGCACCAGGAAATGCACCCCCCACAGCAGCAACGATGCGCAACCTATGGCGATCGGCGTGTTGCCCTGGCCAAACACCGGGAAAAAATAGCCCAGGGTGCTGAACAGCAATACGAAGTAACCGACGTTGCCCATCCAGGCGCTGATCCAGTAGCCCCAGGCTGACGAGAAACCCATGTAGTCGCCAAACCCGGCCTTGGCGTAGGCATACACCCCCGAATCCAGCTGCGGCTTGCGATTGGCCAGGGTCTGGAACACAAAGGCCAGCGCCAGCATGCCCACTGCCGTGATTGCCCAGCCGATCAACACGGCACCACCGGCAGCATGCTCGGGGATATTTTGTGGCAACGAAAAAATCCCGCCTCCAATCATCGAGCCGACAACCAACGCGATCAGGGCGTTGAGCCTAAGCTTTTGCGTCTGTTGCGACATCGTCACCTCGCTGTACTACTTGGTTAAAACTTATGAATATCAGGCTACAGACGTTCACTGACTAAATATATGCAGTGCCCAAACGTTTAATAGATCCCCGCAATAAGCCGTGCTTCCCTGATAACCATTGCGCCTATTGAAACCTAAAAAACCGTTCATATATAGATGACGATTTAATTTCATGGAGGGGTTCATGAAACTTGAAGATGACATTTGCAAATCTGGAAATACTGGCTAGCTTCAATCCCCACGACACCGTGGGTAACGAACGTATTAATACCTGAAAACATCTCTGGAGTAAGGCTTTCAGGAAGCGTCATAAAAATGCGTGATCGCGACCTTCCCCGCTCTATCAACAATGGAATGTAGTAATGCCCTGATCTATGTCAAACGGCTTGAATATCAATGGACTTAACTTTGAAGCCTCACTTCTCCTAGATTGGAGTCACTACAAATGTCTGATACTCCTGGAAAACTGCGACTGGGTGCGTTGGTTGCTCTGGTAGTCGGCTCAATGATTGGCGGCGGGATTTTTTCGCTGCCTCAAAACATGGCCGCCAGCGCTGATGTCGGCGCAATCCTGATCGGTTGGGCAATTACCGCTGTCGGTATGTTGACCCTCGCTTTTGTGTTCCAGACCCTCGCCAATCGCAAACCTGACCTTGACGGCGGCGTGTATGCCTACGCCAAAGCAGGCTTCGGCGATTACATGGGTTTCTCGTCAGCCTGGGGCTACTGGATCAGCGCCTGGCTGGGTAACGTCGGCTACTTCGTGTTGCTGTTCAGCACCCTGGGTTACTTCTTCCCGATCTTCGGCGAAGGCAATACCCCCGCCGCCATCATCGGCGCCTCGATCCTGCTCTGGGCCGTGCATTTCCTGGTACTGCGCGGGATCAAGGAAGCAGCGTTCATCAACCTGGTAACCACCGTTGCCAAGGTCGTACCGCTGGTTCTGTTTATCCTGATTGCCCTCTTCGCGTTCAAACTGGACATCTTTACCAGTGACATCTGGGGCGTAAAAAACCCGGACCTGGGCAGCGTGATGGATCAGGTGCGCAACATGATGCTGGTCACCGTTTGGGTGTTCATCGGTATCGAAGGCGCAAGCATCTTCTCTTCCCGTGCCGAAAAACGTTCGGACGTGGGTCGGGCCACCGTGATCGGCTTTATCACCGTGCTGCTGTTGCTGGTACTGGTAAACGTGCTGTCGCTGGGCATCATGACTCAGCCTGAACTGGCAAAACTGCAAAACCCTTCGATGGCGGCCGTGCTAGAGCATGTGGTCGGTCACTGGGGTGCAGTACTGATCAGCGTCGGCTTGATCATCTCGCTGCTGGGTGCCCTGCTCTCCTGGGTACTGCTGTGCGCAGAGATCATGTTCTCGGCGGCCAAGGACCACACCATGCCGGCCTTCCTGAAAAAGGAAAACGCCAACCATGTACCGGTCAACGCCCTGTGGCTGACCAACGCCATGGTGCAACTGTTCCTGATCATCACCCTGTTCTCGGCCAGTACTTATCTGTCGCTGATCTACCTGGCGACCTCGATGATCCTGGTGCCTTACCTCTGGTCTGCAGCCTACGGCTTCCTGCTGGCGGTACGTGCCGAGACTTACGAGAACGCCCTGGCAGAACGCAAGAAAGATCTGATCATCGGCGGTATCGCCCTGATCTACGCGATCTGGCTGATCTATGCCGGCGGCCTCAAGTACCTGCTGTTGTCGGCCCTGCTCTATGCACCTGGCGCCATTCTGTTCGCCAAGGCCAAGCGTGAAAGCGGCCAGCCCGTGTTCACCAACATCGAGAAAGTGATTTTTGCCGCAGTAGTGATCGGCGCCCTGGTGGCTGCCTATGGTCTCTACGACGGTTTCCTGACCCTGTAACAACCTGTTTGTGTACTTTGGAGGATGACTGTAATGACCACGGAAAAAGTGAAATACGGCGTGCATTCCGAAGCCGGTAAGCTACATAAGGTTATGGTGTGTTCCCCAGGCCTGGCTCACCAGCGCCTGACCCCAAGCAACTGCGATGAATTGCTGTTCGATGACGTACTGTGGGTCAACCAGGCCAAGCGTGACCACTTCGACTTCGTCACCAAAATGCGCGACCGCGGCATTGATGTGCTGGAAATGCACAACCTGCTGACCGATATCGTTGCCATCCCGGAAGCCCTGGACTGGATTCTGGACCACAAAGTGACCCCCAATCAGGTGGGTGTGGGCCTGGTCAACGAAGTCAAATCCTGGCTTAAAAGCCTTGAGCCACGCCAAATTGCCGAGTACCTGATCGGCGGCGTGTCGGCAGACGATCTGCCAGACAGCTTTGGTGGCAAGACCATCCAGATGTTCCGTGACTTCCTCGGTCACACCAGCTTTATCCTGCCACCGCTGCCCAACACCCAGTTCACCCGTGACACCACTTGCTGGATCTACGGTGGCGTGACGCTGAACCCTATGTACTGGCCGGCGCGTCGTCAGGAAACCCTGCTGACCACCGCGATCTACAAGTTCCACCCTGAGTTCACCAACGCCGACTTCCAGATCTGGTACGGCGACCCGACAGTCGACCATGGCAACGCCAGCCTTGAAGGCGGCGACGTGATGCCAATCGGCAACGGCGTAGTCCTGATCGGTATGGGCGAGCGCACGTCACGTCAGGCCATTGGCCAACTGGCACAAAACCTGTTCAAGAACGGCGCTGTAGAACGAGTGATCGTTGCCGGTATGCCCAAGTCCCGCGCGGCGATGCACCTGGACACCGTGTTCAGCTTCTGCGACCGCGACCTGGTAACCATCTTCCCTGAAGTCGTGAACCAGATCGTTGCGTTCTCGGTGTACCCGGACGACAAGAAACAAGGCGGCGTGGACGTACGACGCGAAGAAGGCCACTTCCTCGACGTAGTGGCCAAGGCCCTGGGCGTGAAAAAACTGCGTGTGGTCGAAACCGGCGGCAACTCGTTCGCAGCAGAACGCGAGCAGTGGGATGACGGTAACAACGTGGTGGCCCTGGAGCCTGGCGTGGTGATCGGTTACGACCGCAACACCTACACCAACACCCTGCTGCGCAAGGCTGGCGTTGAAGTCATCACCATCAGCGCCTCCGAACTGGGCCGCGGCCGTGGCGGCGGTCACTGCATGACCTGCCCGATCGTGCGTGACCCTGTCGACTATTAATCTACCCATTTGATTGCTTGCCCCGGCCCCAACACGGGGCCGGTGCAAGCCGGTTAACCCGAAACCAAGGAGATCACCATGGCTTTTAACATGAAAAACCGCAGCCTTCTGAGCCTGATGCACCACACTCCACGTGAGTTGCATTTCCTGCTCGATCTGTCCCGCGATCTCAAGCGCGCCAAGTACACCGGTACTGAAGAGCCGCACTTGAAAGGCAAAAACATCGCCCTGATCTTCGAAAAAACGTCGACCCGCACCCGTTGCGCATTTGAAGTAGCAGCCCACGACCAGGGCGCGCACGTTACCTACATCGACCCGGTTTCTTCACAGATCGGTCACAAAGAAAGCATGAAAGACACCGCCCGCGTTCTGGGCCGCATGTTTGACGCCATCGAATACCGTGGCTTTGAACAGGCTGTTGTCGAAGAGCTGGCCAAATACGCAGGCGTGCCGGTGTTCAACGGCCTGACCGCTGAGTTCCACCCGACGCAAATGATCGCCGACGTGCTGACCATGCGCGAACACAGCGACAAGCCGCTGCACAACATCAGCTACGCGTACCTGGGCGACGCCCGCAACAACATGGGTAACTCGCTGCTGCTGATCGGTGCCAAACTGGGCATGGACGTGCGTATTGCCGCACCAAAAAGCCTGTGGCCGGAAGAGTCGTTCGTTAAACAGTGCCAGGAATTCGCCAAGGAAAGCGGTGCCAAAATCACCCTGACCGAAGACCCTAAAGCTGCCGTCAAAGGCGTGGACTTTATCCACACCGACGTCTGGGTATCGATGGGCGAGCCGGTTGAAGCCTGGAACGACCGTATCAAGCTGCTGCTGCCTTACCAGGTCAACAGCGACATGATCAAGGCGGCAGAAAATCCACGCGTGAAGTTCATGCACTGTCTGCCTGCGTTCCACAACTGTGAAACCAAGGTCGGCAAAGACGTGGCCGAGCACCATCCAAACCTGAAAAACGGCATTGAAGTGACCGAGGAAGTGTTCGAGTCCCCTGTCAACATCGCCTTTGAGCAAGCTGAAAACCGCATGCACACCATCAAGGCGATTTTGGTCGCGGCATTGGCTGATATCTAAGCCTGGCTCACAGTCGTTATGTGAATGCATAACGACTGTGGGAGCGAGCCTGCTCGCGAACGAGCTTCGCGAGCAGGCTCGCTCCCACACAAGGCGCTCTCATATTTCTAAAAGGACATCTTCTATGCGTATCGTCGTTGCACTGGGCGGTAACGCCCTCTTGCGTCGCGGCCAGCCCATGACCGCCGAGAACCAGCGCGAAAACATCCAGACCGCTACCGCCCAAATCGCCCGCATTGCCCATGGCAACGAGCTGGTAGTGGCCCACGGTAACGGTCCGCAAGTCGGCCTGCTGTCCCTGCAAGCCGCCGCCTACACTGCAGTCGCCCCTTACCCGCTGGACGTGCTCGGTGCTGAAACCGAAGGCATGATCGGCTACATGATCGAGCAGGAACTGGGCAACCTGCTGCCACAGGAGGCCGCGTTTGCCACCCTGCTGACTCAGGTTGAAGTCGACCCCAAGGACCCCGCGTTCCAGAAGCCGACCAAGCCGATCGGCCCGGTCTACACCGAAAGCGAAGCCAAGAGCCTGGCCGCCGAAAAAGGCTGGAGCATTGCTCCGGACGGCGACAAGTTCCGTCGCGTAGTGCCTAGCCCGAAACCCAAACGCATCTTCGAAATTCGCCCGATCAAGTGGCTGCTGGAAAAAGGCACCATCGTGATCTGTGCGGGCGGCGGCGGCATTCCCACCATGTACGGCGAAGACGGCAAGCTGCGCGGCATCGAAGCGGTGATCGACAAGGACCTGGCGTCCTCGCTGCTGGCCCAGCAACTGGACAGCGACCTGCTGGTGATCGCCACTGACGTGAATGCGGCCTTTATCGACTGGGGCAAGCCAACCCAGAAGGGCATTGCTCAGGCCCACCCGGACGAGCTGGAAAAACTCGGCTTTGCCTCGGGCTCCATGGGCCCTAAAGTGGAAGCGGCCTGCGAGTTTGCCCGCAAAACCGGCAAGACTGCCGTGATCGGCGCACTGGCGGATATCGAAGCAATCGTTCAAGGTAAGGCCGGTACTCGGGTCAGCACCGAAAAACCGGGTATCACCTACTTCTGAACCTCGGGGCAGGCCCCGGGGCCTGCCCTTTCCCATAGCCTCAAGGAGTACCCTATGGCCTCGTTCGAACCCGGTCACCTGCATATCCACCGCGAACCGCTGCAACCGAGCGACTTTGGGTATGACATCAAGATCGATTACCAGGTCGTTCAGGATCCCAAGGAAGGCAAGTCGATGCAGTTCGACATGCACGGTCAGATCAACAAGAAGGAGTTCAAGGAGTCCTTCACACTGCCCAAGGACATGGCCTACAACTTTGCCCATGACGCTTTCCAGATTGCCGTGAAGCACGGCATTCCCAAAACCGCCGACATCCGCTCGATGCACGGTTACTACGACAAGATGTTCGCCGACGTGATGGCCCAGCTCAACCACAAGCCGGGCGACCCGATCAAGCTCGACCATCTGGACTGATTCAGCCACTGGCCGAGGGCTGCATTTTTGTGGGAGCGGGCTTGCTCGCGATGCAGGCAACACGGTTTAACGACTAGACCGCGCTGATGCCATCGCGAGCAAGCCCGCTCCCACGGAATTTCACCTATCCCCCCCGCCAAGGCATACTGGCCGTCCCTGCTGGCCAGAAGTGTTTGCCGTTCCCATGCGTATCCATGTCAGTTTTATCGACCGAGTTGGCATCACCCAGGAAGTCCTGGCATTGCTGGGCGGGCGCAACCTCAATCTGGATGCGGTGGAAATGGTTCCGCCCAACGTTTACATCGACGCCCCGACCCTCAGCCCGCAAGTGCTCGACGAGCTGCGCGAGGCCCTGTTTGGTGTCCGCGGTGTGCAAACGGTAACGGTCGTCGATATCCTTCCCGGCCAGCGCCGTCACCTGCAACTGGACGCCTTGCTCGCCGCCATGACCGACCCGGTACTGGCGCTCGACAGCGAAGGCCATGTGCTGCTGGCCAACCCGGCGCTGGTTGCACTGTACGGCCACGAGCCGACCGGCGAAAGTATCGGCCAACTGTTCAGCGACCCCGGGCTGCTCGACGTGCTGCTGGAAAACGGCTTTCGCCTGCCACTGCGCGAAGTCACGCTCAACGGCCATCCGCTGATGCTCGACGCTACGCCGATCACCGATGCCGGCGCCCTGCTTACCCTGTACCAGCCAAGCCGCATCGGCGAGCGCCTGGCAGCCCTGCATCACGATCACGCAGAAGGCTTTGACGCCCTGCTCGGCGACTCACCTGCCATCCGCACGCTGAAAGCCCGGGCGCAGCGCGTGGCGGCCCTGGACGCGCCCTTGCTGATCCAGGGGGAGACCGGCACCGGCAAAGAACTGGTGGCCCGCGCCTGCCATGCCATCAGCGATCGGTTTGGCGCACCGTTCCTGGCCCTGAACTGCGCTGCGCTCCCGGAGAACCTGGCTGAAAGCGAACTGTTCGGCTATGCCCCCGGCGCTTTTACCGGCGCCCAGCGTGGCGGCAAGCCGGGGCTGATGGAACTGGCCAACAACGGCACGGTATTTCTCGACGAAATCGCCGAAATGTCACCCTACCTGCAAGCCAAGCTGCTGCGCTTTCTCAACGACGGCAGCTTTCGCCGGGTGGGCGGCGAACGCGAGGTCAAGGTCAATGTGCGCATCCTCAGCGCCACGCACCGCAACCTCGAAAAAATGGTCAACGAAGGCAGCTTTCGCGAAGACCTGTTCTACCGTCTGAACGTGCTCAATATCGAAGTGCCGCCCCTGCGTGAACGTGGCCAGGATATTTTGTTGCTGGCACGCGCGTTCATGCAGCAGGCCTGTACCCAGATCCAGCGTCCGGCGTGTCGCCTGGCACCCGGTACCTACCCGGCCCTGCTGGGCAACCGCTGGCCCGGCAACGTACGCCAGTTGCAGAACGTGATTTTTCGCGCAGCGGCCATCTGCGAGGGTTCGCTGGTGGACATTGGCGACCTGGATATCGCCGGCACCTCGGTGGCACGCCAAAACGACAGCGAGATCGAGACCCTCGAGCACGCTGTCGAAACATTCGAGAAGGCGCTGCTGGAGAAGCTCTACGTCAGCTACCCCTCCACCCGCCAACTGGCCAGCCGCCTGCAAACCAGTCACACCGCCATCGCCCATCGACTGCGCAAATACGGCATCCCGGGCAAGGCCTGACGGACACAGAGCCCTGTAGATACTCTGTTGCCTGTCAACCCTCCCTGTGGGAGCGAGCCTGCTCGCGAAAGTCGTTCGCGAGCAGGCTCGCTCCCACAGTTAAAATTCCCTTCAGACCTTGCAGCTGCCGAAGGCTGAGTTCGGCAGCCGCCACAGAGTTTGTGCTCCCGCTCATTGGCAACCCAAGCCTTGTATCGAATTCAATCCACCGGAACGAATTCGATACACACCCTCTCTACCCATGCCACGCAAGGCTTTGATCCCCTTGGATTTTTTTATGGCCTTCAGGCTGTATCGAATTCGCTACAGTCTTGCTCTTCGAATACCTCTTTTAAAATCTTAACTCATTGATAAATAAGGATATTTTCAAACTGGCAACCATCTTGCAGAGAACTCCTCATAAGCTCGACCTGCACGAGCATTTACCTGTGACCACCAGACCTGTCTGGCCTTGAGGAGTTTCCATGAGCGAATTGCGTTTTACTGAAGACCACGAATGGCTGCGCGCCGAAGCTGACGGCAGCGTAACCGTGGGGATTACCGCGTTTGCGCAAAACGCTCTGGGTGACGTGGTGTTTGTGCAATTGCCCGAGCTGCAGGCCTACGACAAGGGCGCCGAAGCCGCGACTGTCGAGTCGGTCAAGGCGGCCAGCGGCGTGTATATGCCCCTGGACGGCGAAGTGATCGCAGTCAACCCGGCGCTCGACAGCAGCCCGGAACTGGTCAACGAAGACCCGCTGGGCGAAGGCTGGTTCTTCCGCTTCAAGCCCGCCGACGCCAACGCTGTTGGCCAACTGCTCGATCAGGACGCCTATGACCGCCTGATCAAAGCCCAAGACGACAACTGAGAGCCCAGCCATGACCATCAATCTCAGCACCGCCAATGAATTTATCGCGCGCCATATCGGCCCGCGTCAGGCCGATGAACAGGCCATGCTCGCCACCCTGGGCTTTGATTCCCTTGAAGGTCTCAGCGCCAGCGTGATCCCGGAAAGCATCAAGGGCACCAGCGTGCTCAACTTGCCGGCCGGGCAAAGTGAAGCCGACGCCCTGGCCTCTATCAAGGCCATCGCAACCAAAAACCAGCTATGCAAAACCTATATCGGCCAAGGCTATTACAACTGCCACACGCCTTCGCCAATCCTGCGCAACCTGCTGGAAAACCCGGCCTGGTACACCGCCTACACACCGTACCAGCCAGAAAT
The DNA here is from genome assembly GCF_012985715.1 of Pseudomonas sp. WS 5051. Lineage (NCBI taxonomy): Bacteria > Pseudomonadati > Pseudomonadota > Gammaproteobacteria > Pseudomonadales > Pseudomonadaceae > Pseudomonas > Pseudomonas sp. WS 5051. Next base: position 111,058 of record NZ_JAAQWV010000010.1, read on the forward strand.
TTCCCAGGGCCGTCTCGAAGCGCTGCTCAACTTCCAGACCCTGATCAGCGACCTTAGCGGCCTGCCGATTGCCAACGCTTCGCTGCTCGACGAAGCCACCGCTGCTGCAGAAGCCATGACCTTCTGCAAACGCCTGAGCAAGAACAAAACCAGCCACCGCTTTTTCGCCTCCAGCCACTGCCACCCGCAAACCCTCGACGTGCTGCGCACCCGTGCCGAGCCGCTGGGCATTGAAGTGTTTGTGGCCGACGAGCGCGAACTGACTGACGTGACAGCCTTCTTCGGCGCGTTGCTGCAATACCCGGCCAGCAACGGCGATGTATTCGACTATCGCGAACTGGTCGAGCGTTTCCACGCCGCCAACGCCCTGGTGGCTGTTGCCGCCGACCTGCTGGCGCTGACCCTGCTGACCCCGCCGGGCGAGTTCGGCGCGGACGTCGCCATCGGCAGCGCCCAGCGCTTTGGCGTACCACTGGGCTTCGGCGGCCCGCACGCGGCCTACTTCGCCACCCGCGATGCGTTCAAACGCGACATGCCGGGCCGCTTGGTCGGTGTTTCGGTTGACCGTCACGGTAAACCGGCGCTGCGCCTGGCCATGCAAACCCGCGAGCAGCATATCCGCCGCGAGAAGGCCACGAGCAACATCTGTACCGCTCAGGTGCTGCTGGCCAACATCGCCAGCATGTATGCCGTTTACCACGGCCCTAAAGGCCTGACGCAAATCGCCCAACGCACTCACCAGTTGACCGCGATCCTGGCCCGTGGCCTCAGCGATCTGGGGCTGAAGGTCGAGCAGGAACAGTTCTTCGACACCCTGACCCTCAACACCGGCACCCACACCGCCGCGCTGCACGCCAAGGCCCATGCGCAGAACATCAATCTGCGCGTGATCGACGACCAGCGCCTGGGCCTGTCGCTGGATGAAACCAGCAGCCAGTCCGACGTCACTGCACTGTGGGCATTGCTCGCCACAGACGGCCAGGCCCTGCCTGACTTCGACGCACTGGCCACCAGCGTAACGGGCACCCTGCCCGCCGCCCTGCTGCGCCAGTCGCCGATCCTCAGCCACCCGGTGTTCAACCGCTACCACTCTGAAACCGAGCTGATGCGCTACCTGCGTCGCCTGGCCGACAAGGACCTGGCGCTGGACCGCACCATGATCCCGCTGGGCTCGTGCACCATGAAGCTCAACGCCGCCAGCGAAATGATCCCGGTTACCTGGGCCGAGTTCGGCAACCTGCACCCGTTTGCACCTGCCGAACAAAGCCTGGGCTACCAGCAATTGACCACCGAACTGGAAGCCATGCTCTGCGCGGCTACCGGCTACGATGCTATTTCCCTTCAACCAAACGCCGGTTCCCAGGGCGAATACGCCGGCTTGCTGGCCATTCGTGCCTACCACCAGAGCCGTGGCGACGAGCGCCGCGATATCTGCCTGATCCCGTCCTCGGCCCACGGCACCAACCCGGCCACCGCCAACATGGCCGGCATGCGCGTGGTGGTCACCGCCTGTGACGCCCGCGGCAACGTTGATATCGAAGACCTGCGTGCCAAGGCCATCGAGCACCGCGACCACCTCGCCGCGCTGATGATCACCTACCCCTCCACCCACGGCGTGTTCGAAGAAGGCATCCGCGAAATCTGCGGCATCATTCATGACAACGGCGGCCAGGTGTACATCGACGGCGCCAACATGAACGCGATGGTGGGCCTGTGCGCTCCGGGCAAGTTCGGCGGCGACGTGTCCCACCTCAACCTGCACAAAACCTTCTGCATCCCTCACGGCGGTGGCGGCCCGGGTGTAGGCCCGATTGGCGTCAAATCGCACCTGACGCCGTTCCTGCCGGGTCACGCGGCCATGGAACGCAAGGAAGGCGCGGTCTGCGCGGCGCCGTTTGGCAGCGCCAGCATCCTGCCGATCACCTGGATGTACATCCGCATGATGGGCGGTGAAGGCCTCAAGCGTGCATCGCAACTGGCCATCCTCAACGCCAACTACATCGCCCGCCGTCTCGAAGAGCACTACCCGGTGCTGTACTCGGGCAGCAACGGCCTGGTCGCCCACGAATGCATCCTCGACCTGCGCCCGCTCAAGGAAACCAGCGGTATCAGCGTCGATGACGTGGCCAAGCGCCTGATCGATTTTGGCTTCCACGCCCCGACCATGTCGTTCCCGGTGGCCGGCACGTTGATGATCGAACCGACCGAAAGCGAGTCCAAGGAAGAGCTGGATCGCTTCTGTGACGCGATGATCTGCATCCGCGAAGAAATCCGCGAAGTCGAGAGCGGTGGTCTGGACAAGGAAGACAACCCGCTGAAAAACGCCCCGCACACCGCCGCTGAAATGGTCGGCGAATGGACTCACCCCTACAGCCGCGAACAGGCGGTGTACCCGGTTGCGTCCTTGATCGAAGGCAAGTACTGGCCACCGGTCGGTCGTGTCGACAACGTATTTGGCGACCGCAACCTGGTGTGTGCGTGCCCGTCGATCGAGAACTATCAGGAGGCATAAGTCAAAAACTGTAGCCGCTGCCGAAGGCTGCGATGGGCTGCGAGGCGGCCCCGCTTTCGGGCACAACGGCGAAGGCCCTGCGGGCTTTATCGCAGCCTGCGGCAGCGGCTACAGATGATTTGCCTACCCACACAATAAGAAACCGGAGAACCCCATGTCGTTAAGCGTGTTCGACCTGTTCAAGATTGGCATCGGCCCCTCCAGTTCCCATACCGTCGGCCCCATGCGTGCTGCTGCGCGTTTTGTCGAAGGTCTGCGCCGTGATGAGCTGTTGCAACAAACAGCCTGCGTAAAAGTTGAACTCTACGGTTCCCTCGGCGCCACCGGCAAAGGCCACGGCAGCGACAAAGCCGTGCTGCTGGGGCTGGAAGGTGAACATCCGGATACCGTCAACACCGAAACCGTGGCCGAACGACTGGCCGCGATTCGCAGCAGCGGGCGCCTGAACCTGCTGGGTGAACACCCCATCGAATTCATCGAAAAATCACACCTGGCGATGATTCGCAAACCCCTGCCCTATCACCCCAACGGCATGATTTTTCGGGCACTGGATGCCGCCGGCATTCAGATCCGCAGCCGCGAGTATTACTCGATCGGCGGTGGTTTTGTGGTGGACGAAGGCGCGGCAGGTGCCGACCGAATTGTCGAAGACAGTACTGTGCTGCAATACCCCTTCAAAACCGCCAAAGACCTGTTGCGCCAATGCGTAACCCATCACCTGTCGATCAGTGAAGTGATGATGGCCAATGAAAGCGCCTGGCGCCCGGAAGCCGAGACCCGCAGCGGCCTGTTGAAAATCTGGCAGGTCATGCAGGACTGCGTAAGTGCCGGCTGTCGCAATGAAGGGATTTTACCCGGCGGTTTGAAGGTCAAGCGCCGTGCCCCGGCCTTGCACCGTCAGCTCTGTGCCAACCCGGAAGCCGCGCTGCGCGATGCCTTGTCAGTACTGGACTGGGTGAACCTGTACGCCCTGGCCGTCAATGAAGAAAACGCCAACGGCGGGCGCGTGGTCACAGCGCCTACCAACGGTGCGGCGGGAATTATCCCGGCCGTTTTGCATTACTACATGCGCTTTATCGGCGGCGCCAATGAAGACGGCGTGGTGCGTTTTCTGCTCACTGCCGCCGCCATCGGCATTCTGTACAAGGAAAACGCTTCGATTTCGGGGGCCGAAGTCGGCTGCCAGGGTGAAGTCGGCGTGGCCTGTTCAATGGCGGCCGGCGCGTTGTGTGAAGTGCTGGGCGGCAGCGTGCAACAAGTCGAGAACGCCGCCGAGATCGGCATGGAGCACAACCTCGGCCTGACCTGCGATCCGATTGGCGGGCTGGTGCAAGTGCCGTGCATCGAACGGAACGCGATGGGCTCGGTCAAGGCCATCAACGCAGTGCGCATGGCCCTGCGAGGTGATGGTCAGCACTTTGTCTCGCTCGACAAGGTGATCCGCACCATGCGCCAGACCGGCGCCGACATGAAAAGCAAATACAAGGAGACCGCCCGCGGCGGTCTCGCCGTCAACATTATTGAGTGCTGATTTTCAAGGAGTCTCGAATGTCCACCGAACAACTGCTTAAAACCCCGCTGCATGCACTGCACCTTGAACTCGGCGCCCGCATGGTGCCGTTTGCCGGCTACGACATGCCCGTGCAGTACCCGCTAGGGGTGATGAAAGAGCACCAGCACACCCGTGAACAGGCCGGGTTATTCGATGTATCGCACATGGGCCAGATCCGTCTGACCGGTGCTGACGCGGCCAAGGCCCTGGAAGCACTGGTACCGGTGGATATCATCGACCTGCCGGTGGGTATGCAGCGCTATGCCATGTTCACCAACGAACAGGGCGGCATCCTCGATGACCTGATGGTCGCCAACCTGGGCAATGACGAGCTGTTCCTGGTGGTCAACGCCGCCTGCAAGGATCAGGACCTGGCCCACCTGCGCAAGCATTTGAGCGCCCACTGCCAGATCCAGCCGCTGTTTGAAGAGCGCGCCCTGCTTGCCCTGCAAGGCCCGGCTGCAGTCAGCGTACTGCAACGCCTGGCACCGCAAGTGGCGAACATGACCTTTATGCAATTTGCCCCGGTGACCTTACTGGGCGCGGATTGCTACGTCAGCCGCTCGGGTTATACCGGCGAAGACGGTTTTGAGATTTCAGTGCCGGCCGAGCACGCCGAAGCACTGGCCCGCCGCCTGCTGGCCGAGCCAGAGGTTCAGGCCATCGGCCTGGGCGCACGGGATTCGCTGCGCCTGGAAGCGGGCCTGTGCCTGTACGGCCACGACATGAACGACACCACGACGCCTATCGAAGCCAGCCTGCTCTGGGCCATCTCCAAGGCCCGTCGCGCTGACGGCCCGCGGGCCGGTGGTTTCCCGGGTGCCGAGAGCATCTTTGCCCAGCAGCAAAACGGCGTAGCGCGTAAACGAGTGGGCTTGCTGCCCCAGGAACGTACCCCGGTGCGTGAAGGCGCACAAATCGTCGATGCCGACGGCACCGAGATCGGCACCGTATGCAGCGGCGGCTTTGGGCCAACGTTGGGCGCACCCTTGGCAATGGGTTATCTGGATATCGCATTCACACCTGTGGACACTGAAGTCTGGGCCATCGTGCGGGGCAAGCGCGTGCCGATGAAAGTGTCGAAAATGCCGTTTGTAGCGCAACGTTATTACAGGGGTTAAACAGTAAGTTATACAGTTGCATGTTCACGGTGCGTACGTGTCATGCAACTGCTACATAACAGTGCAAACTTTCGATAGCGAAAACAGTCTTTATTACACGAAAATAATTGAACACCTCTATAACGATCCGCTCTTTGACTCTGCGTTTAGAGTATTAAAAACAGCGGCCCTGCGGCGTATTTAAAGGGGCTTGTTTTTTCAATTACAGTTTCGTAGAGTTTGCCCACTGTGTTTGCATGGGTCGCTGGAATCGTGACCTGGGCAGTAGCTCAATGCTTGCTACATCCCGTTCTGCGTCTCTTACTTTCCTGCAACCCAGCACCAGTACTCTTTCATGTGAAAGAGGCTGTCATTAATTGTTAGCGTCAAGGAATTAAGAAATGTCTCAACGTCAGAGCGGTACGGTCAAGTGGTTCAACGACGAGAAGGGGTTTGGTTTCATCACCCCTGAAAGCGGCCCGGACCTGTTTGTGCACTTCCGTGCCATCCAGGGCAACGGCTTCAAAAGCCTGAAGGAAGGCCAGAAAGTGACCTTCATCTCGGTACAGGGCCAAAAAGGCCTGCAGGCTGACGAAGTTCAAGCAGAAGCTTAAATCTCGTGCACAAAAGCCTCTGATGGTGACATCAGAGGCTTTTTTATGGCCGTTATTCCGTAAGATGGCTGTTTTCCTTCACGAGACCCTGCCATGTCGAAACAACCGCTTAGCCCTCAAGGCGACTTTCCCGCCGTTGGCCTGGGGCGCCGCCTGGCAGCCATGTTCTACGACTTTCTGCTGTGTACCGCCCTGCTGATCGTCACGACCTTTATCTACAAGCTGATCATGATGGGCTTTATCGGCGAAGCCAAAATGCGCGAACTGTCAGAAGCAGGCGCCCTGGATGGTGACCCGCTGCTGTCGACCCTCCTGTTTTTCGTCCTGTTCGGTTTCTTTGCCAAGTTCTGGACCCACTCCGGGCAAACCCTGGGCATGCAGGTCTGGGGAGTTCGCGTACAGAACGCCGACGGCACGGCAATCAGCCTGTGGCAGGCCCTTCTGCGTTTTATCGTGTCCATAGGCTCGTGGTTGTGCCTGGGGCTGGGGTTTGTCTGGTCGATCTTCGACAAGCAAAAACGCACCTGGCATGACATGTATTCCAATACGCAGTTGGTACGCGTCCCCAAGCAGAAGAAATAAAAAAAAGCCCGTATCTCGCGATACGGGCTTTTTTATTGCCCTTGTGGGAGCGGGCTTGCTCTCGATGAAGGCAACGCGGTTTCGCCGTTGAACCGCGCCGATGCTATCGCAAGCAAGCCCTCTCCCTCACGGCTGTGCGGCTTACTCCGCCAGCTTGAACGTGATAAAGCTGGCACGCCCCTGACGCAGAACCCGCATCGACACCGAACGGTTCTTCGGCAATGCCTTGGCGATCTCGGTGAACTCCTTGCCATTGGTGATGGCCTGATTGTTCAAGTGCGTAATCACGTCGCCAGGCTGCAGGCCGATCAAGGCCGCAGGACCGTCCTGAACGTCAGTAATGATCACACCGCCCTTGATGTCGTTGGCTTTCTTCTGCTCTTCACTCAAGTCCGCTACGGACACGCCCAGGCGGTTGCTGCTTTGTTCAGCGCCGCCACCCGAAGCGATGTCTTTTGCATCATCAGGGATAGCGCCCACGGTCAGCTCCAGATTCTGGCGCTTGCCGTTACGAATAACTTCAAGGTTGGCCTTGCTGCCGGCCTTGAGTGCGCCAACCAGGTGCGGCAAATCTGCCGACATGACGATCGGCTGACCATTCATGCTCAGAATCACGTCGCCCACTTGCAGACCGCCTTTGGCAGCCGGGCCGTCATCCAGTACCTGCGCCACCAGTGCACCGGCAGGTTTTTCCAGACCGAAAGACTCGGCCAGGTCCTTGTTGACCTCCTGGATCACCACGCCCAACCAGCCACGGCTGACTTTGCCGCCAGCCTTGAGCTGATTGGCAACGTCCATCGCCACATCGATCGGGATTGCAAAGGACACGCCCATGAAACCGCCCGAACGGGTATAGATTTGCGAGTTGATGCCCACGACTTCGCCCGCCAGGTTGAACAGCGGACCACCCGAGTTGCCCGGGTTGATCGGCACGTCAGTCTGGATAAATGGCACATAGCTTTCATTCGGCAGGCTGCGGCCCATGGCGCTGATGATGCCCTGGGTCACGGTGTGGTCGAAACCAAATGGCGAACCGATCGCAACCACCCACTGGCCGGCCTTGAGGTCCTGGGACTTGCCCAGTTTGAGCACCGGCAGGTTCTTGCCATCGATTTTCAGCAAGGCCACGTCAGAGCGCGGGTCAGTGCCCACCAGCTTGGCTTTCATTTCACTGCGATCGGACAGGCGCACAATGATTTCATCGGCATCTGCAACCACGTGGTTGTTGGTCAGGATGTAGCCATCGGGCGAGATGATAAAGCCCGAGCCCAGGGACTGGGCCTCGCGCTGACGCCCGCCTTTGCCACCGGGTGCAGGTGGCAGGCTGCGCTCAAAAAAGTCGCGCAGGCCAGGCGGCAGGCCTTCCAGGTCGGGCATTTGGCCCATGCTGGAAACCCGACGCTCAGGCAGCTTTTGCGTGGTACTGATATTCACTACGGCTGGCGAAGCCTGTTCAACCAGTTGGGTGAAATCAGGCAACTGCGCTTCAGCCATCACCGGCACTGCCTGCCCGAGCATCAGCACGGCTGCAAAAATGGGTAGATAAGATTTCAATCGCGGCATCGACATACAGCTCCCGTTAATAACAGCAGAGTTAAGCGACAGGCACCTAAAAACAAGTCAAAAGCATAGACCGTTTTTCAGACCCCGGAAAACAAACAAGGCCAAAGCCCTTTGGGGCTCTGACCTTTATAAAAAGAGATAAAAATGGCAAATCGAAAATTGTCACCCGCCATGTCGATGCAACCCTATGGTTTAGCCTGAGCATCGTTTTCACCGACACGCATCGACAGGGCAATTCGTTCAGCAGTGCCCATGGGAATTTCACCCACCACCGTGGCCATCATGTCTCCCTGAGGCGTGCTCAGGTGGCGCGTGACCGCAGCTGTGGGCCCGAGCTGGACGCGGGCATCTGGAACAGCAGCGCCCTTGACCGGCTCGATAAACACCGAAAAACGGGCAAGGCCATCGTCATACAGAAGGCTGGTGACTTCGGATTTGGTCCGCGGATCACGGCGCACCGTACTGCTGACCTGCTCAAAACCGGAGGGCAGCCAGTCAGAGTGCCAGGCCTGAACCGAATTGACCTGCCCGGCCCCTTTGTCGGCAGGGGCAACAGCACGGCACTGCCCCGCAGGCGTGAGCTGGCTGTCATCAGGAGGCGTGGTGGCAAAGGTCGTAAACTGGTAGCGCTCAAGCAACTGCCCCTTGTCATTGAGCAACAAGGACTTCAGAGGCAAACCGGTTTCACGATCCAGATACAGCTCAAAACCGTAGCGATGCTGATCACGCGGAGCAAACGATATGACCACTACCGGGCGACCGGCGACCCTGGAGTTGCCCTCGATTGCCACGGCATACAAGTCATTGAACTTCTGGACATCGAATTGACGCGCCGCGACAGCCGTGACATCGCCCAACCCGGAGGCCTGTTTGCCAGTGACACATTCAGTGCGCCCATCCGAGCGGATCACCTCTTGCGCAGTGCCATCAAGCTGCATCAACCGCTCACGAACCTTGCCATCCTGCACGCGGTGCCAGATGCTGTGGGTAGAAAAACTACCGTTACGCTCGTAAACGAAAGTACCCTGATAGCTATGCTGTTGCTCGGCCTGCCCAAGACGTTTTAACCAGTCCTGGGCTTCATCGGCGTGGGCCGGTACTGCAAACCAGCCACTGAGCAGAAGAGGTAGCAAAGGTAGGACGCGCATGATGGTCCTTAACGGTTTTCGAGGCTCGCAGCACGAGCATAAGGCAGAGGGCTTTCAGCCCCTTTCAGCGCTGCTTGCTCTGCGTGCTGGCGCAGGTAGCCAGGCAAACGCTGATCTTGCCAGCCCGGCTGACCTTGCAGGACACCGTTGGCCATCGGGCCGGTGGCCTGATCGGCACTCTCGCTGTAGTTGGCCAGTACTGCCGGACCTTTGGCCATCGGTGCACTCAGGCTCTGCGCAGGGTTCTGCTGGGCGAGCTGGTTGCCAACGATGTCATCCTGGTTGTACAGCCGCACACCCGCCAGAACAGCGACGGTAACCGACGCGGCTACGGCCAGGCGACCAATGCTGCGCCACGGCCCGCGGACAACCTTGGCCGGGGTTTGCTCTTCAGCCAGCGCGGCCGAAACGGCAGATGCGATGTCCAGGCGCGGAATCAACAGGTCCTTGTGCATCACAGCACGGGCCACCTGATAACGGGACCAGGTGTCACGGGTTTGTGTGTCGTCGAAGGCATTCAATACCCGACGTAGTTCCAGTTCGTCCGCTTCGTTATCCATCACTGCGGACAGCGATTCCTGCAGGGCTTCACGACTCATGGCGGTTCCTCTCTTGGCTGTCGCCGCTGTCTCAGTTTTCCTGCAACAACGGCTGCAGGGCTTTATCTATGGCTTCCCGGGCGCGGAAAATCCGGGAGCGCACGGTACCCACCGGGCATTGCATGACGCTCGCAATGTCCTCGTAACTCAGACCATCAAATTCACGTAAAGTTAAAGCCGTACGCAAATCTTCTGGCAGTAGCTGAATAGTGCGATGAACGGTGCCTTCGATCTCGTCTCGGAGCAAAGCGCGCTCCGGCGATTCGAGGTCCTTGAGACCGTGATCACCATCATAAAACTCGGCATCTTCCGAACTCACATCGCTGTCAGGCGGACGTCGACCGCGTGACACCAGATAGTTTTTCGCCGTGTTAATGGCGATGCGATATAGCCATGTGTAAAAGGCACTGTCGCCGCGAAAATTACCAAGTGCCCGGTACGCCTTGATAAAGGCCTCCTGGGCAACGTCCTGGGCTTCATGGGTGTCGTGCACGAAACGCACGATCAACCCGAGAATTTTGTGTTGATACTTCAACACCAGCAGATCGAACGCGCGCTTGTCGCCACGCTGTACGCGCTCGACCAGCTGCTGATCCTCTTCCTGGGCTAGCATGAATACTCCTCATAAGACCGGGAGGAAGATTGCTGTGCTAATTGATCAGGCTTGCAAACATAGACTCGGGCTTTTCGCAAAAGTTCTCTCCCCCCTGGCAAGTTTCCTGCGTGCCCGGATTTGGCACACACGAAAACGCAGCTCGGGCCTGGCCGGCTGCGTCAATAATCTTGTCGTCAAATTCAGCTGTCGAGTCGAAAAAACAAACCCCGCATCAATCTGGACGCCGTTCCCCTGCATCAAGGGCAGCCCACTATGGAACCCCTGGCTATACGAAAAGTTCAAAAACTTCGTATAAAACAAGCCCTGCAGTACCTTGGAAGCGTATCAGAACCCGCGCCATTCCAGAGCACTGCCCCAGCATGCAGATTAATTGTGCAAATCAACATGCAGACCCTTCGTGTCTGAGGCACACTTTGCGCCCGCTGTAATTTCACAATGCCATAAAGGCCCGGCCATTGTGCCGATCCCCCCCTCTATATACTAGAGATACCAGAGGGCGTTTTTTTGCGGATGTGAGAAGAATGAGCCAACATTTTCAACATGATGTGCTGGTGATTGGCAGCGGCGCTGCCGGCTTGAGCCTTGCGCTCACGTTACCCAGCCATATGCGTATTGCAGTGCTGAGCAAAGGCGATCTGGCCAATGGTTCGACGTTCTGGGCCCAGGGCGGCGTCGCCGCTGTCCTGGATGACACCGACACGGTGCAGTCCCACGTCGAAGACACCCTCAATGCCGGTGGCGGGCTGTGCCACGAAGACGCGGTACGCTTTACCGTCGAGCACAGCCGCGAAGCCATCCAGTGGCTGATCGATCAGGGCGTACCCTTCACCCGCGATGACAGCATCGACCCCGAGCAACAGGGCTTTGAGTTCCACCTCACCCGAGAAGGCGGGCACAGCCACCGGCGCATCATCCATGCGGCCGACGCCACCGGCGCGGCGATTTTCAAGACATTGCTCGAACAGGCCCGCCAGCGCCCCAATATCGAACTGCTCGAACAGCGCGTTGCCGTCGATCTGATTACCGAACGCCGCCTGGGCCTGGAAGGTGATCGCTGCCTCGGTGCCTATGTGCTGGATCGTGCCACGGGTGAAGTCGACACCTTTGGCTCGCGCTTCACCATTCTGGCAACCGGTGGCGCAGCCAAGGTGTACCTCTATACCAGCAACCCGGACGGTGCCTGCGGTGATGGCATTGCCATGGCCTGGCGCTCGGGTTGCCGGGTGGCCAACCTGGAGTTCAACCAGTTCCACCCCACCTGCCTGTATCACCCGCAAGCCAAGAGCTTTTTAATCACTGAAGCCCTGCGGGGCGAAGGCGCGCACCTCAAGCTGCCCAACGGCGAGCGTTTCATGCATCGCTTCGACCCGCGGGGCGAACTGGCCCCGCGGGACATCGTCGCCCGGGCCATCGACCATGAAATGAAGCGTCTGGGCATCGATTGTGTGTACCTGGATATCAGCCATGAGCCCGATAGCTTTATCAAGGCCCACTTCCCGACTGTATATGAGCGCTGCCTGGCATTTGGTATCGACATCACTCAACAGGCCATCCCGGTAGTACCTGCGGCGCATTACACCTGCGGCGGCGTGATGGTCGACGAACATGGCCACACCGATGTGCCGGGCCTGTACGCCATCGGCGAAACCAGCTTCACCGGCCTGCATGGTGCCAACCGCATGGCCAGCAACTCGCTGCTCGAGTGCTTTGTGTACGCCAAGTCGGCAGCGGCAGACATCCTTGCCCAGTCGCCCGAAATCGCCGCCCCCGTCGCACTGCCGAGTTGGGATGCCAGCCAGGTGACCGACTCCGATGAAGACGTAATCATCGCCCACAACTGGGATGAGCTACGGCGCTTTATGTGGGACTACGTGGGCATCGTGCGCACCAACAAGCGCCTGCAGCGGGCCCAGCACCGGGTGCGCCTGCTGCTGGATGAAATTGACGAGTTCTACAGCAACTACAAGGTCAGCCGTGACCTGATCGAGTTGCGCAACCTGGCGCAGGTGGCCGAGTTGATGATCCGCAGTGCCATGACCCGCAAGGAGTCGCGCGGCCTGCACTACACCCTCGACTACCCGCACATGCTGCCCGAAGCGCTGGACACTATTCTGGTGCCAGCCACCTACGCCGACTGAACTTCAGTCGCACGCGCAGGCGCCGGTGCTGATCCGGTGCCAGCGCGGCGGCAGGAATGCACACCGCACGCACCCGCCGCTCACCCGGCAAGCGAAAGCGCACCACTACCACCAGGGGTAGCGCCAGGCTGTCACGGCGCAGTTGCACGGCCTGCCAGCCTTGGTCACGACTCCACAACTGCCAGCCATCAACATCATGACGCAACCGGGTAATGGCACTGCCATGGGTCAGGCGGATATGCCTTGGCGACACCCAGGCCCCGTGAGCCAGACACAGCAATGCGCCGAGCAGGTGTGCCCAGGCAGGGATTGAAAGAAGGCAAATAGATATCAGCGCCAGCGACTGGGCTGCAAGATACGCCGCCAGCAATTGCCCCGAGGCATGCCAGCGGCATTCAAAATAATTACTTGGGCTGGACACGGTCCAGAATCATCCGGACCATGCGCTGCAGCTCAGGGTCCTCGGACTCGCTGCGCTCCATAAACCAGCCAAACATGTCCTGGTCTTCGCACTCCAGCAGCTTGCGATAGCATTCGCGGTCTACGTCATTAAGGGTGGCGTACACCTCCTTGACGAAAGGCACCAGCAACACGTCAAGTTCAAGCATGCCGCGGCGGCTGTGCCAGTAGAGACGATTGAGTTCAACATCTTCGACCATGGAGCGCTCCTCAAATAGAACGCAAGTATACAGGCCGATCCGTCATAGAACAGTCGGCTTTGGTCGGCCCCGTCCATCCTTTGCGAACTACCCATTTGCAGGGCGCACCTCTATGATGTATTCCAGACTTATTCAACTGCGATGACCCATGGCCGACTCTGCTTTTTTTTGCACCCTGAACCACGAAGGCATCCTTGCTGTGATCGGCAACGACGCCAGCAAGTTTCTGCAAGGGCAGCTGACCTGCAACCTCAACTATTTGAGTGAAACCCGCTCAAGCCTTGGCGCCCGCTGCACGCAAAAAGGCCGTATGCAGTCGAGCTTTCGCATCGTGCTGCAAGACAACGGCTGCCTGCTGGCAATGGCGCGCGAACTGGTTGAACCGCAGTTGGCGGACCTGAAAAAGTACGCGGTGTTCTCCAAGTCCAAACTGACCGATGACAGTGCCAACTGGGTACGCTTTGGCCTGGTAAATGCCGACTCGGTGCTGCAAAGCCTGGGCCTGGACCTGCCAGCTGAAACTGACAGCGTTGCCCGCGCCAGCGACCTGATCGCCATTCGCGCTTCTGAAGGCCGCGCGGAACTCTGGGCCCCTGTCGAACAGACTGAAAGCCTCGTTCAGCACCTCAAGGCACAGCTGCCCGAGGCCGACCTCAACCAATGGCTGCTGGGCCAGGTTCGCGCCGGCATTGGCCAGGTCATGGCCCAAACCCGTGAGTTGTTCATTCCGCAAATGATCAACCTGCAGGCCGTAGGCGGTGTCAGCTTCAAAAAAGGCTGCTACACCGGCCAGGAAATCGTTGCCCGCATGCAATACCTGGGCAAACTCAAACGCCACCTCTACCGCCTGTCCCTTGAGGCGGGGCATGCTGCGCCCGCCCCCGGCACGCCGCTGTTTACCCCGTCCCACGCCAGTTCCGTGGGCGAAGTGGTACTGGCCGCTAACGCCGAAAACGGTGTTGAGCTGCTAGCCGTGCTGACCAGCGATGCTGCGCAAGCCGGAGATATTCACTTGGGTGACCTGCAAGGCCCTGGCCTTTCACTGCTTGAGCTGCCGTATCAACTGGACCGCGATCGCGAAATCCAGCGTTGATTGCCACACATTGAAATGCAGTACCTAGAGAAATGAGCATGCTGGCGCACAGAGTCCAAATGGACTTGCTTAAGGCCATTGATAGAGATGACCTGGTTCTACCCACACTACCGGAAGTAGCGTTAAACATTCGCAAGGCCGCGGAAAACCCTGAAATCAGCGTCAGTAACTTGAGCAAGGTCATAGGTCGTGACACCGCGCTGTCAGCCCGACTGATCAAAGTGGTCAACAGCCCGATGTTGCGTGCCACCCGTGAGGTGACTGACCTGCACACGGCCATCACCCGCCTGGGTGTTAACTACAGCAGCAATCTGGCGATCGGGCTGGTGATGGAGCAGATTTTCCATGCCCGCTCCGAGGTGGTCGAGCAGAAAATGCGCGATGTATGGCGCCAGAGCCTGGAAGTGGCCGGCATCTGCTACACCCTGTGCCGCCGTCATACCTTGCTCAAGCCTGACCAGGCGGCACTGGGCGGCCTGGTGCACCAGATCGGCGTCTTGCCCATCCTGACCTACGCCGAAGAGCACAACGAACTGCTTTCCGATCCGGTTTCGCTTAACCACGTCATCGACAGCATTCACCCGCTGATTGGTGACAAGCTGCTGGCAGGCTGGGAGTTTCCGGAAATGCTGCTAAAGATTCCCGGGCAGTATCAGGACTTTTCCCGGCAAACCAAAGCCATCGACTACATCGATCTGGTGCAAATCGCTACCGTGTTTATGGGGCAAGACATGGAAGCACTGGTCGCCCTGCCCGCGCTCAAGAAGTTGAAGGTGCAAGCTGATGACCTGAAGTTTCAGGAGCAACTGCACGAAGCGCGCTGGATGCTTATCTGAACCTCTGAATCTGTGGGAGCGGGCTTGCTCGCGATGCAGACGACGCGGTCTGTCAGTTACACCGAATCGATTCAATCGCGGGCAAGCCCGCTCCCACAGGGGATTTGACGCCGGGTCGACTGGCCAGGGTATTTATCCATCCATGTCACAGGACTAGCGCCCATTGGCCGGCACAAAACTCACCCGCACTTTCAACCCGCCCTGCACGCCATCATGCAAACTGATATGGGCAAGGTGGGCGCGACAGATTTCACCCACAATCGCCAGCCCCAGCCCCGACCCGGCCACCTGCTGATTACGTCGATAGAAGCGTTCAAATACCCGTTCGCGATCTTCATGGGGAATGCCCGGACCATCATCTTCGACTTCCAGCACGGCAGGCGCTGTCACGCGCAAAATCACATTGCCACCCACCGGTGTGTGAGCCATGGCGTTGTCCACCAGATTGCTCAGCAGTTCATGCAGCAACGTAGGCTCACCGTACAGCCAGACCGGCTGGTCGGCCTCAAGCGCCAGGGCAAACCCGCGGGCATGGGCCAGCGGCGCCATGGCCATGCCCAGCTCGCGGGCCAACTGACTCAGGTCGAGCAACTGCGCACCGCCTTCGGCAATAGCCCGGGCGCCGTTTTCGATGCGCGCCAGCGACAGCAACTGATTGGCCAAATGGGTCAACCGGTCCGTACCCTGGGCCGCTTGCTCAAGGGTATGGCGCAAGGTCTGCGGTTCCTTTGCACGCAAGCCCAATTCAAGCTGGGCCTTGAGGACTGCCAGAGGTGTGCGCAACTCATGGGCAGCGTCAGCAATAAACTGCGCCTGACGAGCGAACTGCCCACGCAAACGCTCGGTAAAATGATTGAGTGCCTGCACCAATGGCCGTAGTTCTCGCTGCACCGACACCAGCGGCAAGGGTCGCAGATCATCCATCTCGCGCTCCTCCACGGCGCTGCGCAAACGCTCCAGCGGGCGCAGTGCGGCGCTTACGGCAAACCACACCACCAGTAATGCCCCCAACCCCAGCATGCCCAGGCGCAGCAAGGTGTCCGCCATCAAGCTACGGGCCATGGCCACCCGTGCTTCGTCGGTCTCGGCCACACGAATTTCCGCCATGCCGTTCATGCTGGGTTCGCTCACAGCCTTGAGCAAACTCACAACGCGCACGTTCTGGCCGAGATAAGTGCCATCATAAAAACGCGCCAACGCCGGATAATCATCGGTCCGCGGCGTGCCAGCTGGCGGCGCGGGCAGATTTTCATAACCGGAAATCAGCTTCTGATGAATATCATTGACCTGGTAGTAGATTCGCCCGGCGCTGTCGTAGGCAAAGGTATCAAGGGCAACGTAGGGCACATCCGCACTCAGGCTGCCATCACGCTGCGAGAGCCCGGCGGCAATGGTTCGTGCCGATGCCAGCAGGGTTCGGTCATACGCCGTATCGGCGGCCTCGCGACCGTTGAAGTAAGCGCTCAAGCTGCTCGCCAGCATCAACACAACCAGCAACAGCGTAAGGTGCCACAACAGGCTCCAGCGCAAGCTGTCGAGCTTAAACATCGCGGCCTTCCAGCAAATACCCCAGGCCCCTGAACGTCACGATCGCCACTGCCTGGCCGTCGAGTTTTTTACGCAGTCGGTGAATGTAAATCTCGATGGCGTCCGGGCTTGCCTCCTCATCCAGGCCAAACACCTGAGCGGCCAGTTGCTCCTTGCTCATGACCCTGCCAGGGCGCGCTATCAGCGCTTCCAGTACCGCCTGCTCGCGGGAGGTCAGCACCAGCAGCTCATCACCAAGGGTGAAGCGCCGGGTTCCGAGGTCGTACACCAGGGCGCCGCATTGCTGCAGCCGCTCACCACCCAGCACACTGCGCCGCAGCAGCGCCTTGACCCGGGCTTCCAGCTCCGTCAGCTCAAATGGCTTGGCCAGGTAATCATCGGCCCCCAGGTTAAGCCCGTGAACCCGGTCCTTGACGTCACTGCGCGCAGTCAACATCAACACCGGCAAGGTTTTGCCACGGCCTCGCAAACGCGCCAGCACTTCAAAACCATCCATGCGCGGCAAGCCTACATCCAGAATTGCCACGGCATACTCTTCACTGCTCAAGGCCAGGTCGGCGGCTACGCCATCATGCAATACATCCACGGTCAGGCCTGTGCCTTTCAGGGCTTGGGCAACACTCTCGGCCAGCTGTAGCTGATCCTCGACCAAAAGCACACGCATCGGTTTTACCTCGATTTTTTGTCCTGGCCGCAGCCTTTTGTGCGCGGAGTGTACAGACGGCAGGAGTGCTGTGAAGCGCAAAAACAGTGAATCTGTTTTGAAAGGTTAGCGAAAGGTTGGCCGGTTAGCATCGCGAGACTGACAGTAATGCCTGTCGCCGTCATGCGCTGCATAACGGCCCGAAAAACGCCTCGAAGCGTTTTCGCCAATAAGAACAATAATGGAGCACCTGCATGCTGACTTATCAGCCAAAAGCCCGCCATCTCTATATTTTTTCCGTACTAGCCCCATGCGCCTCTGCGCCTGCGAGCCGCTTTGTGCTGCCTGCACACTGCCCTCACTACGGCCGAGGATCGGCTCTGCAGCGATGAATTTGCACAATCAAAAACTGCTCTATAAAAACAAAAATTCCTGAGGAGACACTATGAAACTGCCCCTGCGCACTCTGGCTATTGCGGCCGGCTGCATGCTCTTCACTGGCCAACTGCTGGCTGAACCCAAACGCCCCGAATGCATTGCCCCGGCGTCCCCTGGCGGTGGCTTTGACCTGACCTGCAAACTGGCGCAAAGCGCACTGGTCAACGAGAAGCTGCTGAGCAAACCCATGCGTGTGACCTACATGCCGGGTGGCGTGGGGGCTGTTGCCTATAACGCCGTGGTCGCCCAGCGCCCGGCCGATGCCGGCACCCTGGTAGCCTGGTCCAGTGGCTCATTGCTTAACCTGGCCCAGGGCAAGTTCGGCCGCTTCGATGAAAGCGCCGTGCGCTGGCTGGCAGCGGTCGGCACCAGCTACGGGGCCATTGCGGTGAAGAAGGACTCGCCCTACAAAAATCTTGATGATCTGGTCCAGGCCCTGAAAAAAGACCCGAGCAAAGTGGTCATTGGCTCAGGCGGCACCGTGGGCAGCCAGGACTGGATGCAGACCGCCCTGATCGCCAAGGCCGCCGGGATCAACCCCCGTGACCTGCGTTATGTGGCCCTGGAGGGTGGCGGTGAAATCGCTACCGCGCTGCTGGGCGGCCATATTCAGGTAGGCAGTACGGATATTTCCGACTCCATGCCCCATATCCAGAGCGGTGATATGCGCCTGCTCGCCGTATTCGCCAACGAGCGCCTCGATGAGCCGGAGATGAAGGACATCCCGACGGCCAAGGAACAGGGCTACGACATTGTCTGGCCTGTCGTACGCGGCTTCTACCTGGGGCCAAAAGTCAGCGATGCAGAGTACGCCTGGTGGAAAGAGGCTTTTGACAAGCTGCTGGCGTCCGAAGACTTCGCCACATTGCGTGATCAGCGCGAACTGTTCCCCTTCGCCATGACCGGCCCGGAGCTGGACACCTATGTGAAAAAGCAGGTGGCTGACTACAAAGTCCTGGCCCAGGAATTCGGCCTGATCCAGTAACCGCCGCCGACCACTGGCTGTGCCCCTGCACCCAGGGGCACAGCCCAGGAGTAAACCATGCTTGCACAACGCGTATTTGCTTCGGCCCTGCTGCTTGTCTGCGCCGGTTTGGCGGCGATGGCCTGGCCTTATCAGGCAGCCTTTTCCTACGAACCCGTTGGTCCTCGCGCTTTCCCTTTGCTGATGCTGGCATTAATGGGACTGGGGCTGACCTACATGATCTTTCGCCCCTCCCCCGTGGTGCACAGCGAAGATGACCCCAAACTGGATCGTGAAACCCTGACCAAGATCGGCCTGTGTATCGTGCTGTTGCTGATCTTCGCCGGCACCTTCGAACCTCTCGGTTTTATCCTCAGCAGCATCCTGGTCGGCATCCCGCTGGCGCGTCTGTATGGCGGTCGCTGGCTGCCCAGCAGCGTGATCATCAGCTTGGTGAGCGTTGGCCTTTATTTACTCTTTGATAAAGCCATGGACGTTCCGCTGCCGCTTGGCCTGCTCGACGTTCTGGAGGACTGATATGGATACTTTCGGCTATTTGGGCCAGGGCTTCGGCGTCGCGCTCAGCCCGTACAATCTGGTCACAGCCCTGTGCGGCACCTTGATCGGCACCGTGGTCGGCCTGCTGCCGGGGCTTGGCCCAATCAACGGGGTCGCCCTGCTGATCCCCATCGCATTTGCCTTGGGCCTGCCACCGGAATCGGCGCTGATCCTGCTGGCGGCGGTGTATCTGGGCTGTGAATACGGCGGGCGTATCAGCTCGATCCTGCTGAACATCCCTGGCGAAGCTTCGACCGTGATGACCACCCTCGACGGCTACCCGATGGCGCGTAAAGGCCTGGCTGGCGTGGCGTTGTCGCTGTCGGCCTGGAGCTCATTTATTGGCGCCTTTATCGCCACCTGCGGCATGGTGCTGTTTGCTCCGCTACTGGCCAAGTGGGCGATAGCCTTCGGCCCGGCGGAGTATTTCGTGCTGATGGTGTTTGCCATTGTCTGCCTCGGCGGCATGGCCGGGGACCGTCCGCTCAAAACCTTTATCGCTGCGCTTATCGGCCTGTTTCTGGCCTGCGTGGGGATTGACGCCAACAGTGGCGTATACCGCTTCACCGGCGACAACATCCACCTGACTGACGGCATTCAATTTGTCGTGCTGGTACTGGGTTTGTTCTCCATCAGCGAAATCCTGTTGCTGCTGGAAAAAACCCATCGCGGCCAGGAAGCGGTTAAGGCCACCGGGCGCATGATGTTCAATTTCAAGGAAGCGTCTGCGGTATTCGCGGTGAATATCCGTTGCGGGCTGCTCGGTTTTATCATGGGCGTCCTGCCGGGTGCAGGTGCCACACTGGCCAGCGCCGTGTCCTATATGACGGAAAAACGCCTGGCGGGTACTTCCGGCAAATTCGGCGAGGGTGACATGCGCGGTCTGGCGGCCCCCGAAACCGCAATCGGTGCTTCCGCTTGTGGGGCGCTGGTACCCATGCTGACCCTGGGCGTGCCGGGTTCGGGCACCACGGCAGTGATGATCGGCGCCCTCTCGCTGTACAACATCACCCCCGGCCCGCTGTTGTTTCAGCAGCAGCCGGATATCGTCTGGGGTCTGATCGCGTCATTGTTTATCGCCAACGTCATGCTGGTGATCCTCAACATCCCGATGATCCGTATCTTCACCCGGATTCTGTCGGTGCCTAACTGGGCGCTGGTGCCCGCAATCGCCATCATCACGGCCATTGGTGTATACGCCGTGCACGCGACCACCTTCGATCTGTTCCTGATGATCGGTATCGGCATCTTCGGCTATATCCTGCGCAAGCTCGACTTCCCGCTGTCTCCGGTATTGCTGGGGTTTATTCTGGGCGGGCTGATGGAGCAGAACCTGCGTCGCGCACTGTCGATATCCAACGGTGCGCTGGATATCCTGTGGGCGAGCCCGATCACCCTGGGTGTCTGGGTACTGACGACAATCATGTTGTTGCTGCCTGTCATTCGTATCTGGCGCAAACGCAGCGCTCAACGTCGCGCTCTGGCCAATGCCTGATTCAGGACTCAAGCACTGGTGGGGCACGCCGCTGGTCGGCCTGGCTGGCGGCTACCTCGCCAGCCAGATCGGCTGGCCGTTACCGTGGATGGTCGGCTCTCTGCTGGCGATCATCCTGGTGCGTTGCCTGACACCCTGGCAACTGGCCGAGATTCCCGGCGGGCGTAAATGCGGGCAGTGGATTGTGGGCATCGGTATCGGCCTGCATTTCACACCTGTGGTGATGGAGCAGGTGCTGGCGCATTTCTGGCTGATCCTGGCGGGCGCCCTGCTCACCAGTGTGTCGAGTGTGATCGGTGTATGGCTGATGCGCCGCAGCGGTGAGGATCGCGCCACTGCGTTCTTCTCCAGCATGCCCGGCGGTTCGGGGGAGATGGTCAACCTCGGCGCACGCAATGGCGCCGTATTGAGCCGCGTCGCTGCTGGGCAGAGCCTGCGCGTACTGACCGTTGTGCTGTGCGTTCCGGCAGCCTTCAAGTATTTGTTGGGCGAAGGCACACCCGCCATGCATCCTGCTGCCATTAACCCTTACTGGCTCGCGGTGCTGTTTCCGGCAGGTGCCTTGCTGGCCTGGATCTGGCAACGCCTGCGCCAGCCAAACCCGTGGCTGTTCGGGCCGCTGCTGGTCAGTGCCAGCGTGAGTATTTCATGGGATTTGCATATAGGCCTGCCAGACGGCAGCAGTCAGATGGGGCAGTGGCTGATTGGCAGCGGGCTGGGCTGTCATTTCAATCGGGCATTCTTTCGGCGGGCGCCGTCTTTTATCGGCAAAACCCTGCTGGGCACAGCCCTGACCATGTTGATAGCCAGCCTGTGTGCACTGGGCTTGAGCGCCCTCACCCAACTCGATCTGCGCTCGATGACCCTGGGGATGATGCCGGGCGGCATTGCAGAAATGAGCCTCACCGCAGAAACATTGCAACTGTCAGTGCCCTTGGTTACCGCGTTGCAGGTGATGCGCCTGATCTTCGTGCTGTTTTTGGCTGAACCCCTGTTCCGCTATTGGGCTCGCCAGGATGAAGCCAACCCTTCCTGACAACAAGTGCTGGCACACCGGCTATTGCGCTGAGTGTGCCTTGTACCGCTGAGTCATGACTTAAACCGGTGGCAGTTTCCAGTCGATCGCAGCCAGGCCGTTTTGCTCAAGGAACTTGTTGGTTCGGCTGAAGTGGCCGTTGCCTATAAAGCCCCGATACGCCGATAGCGGCGATGGATGCACCGACGTCAGCACCAGGTGTTTGGTCGCATCGATCAGTTTTTGCTTGCTCTGGGCATGGGCGCCCCACAGCAGGAACACCAGCTTGGGTTGCTGCTCGCTGACCACCTGGATAATCCGGTCAGTAAAATGCTCCCAGCCCTTCTTGGCATGGGAGGCGGCATTGGCGCGCTCCACCGTCATCGTGGTATTGAGCAGCAAAACGCCCTGCTCTGCCCAGTGTTGCAAGCAGCCGTGAGGGGCGATATCAATATTCAGGTCACGCTTGAGCTCTTTATAGATATTGACCAGCGACGGCGGTGTCGGGATACCGGGCTGTACTGAAAAACACAAACCATGGGCCTGACCGGGGCCGTGATAAGGGTCCTGACCAAGAATGACCACCTTGATCTTGTCCAGCGGCGTCAGGTTAAGGGCATTGAAAATAAGCGGACCCGGTGGGTAAATCTCTTTTCCGGCCGCATGTTCCTGGCGCAGGAACTCGCGCAGCTCGGCCATGTAAGGTTTATCGAACTCCTCACGCAATGCCTGTTTCCAGACAGGTTCAAGTTTTATACGGTCATCCGGGGTCATGGGTAAGTCCTGAGAAACAATGGGGCGGACACTAGAAAACCCCGTCCCTGTTGTCAACATCCCCATCCGTCGCGTCCGGCGCCATGCAAGCGGGTCAGGTGCTTGTGCCGGGGTCATTGCCGGTTCGACCGTGAACGCTGATCTTGCTGAACCTTTAATACTGAATGAGGGGTGCCTGAACCTCTTGCACAAGCACAGGGCTATTAATCCCTTGATGATTCAGCTGTTCGCGCTGAATCAGCGGCGCCTGAACCTCTCGCACAAGCACAGGACTATTGATCCCTTGCTGATTCAGCTGTTCGCGCTGAATCAGCGGCGCCTGAACCTCTCGCACAAGCACAGGACTATTGACCCCTTGCTGATTCAGCTGTTCGCGCTGAATCAGCGGCGCCTGAACCTCTCGCACCAGCACAGGGCTATTGATCCTTTGCTGATTCAGCTGTTCGCGCCGAATAAGCGGCGCCTTAACTTTTTGCCTGACCACAGGGCTATTTACGCCCTGATTTAACAGTGGGGCGGAACGCACGTCGGCTCGCTGATGGTGCCTGGGATACACAGGATAATTTATACAAGCAGACAAGAATGCACTTATTAAAACAACAGTTATAACGCGAATATACATAAAAACCTCTCAAACCAAAGACAGTGCTCCCGCCCCATCGGAAGATATAAAAAACCGCGCACACTTCATTCAATATCTAAGAAACCAACCAAACACTCTCGAATTCACACCCCACAGCCATGCAGAGTAGTCAGCCAGACTCCCTGCCTGGCCGCATCAGCTGGATAAGGCATTACCGGACACGCAAATCAATTCCGTACCGAAAACGAGCACCCATTGGTGTCAGATGAGTTGCACTCATAAAAAGCCAGCCCAAACCCGCTGGTATACATCTTCCAGTTTCTAGCCTCCACCAGAGTCATGGCGTCACCGGAAGCATCCGGATTATTATAATGCAAGTTCAGAAGTGACCTGTCCGCCGCCCTGTACTCGCAATACCCGATCCGCCCCGTAGACCCTGCCTCGTTATTGGCTGGATAAAAAACAGCGGCTTCGAATGTTTTCAACGGTGACGCTGTCGGGGCGCTTGCCACAGCGATCCATTCAGCTGCGGAAGCATTGGCTGGCGCCGTATAGATACCATTTCTGAGCGTCACGGTTTCAGCACGCGGACAACTTTCAACCACACTGGCTAAAGAAACCGAAGAATAAAACAACATCGCACACAACAAGTACACGTATTTCATATACGCCCCCAATCAAATACTGAAAATTGTTCACGACAAGCAACTTGCCGCCCCCCCAATCCTAAACGGACATTATTATTTAACAACAGGTTATTATGTAGGGAATTTCCTGAGGATACGTGCGATCTTCTTTATCCTCAGCACCTAATCAAAAAGACCCAACCTCCACACTGATTATAAATAACGATCGTTTTCCTACCCTTGTAAGGATTATTATCAAGCCATCAACTATTTCCATGGACATGCTGAAATGACCACCCCTGACCTGTGCCCAGCATGCGGCGCTCGAAACGACTGCGCCATGGCCAGCCCGGATATCGCGGCTCAATCCTGCTGGTGCCATACCGTCAATATTGATCCCAAGGTCATACAGGCATTACCACTTGAGCTACGTGACCTCGCCTGCCTGTGCCCTCGTTGCGCGAACGTTGCAAGTCAATTGCCGCCTGCACGGGCGCAGAGCCTCACGTAAGATACGCGCATGAATTCCTTGTGATTGATCGCTATGCGTTTAGACCGTTTTCTGAGCAACCGCCCCCAGTTCAACCGCCAGCAAGTACGCTTGCTCCTGATAGAGAAGCGCATCCAGGTTGATGGGCAGGTTATCTGCGATCCACGTCACGAAATCCGGGCATTCAGCCAGGTTGAGTTCGACGGGCAAATCTTGCAGGCAGGCAAACCGGCGCGTTACTTCATGCTGCACAAGCCACCCGGATGTGTAAGCGCCACCCAGGATGCGGAACATCCTACGGTGATCGACTTGCTGGATGAGCCGGACAAACACGACCTGCATATCGCAGGTCGGCTGGACTTCAACACCAGCGGGTTGATGCTGATTACCAATGACGGCCAATGGTCGCGTCATGTCACTCAGCCCGAGACCAAGATGCCCAAGGTGTATTACGTCGAGACCGAGCAGGAAATTACCAACGCGTATATCAGCAAATTTCGTGAGGGCGTCTATTTCGCTTTTGAAGACCTGACCACGCAGCCCGCCGGGCTGGAACTGCTTGGCCCTTGCAGTGCGCGCCTGAGCATCGTTGAGGGCCGTTATCATCAGGTCAAACGCATGTTTGGCTTCTTCAACAACAAGGTCGTGCGCCTGCACCGCGAAAGCATCGGCCCCTTGGTGCTCGACAGCCTGCTGGCCCCCGGCGAGTACCGGGCGCTGAGCGAGCAGGAAGTTGTGCAATTCCAACCCACTCCAGCAAATTAGCCGGCAACGAGGCCCACCCCTTTCTGTAACAATCACAGAGCACCATCAGTCAGACCGACGCTCGATTCACTGGAATCTGACGCCATGATGAAGCCCGAAATTGCCGTGCTCGACATTCAAGGCCAATACCGTATCCATACCGAGCTTTATCGTTGCGATACGGCGCTAAACACCATCATCCTGGTGAATGGTTCGATGGCCACCACTGCGTCCTTTGGCCAGACCCTGAAAAACCTCCACCCGCATTTAAACGTTGTTCTCTATGACCAGCCCTACGCGGGCAACTCCAGGCCTCATAACCCTCATCAGAAGATGCTGACGAGGGAAATAGAAGCTCAAATTTTGCTGGAGCTGATAGAGCATTTTGACGCGAACTACCTGCTGTCATTTTCATGGGGCGGGACAGCGGCACTTACCGCCCTGGCGTGTGCGCCGCGACGCATCGAAAAGGCCGTGATCAGTTCGTTTTCGCCGCTGATCAACGACGCCATGCGCGATTACCTGGAGCGTGGCCGTCATTGCCTGGCAGCTTGCAACCGCACTCAGGTGGGCAACCTGGTCAACGACACACTGGGCAAGCATTTGCCGCCATTGTTCAAGCGTTTCAACTTCAGGCACGTCAGCAGCCTGGCCGAGCATGAATACGCGCAAATGCACTTTCATATAGACCAGGTCCTGAACAACGATCAGCAAGGCTTTCTCAGTGCCACGCAGGGTATCGATATACCGGTGCTGTTTATCAATGGCCAATGGGACGAATACACCGTGGCCAGCGACGCCCGGCACTTTGCCCAGCCGATTGCCAACAGCCGGTTCATCAGCCTGGAAAACACCGGGCATTTTCTCGATATGGAAAACAGGAGCGCCAGCCACAGCAGTAAAAACGCCCTGCTCGAGTTTTTAAAGCCAACCCGACCTCACCCACCCTCACTGTCGTTGTGAGGGTGCCCGAGGCAATCAACAGAACGAAAAAGCTGCTAAAACAACACATTTCAAGAATAAAACTTCTCATCGCTGCCATCTTCTGGTACAAAGTCAGCCGCTCTGAGCGGGTGTCGTATAATGGTATTACTCCAGCTTCCCAAGCTGATCACGCGGGTTCGATTCCCGCCACCCGCTCCATTTTTATGTTTCAACATGCTCAGACATGTAGCGAAACCCTAGAGAAACCGGCCCCTGTAGCCGGTTTTTTTGTGCCAGCATGTTCATGCTTGTCACCGCTTATCCTTGTATGTTTTGTATGGCTCTGTGTATGGTGCGGAAATCACATAAGTTTTCCATACAAAAAAGCCATGAAAAGATCTGATATCAAGCGTCGTCCCCTTGCTGATACCGTCCTCTCGACCCTCGAAGCAGAACTCAAGGAGTACCGAGAGTCATACGGTATCGATCGGCTGTACTTCGTTGTAAGCGCTAATGGCCGCAAGCGCTGGGAGGTACGTTATAAAAAGCCAGATGGCAAATGGGGTTGGCATGGCCTTGGAAGCTACCCAGACGTGACGGCCAAGAAGGCCCGCGAAAAGGCACAAGCAGCACAGACGCTGGTATCAGATGGTATCGACCCAATACACCACAAAGCAGCCCTGAAGGCTGCCCGCGAAGCCTCTGTCCTGAATCCTTTCCACGAGTCAGTAGCCTACTGGTTTCAGCGTAAAACCGATGACGGCCTTGCCGAAAGTACCCTGCGACTGATGCGCGGTTATCTGGACAACGACATATTGCCGGCCTTGGGCAATAAACCGATCGCCGAGATCACCCCGAGGGACTGCGCATTGCTTCAGGAGAAAATCGAGGCCAGGGGCGCAACCAACACCAGGGACAAGATTCGCGTGGCCCTACGCCAGATATTCAGCCAGGCAATCGCTCGAGGCTTATGCGAAGTCAATCCCGCCTCCGAACTGGTGAGCATCGCCACCAAGACTCCGAAGGCGAAGCACTACCCTCACCTGCTGGAACCTGAGTTACCGGCCTTCCTGCAAGCACTCTGCACCAGCACCAGCCGCACGCCAGCCCGAACGGCAACTTGGCTATGTCTGTGGACAGCATCCCGGCCCGGTATGGTTCGCTGGGCTGAGTGGTCAGAAATAGACTTCGTCACCGCTCTATGGACGATCCCTGCTGACAAGATGAAGATGCGCCGCGCTCATATGGTGCCACTGAGCAAGCAAGCCTTGGAGGCCCTACGCGAACTTCATCGAATCACCGGTCGGGGTCGCTATTTGTTCCCCGGCATCGGTGCGAAGCAGCCGGTTATCAGTGAGAACACCATAAACCTGACGCTACGCAAGATCGGCTACAAGGGCCGCTTGGTCGGCCACGGTACACGCCACACGGCCAGTACCCTCCTGCGCGAACACGGCTGGGACAAGGATCATGTCGAGGTACAGCTCGCACACAAGGAAGAAGGTGTAGCGGGCATCTACAACCAAGCCCAGTACCTACCACAGCGTCGCGCCATGATGCAGTGGTATGCCGACTATCTCGACTGCCTGGCCAGCGGCATGACGCCAGCCCAACGCGCCGACTTTGACCGACGCATCAACACCGTAGAAAGCAACGTTATCGAATTAGTGAAGCGGGCATAACCGGTTTTCGGTTGGCCTAGGGGAGCTCCCGAAAAGCAGGCACCCACCTGCGAGGCTGGCCGTTCTTTTTGTAGTTTTGGGCTCTTGAGGAAGAGAGAAAGTGAACGGTTCAACGAGAGTTGTAGATTATCTCCCGATCAAAGAGGCGGCCAAGTTTTTAACGGAACGTACCGGAAGAGAGTTCAAGGAACTGGACATTTTTCAGGAGGCCAGAAACGGTCACATAACGCTCTCTGCCGACTTTCTCGCCACAACCAAAGTCAATGTTGGCACTGTAGAGCCAATGATCAGCCTTCCTGGGAGCCGTGTTCAATATGAAGAATATCGGCATAACCCGCACTTCGGCGTAGTAAGTGGCACTTTCGACCTCTGGATAGAGGCGCCCGGCTCGAATATGCACGAAGTCATAGATGGTGACCTGCAAATTGGACGCACCCTTCCAGACGGCCTTCACTTCAGGACAGACCGTCTCCTTCGAGTCATTGAGCTACTCAACGACGATGGCACAAAAGCAAAAAAGCTGCCCAAGTATGCGCGCTGGGTCGTTCGCAGATCATCGCTGGAGCGCTATCTAAACCCCAATACTGCGCCTGCCGAAGAAGAAACATTTCAATCAAGGATTCAGACATATAGCAGGCTCGAATGGCTTACCTTAGAGCAGGCAAGCGACTGGATTGAGATTATCTCCGGCTCGGCAGTGGACGACAGCTATCTCTATGCAATGGCTGAGTTTGGCTACTGCTCAATGTACGTCGATGCCTTAGGCTTGGAAGGGCAAGCCGAGGTGAAGCAACGGCCATTTACTCAGCAAGCCGTTCGCGGCCTCGGAATATGCGAAGTCATTACACCCGTGGTAGGCAAAGGGGAGAACACGTACCTTTGCGGGCCGGCTGAGCCGATAGAAAGCTACGACGACGATAGGCAGGAACCAATCGGCCATTGGTGGATATCTCCAAATCAGGATTACGAGCCTCTGTTCAAACCTACCGAAGTCGAAAAAATCGGGAAGATGACTACAGCCTCTGGCTGGTCGTCACATACATCCGCTGTTGCCAAAGCCCCGCTAGCCGTCAAGCCAGCTGATGAAATCATCGAGGAAGCCGAAAGCAGCCAGGTTAGCGCCGAAAATGAATCTGGCGACCCCGTAGGCATGGCCCCGTCAGAGCACAACCAAACCCAGGACACACCCAAGCCTGAACAAACCGCAAAGAGGGCCGCTATGCAGGCAGCCTGCACTATGGCGACAGAACTATGGAAAGACCCCGAGTTTGAGAGCCTGCGTAAAATGGATATGGCTGGGCTAATTCGCGGGAGGCTAGTGGAGACAGAGCATAAAGACGTGTTACCCAATACAGCTGCCGCCATAGCTAAATGGCTGTTAGCCGGAGGCGTCGTGCCCGAGCACGCCAAAAAACCAGGCAGGGGAAAAGGTTTGTAGAGAGAGTTGGAAACGGTTATCTAGATTTCAGGCACGGTTATCTAGATTTCGAGGTGGCGAGATAGTTTTTTGCCCGCGTTTCCACCAATAGTCTTGGCATCGCCGATCAAATGGAGACAAGGCGATGCAAAACAACACTATCCTTCAAAACATTCAGGCCCACGTTCCTGGCCTGGCTCAATTGCTCACTATCAGCGACGTGTGTGGCCTGCTTCGCAAATCGCGCGGCGGCCTCTACCGTCTCATGGATACTGACCCTGCCTTCCCCCGCCCACTCAAGGACGGCGAAGCCCGAAGCGCACGTGCATTCTTCGTGGCAAGTGAGATTGCCAGCTGGCAACAGAACAAGCTGCAGGCGAGGGCTGCCTAAGTGACGGACACAAAAAAGGCCAACCAAACGGCCAGCCCTAAAAAAACTCACGTTGATCATACCAGTGAAGAGTCGCTCATCAAAGCGGCCAGCGCATTCAGTAAGCAATCTCGCATCCTGGCTCACCTGCTGGCTGGCGAGTCGCTTAACCGCTTTGATGCTGAGCGTTTGGGTGATCATTGCCTGCCGACCACTATCAGCAGCCTGACAAGTCGCTTCGGCCTGCTGTTCCAGCATGAGCCAGAGCAGGTGCCAAATCGCTTTGGTGGCCTTACTCGCGTGGTACGTCACAGCCTGCCGGAAAGCCAGCGTGACAATGCCCGCAGCGCCCTGGTGCGGATGTTGGACGGTAAAAATCTGAAGGTGGCGGCATGATCGCTCTTGCTAACACTCCTACCTGCATGTATCGTTTCTCTGTCGCTGCAAATTCAGCGATCGGGATTGGCGTCCCGAAGATTAGGCGGACACACCGCCACAAGAGCGGTTTTTTTGTGTCCGCAGCATGGCAGGCCTTTATGGGCGGGCCGTGTGGGGCCTCTTCGGAGGCGCCGGAACCTAATCCCGGTACGCCAACCTGCACGGTTCCTCCCACCCTGATTGGCGTCAGGAGGGCGGAGTCTAAAAATCAGATTAGGACTCAAGCCATGACTACTCGTCACATCCTCAGCCTCACCCCCTCCAAAGCTCGTGCTGCTTATCACCGCGCTATTGCTATGGCAGCCCTGCATGCCGACTCCTCCCTGTCCGTTCGCCTGAAACGCTACAACGCCGCCATGGCCAAAGCCCGTAGCTTTGAAGCACAGGAGGTGGCCCAATGAGCGCCGTTGCCCAACTGAAGAAAGCAGCACCTGCTAAACCGGCCGTGGACTTCCAAGCGCATGCCGAAAGCGATGCCATCCTTATGCGCCGATCTGGCCGCGCCATGGGGGCGATCGCGGGGTTGATAGGCGAGAACCTAAGCCGTCTTGATATCGAAGACGACAGCGACTTCCTGACCCCCTCCGCCTTGAGCGGCCTTCTGGAAGCCGTCCAGCTCCTTGCAGATCAACTGGCAGAGCGTGGTGAAGATCTTGGCGAAATTATCGCCGCTGGGGGTGTGTAATGAGCGCACCACTCACGGCAGTGCAAATCATCAAGAGCACTCACGACGGCATTAACAGTGCCTCAACCGTATTCGAACTCGATAGCGCGATGAACGCGGGCGATGGCTGCCTGAACACGTTGCGCCAGCTTGAGTTGATCGATAACGGCCAGTGGATCCGAGAAACCAACGATCTTTGCTCTCGCACGGAACGTCGTCGCACCGAACTGTTGGGGAACTAACTGAACATGAATAACCAAACCTGCAACACAGTGGGTGCGCTCCCGGCTTGCTCGAAGAAAGCCACCGAACTCTGGTACGTCACCCATCCGAAAGCCCCCAAGGCACTTCTCGGCCCCTTCCTGACTGAGGCCGATGCCGAGTGTGGCCGCGTCGTGATGCGCAGCGCCGATGCCGTGGTGACAGCCTGCCTGGTCGACTCAATCGATGAACTCACCTACTGGCACGGCGTGAACAACGGCCAGGTCTGCCGAGCCTTTGCTGGCGCTGATCGCCAAGGGGTGAACCATGAGTAAGACAACCTATCTCACACCTCAGCAGCTCTTCGAGGAATCGATGCGCAATATCGCCCGGTCGACTAGCCCTGCCGAAGTTGATCGGGCTGGGAATAAGGCCATGGATCGCTTCGACGCACTCCTGCTCATCGGCGAGATTGACCTGGCTCAAGCAGGAGATTGGGCCATGCAAGCCTGCCACAAGGCTACCGATATGTTGCTGCTGATCCGCGAGGCTGATAAACGCGCTGCTGAGGCTGGCGACGCCCAAGGGGGTGATTAATGGCCGGCGACTGGATCAAGATGCGCGTTTCCCTGGCAACTGACCCTGCAGTAATTGGCATGGCCACAAGTCTCGATCGCTCGGAGTTCGAAGTGGTTGGCATGCTCCACCATCTTTGGTGCTGGGCAGACGCTCATTCACGTGATGGTCACGCTGACGGCGTGACAGGGAAGTGGATTAACCGCTTCATCCAGTGTGACGGCTTCGCTGACTCCATGGTGAAGGTGGGTTGGTTGCAGATCACCGATACTGGAATCGTCTTCCCTGATTTCGACCGTCACAACGGTCAAAGTGCCAAGGCGCGGGGCTTGGCGGCCACTCGCAAGCAGAAACAGCGATCTACTGTCACGGAGCAAGCGGGACAATTGTCACGCATTGAGCGTGACAAAGACGTGACCAGAGAAGAGAAGAATAGAGAAGAGAAGAATAGAAGCAATACCCCCCCTCCCCCCGCGGGGGAGGATGGCAACGGCGCGCCGAAAGAGGTTGAACAGGACGGGCATGGATCTGGCCAATCGGGGCAGATGAGCCACGAAAATGATCTGCCTGAAGGCTTTGAAACGTTCTGGAAAACATACCCACGCAAGACAGCCAAGACGAACGCGTTGAAGGCTTGGGCGAAGCTGAAACCAAATGCCGAGTTGATCTACAAGATCATGCAGTCAGTTGCCTATCACTGTCTGTGCGCGGACTGGCTCAAGGATGATGGCCAGTACATCCCACACCCTGCCACTTGGTTGAACGGTAAGCGCTGGGAGGACGAACTTCGTCCTGTCGATAATGTTCATCACCTACCCGCGCGCCGGGGGGCAATAGAGCCTATCGACTTTGATTCGACCGACTGGCTCGAAAGGGCGACAGACGAGATGAACCAATGAAGCCAGCCAATAACGTCGCCAAGCCAGTCCAGCAGATAATCGCGCCCTACAAGGTTCGCGACGGCCATCTGCCAAGGGCTGCCCCATCTCGTCCGGCGCCCGCCGAAGTCCTTGCCACCATGACCCCGGAGGCCAAGCGCGCGGTAACCGTGCTGGTCAACTCGCTGTTCAAGGAAATCCGCGCCTGCTGCTCAGCGTGGGAGCAAGCCTGGGGAAAGACTGATCAGCTGGAGGCTGCAAAAATCCAGTGGGTGAAAGCCTTCATCGAAAACGACATCCGGGACTGGCAGCAGGTCGAGTACGGGCTTCGTGGCCTCAGAGCCTATGGCAAGGACTTTGTGCCGTCGCCCGGGGCGTTTCTCGGCTGGTGCCGCCCAAAGCCAGAAGATCTTGGTTTGCCGGCGGTGGATATCGCCTACACCGAGGCCTGCACGAAGTCGCACCCGTCGGCCCGGAGTGGAGCCAGGTGGAGCCATCGAGCCGTTTACCAGGCAGCGATCGAGGTGGGAATGGATTGTCTGGCCAGCCTATCCCGAGAGGCAAGCCTAAAGCTGTTCACTCATGCCTACACGGTGATAACTCGCCGAGCCATGGACGGGAAGGCGCTCGATGGTGGGCTGGCTTTGGCGATCGGGCACGACAGCCAGAAAGCCCCGCCGGTATTGGCTGATGAATTAGCTGAGCAGCTGCTGCGTCAGCGCATGGAGCGCCAAGGTATTCCGGAGAGTGGCCACGCCGCGCGCGACATCCTGAGAGCGAGAATGGGGCGCTCTGTCATGAACACCACCTAGCTTTGGGCTGTGAAACCTATGAGGCGTATCTGAGTCGGTCTGCAAGACATGCGTGGTTAGATTGCATGGTTGAAACATTCCCCCATTTTTGATTATTGCTCGGAGTACCAATGAACGCTGTCATGCAAGACGATGCGCCGAGAAAAACCATGGTGAACCCCGCCAAGGTAGCGGTGAAACAGCCTGTTTCAGATGAGCAACGCCGCCAGGTGCTAGACCTACGCCGCCGTCACTCTCTGCGCGAAGTGGCCGAGGCTACCGGCCTGCCCTTGGGGACAGTGAAGACCCTAGTTTCACGCTCCGGGGCGTTCCGCGACAACGACCAGCACCGCGCCCTGTTCACCTTGCCGCCGATCAAGGTCAGCCAAGAAACCCTGCCCAGCGTGCCTGAGCTGCCGCCGCAAGAGGTCGTTACCGGCGACAAGGAAGTGGACGCCGTGCTGTGGCTGCGCTCGATCATCAACACCGGCCTGGCCGCGCTGATCGAACTGGCCATGGAAGCGGCCAAGCGGATCAAGACGTCGCATGATGTGCTGGAGAGGCGGTACCGGGATTACCTGACTGCTACCAATCCCGGCAACCCGTTCGCCGCGATGTCATCGTTTGGCTTCGCTGACCTTGAGTTGCTGGCAAGTCGGGCAATCGAGCAGCACCAGCTACGACTGGAGGGTGTCGCCCGCTTTGATGGCGATCTGTTGGCTGATACCGAGGCTGACACTTTCTGTATAGACGCACTGCGAGGCCTGGAGGCATCAGGCCAGTTTGGAGACTTCGACAAGAGCGAAGTAGCCGCCCGCTTCAGCGCCCACCCGGAGCTACTGCCGCACACCCTGGCGGATTGTCTTTACGAGCTGGACTATTGGAATCAGCTCTACCGGCTACGCAATGCGGTAGACAGGGACGCCAGCGACGGGCCAGCCGAAGCGACGGCGCGAGATTGGTTTGTGTTCAGCCTACTGGCAGAGATCCGGCCACGGAACAAAGCGGAAGCGCTGGCAGTGTTCCGCTACCTGATCGCCAGTCAACGCGACGATATGACAGAAAGCGAAGCCATTCTCTGCAACCTGATTGGTTGATGCTGATTTCGAATCACCTGAGCTCACCTTGTTGATCAGAGCGCAGCCTTGCTAGGTTAGAAGTGACCACGTCCTTGACCCTCAAGTAGGATCGCACCAATGAACACGGATCAAACCACGCAAGAAACACAGCATGCCGATCTGTGTCAGCCCAAACCAATCAGCCCTATTGGTTCGGCAGCTCCATGTATCCGCCAGCTTGCGCAAGTCAACAGACTGGTCGGGGAACGCGTGAGGGAGGCCAGACGTCTGGCAGGGCTCAGTCAGGTTGCGATGGCTGAAAGGCTGGGGTTTACGGCCGGTGATCTCGCCGCGATCGAGAGAGGTCAAGGCTCCTTTGAGTCTTGGCACCTCCGCCGCATTGCTACTGCTTGCAAGGTCACAACTGACTTTCTTTTGGGGCATTCCGAAGAGTCAGAAGTTGGCGAACTGTGCGACGTTGTCAGAGAGCTGTTGATTCAGACGGATAATGATTTAGAAGAAGCTCGAGCGAAAGACGTAGTAGATAATGTTCGCATCCAGTACGCGTTAGCCTCCATCAAGGCTCTCTCCGATAAGTACGCGAGCGCTGTCCAAGAGCTCGAAGACGCAATGGAAAGAGTGGAGGCTGCAAATGAGTGGGCCGATATGCGCGGCGGTCTACGCCTCGCATCCGCTGTTGAGGAGTGCTGCTTAAAGGCTCGCCAAATCAACCACCGACTCAAAGGGGTTGCCCGGGGCTGATCGCTCGAGGCAAATCCTGAATCACCTCGCCTGCTGTGCCGCACACCGTACTTAGGCCAACCTGCAGGAAACCCAGACAATATGGGGAAAAATGCAGGCGATTACGCCCGATGATTGCTCCGAAATAAATACTTGGAGCAGTGTATGGATCAGCCACCAGTTATCACATTCAACCTCAAAGACCGGGGGCGAGAGCACACCGGCGTCAAGCGTAACTTCGACATTCCGCGCATCGTCGCGGCGATCAACTCGCCCAAGTGTCAGGAGCGCGTGCGCAATCGCGAAATGCTTGGGTACCTCGGCCATTGGCCTCGAAACCACTTCGGCGCGATTCCAGCTCTGGGTGTGATTGCAGCTGGCAATTCTTTCCCATTAGAACCTGCATTGGTCACAGTGATGCTACGCGCCTACCCAGACGGCACGATCGAACACAAGACCGAGTTCTTACTGACTAACGAGATGGGCAAGATCGCGGCGCGCGCCTTCGCGGGCAAGATCGGCGGCTTCTCCAGCGTGATCGACCACAACGTGCCCGAGTTTTACGGCTTCGACTGGGTGAATGATCCGAACTTCTCCACCAACCGCGGCTATGGGTTGTCCATGGATAGCGCCACAGGTAGCCAGGTAAGTGTGGCAGCCGGCCATGCAGAGCAAATGTCCTTGATGCGTTCTCTGCTAGACACGGCCGAAGGAAAGATCTGCAAGCTGCTTGCCGAAAACGACGAGCTGCTGAATATCATCGCCATACGCCTGCCAGACAAAATACCAGCGCGTAAAGTTTTAACTGAAAGTACGCCAGGGTACGAACAGCTGGCAGGGCGGTTCTTTAGCCATGTTTGAGCCAGTGAAGGAAGGCCTGGGTGAGTTCTTGCAAGGCTTCTATGCCGAGCTGGTGCCCACCACCAAGGACATGAACGAGTTTGTGACTCGCGGTTTCCCATACTGCTTCGCCTGGGCGCCCTCGCGTATGATTGACCAGGTGAACGAGATGCTTGAGGCGTGGCAGAAGAACGACACGGAACAGAGCACGACGAAGCCTCACAGGCTGCCTGTCATCATCGTGGCGATCTCGAAGGACTACACCCCGGTAATGCACGACTTCGGCACGCAGATATCTGATCCGATAGACGTTCAGTTCCCTGAGGATCCCAAAGGGCGTTACTTCCGGATGAAGATGATTGCAGGCGACATTCGAGCCCAGGTAGTGATCATTGCCGGCGATGAACCGACGGCGAAGAGCATTGCCGCTCGGTTCTCGCTGTACCTGGACTCGCCAAGCCGCCGAGCATTCCACGGAATGTACCGGTTCGCGGGCCTCCAGCACGCCTATCCGGTGCAGATCGAGTCCCCGGACAACCCCGCTTCGAGCATTGATATTGGCTCGAAGAATATGACCTGCCTGGCCGTGGACATGACCTTGAAGGCGACGGTGCCGATGTTCATGGCGCCTAAGGTCGGCGAGGCCAATGACGGCAAGGGCGTTCCCGGTACCGACGACCCGGCCGGCTATCCGCTGGTGCAGGAGTTCTCGGCCAACTCTGTCGGCCTGGCGAGGGTGACACCATGATTAAGAATCAGGCCAATATCAGCGGCTGCCAGGGCACGTATACGCGCTGTGTCAATACGCTCAAACAGTTGCAAATGTCGCCAACCCAAATTGACACGCTCTTACGAGGCCCTGATGGACATTAAGCACGATTCCGAGGGGTTTCTACTTGGCGCCAAAATTGAGTCGATAACCGACCAACTTGGCGATATCCACAAAGAGCTAAAGGCAATCAAAAACGCCCTGGGCGACTCTTCGCCGGCGCCGACTGCGGGCGATGTTCAGCCATTAGCTGACACCGAGGCCACTGTTACCACGCCAGCTTTGGGCGATGGCTCGAGCGAGTCTCAGCCCCAGATCACTGTTATCGTTCAGCCTCCGGCCGAAACTGGCGCGCCGCCGCAGTCTCCTGCCTCGGCTCCCCCGCCGGGCGGCGCTCCGGTACCAACTCTGACGTCTACCCCTTCGCCTGCCGCCAGTCCGACCGCCGACACTGCGGCAAGCCCCGGGGCGGTGCCGAGCGCCAGCCAAGGGCTTCCTCCGGTTGTAGTGATTCCGGGGCCGCGCCTTGATCGCTCAAGGGCTGGCCCGCACGTACCACCTGCCAGCCCTGCGGCTGTGCCGAGCGGTCGTGACGAGCGAGGCCGGTTCCGGCGGACTGGGGGTGATGGGCCTGGCGAAGATGGTGGCGGCGGGGGCAGTATCTCTGGTGGGGATTCTGACGGTCGATCCGCTCGAGCTCTCGGAGGTATTGGCGAACGGCTGGTCGGAGCGATTCGTGAAGTTGGCCAGGGAAGCGGGGAAGCTGATCCGTCAGTAAAAGCGTTCAACGAAATAGCAGAGCCCCTCTCCCGTGGGTTCGGCAAGATCTTTGGTGGCGGTGAGGACAAGAAGCAAGACCGCTGGTACCGCAAGTTTTGGCGGGAGATGACCCAGAAGCGGCGAGATGACGAGGTCAATAACCGCGCCACACGACGCAGTCTGCGCGACCTTCTGCTGGCTAATCGTGGCGGAGAGTCTGGTGGCGGCATCATGGGCATTCTGGCCATGCTGTTCGGCCCTCTGCTGGCGATGTTCGCCAAGTTCTTCGCGGGTTTCAGCAAAATTTTCAAGCTGCTGGGGGCTCTGCCTGGAGTCAAGGCGCTTTCAAATCTGATTCCCGGCAGGTCGAGAGGTGGCGCTGGCGACCCTGGTCGTGGCGGTGCCGGAAATCCCGGAGGCGGACGGGGCGGCCCAGGCTCAAGGAATCCGCCGGATGCTGGCGGCCCGGGCGGGCGCGGAGGACGTGGGCCATCACCTCCTCCGATTCCACCAGGCGGAGGTGGAGCTGGTCGCGGCCTGCTTAAACGTCTCCCCTTAATAGGATCGCTACTCAGCCTCGGCTTTATGGCCAGCGATGTCATGGCCAGCGAGAGCGGAGAAGGCACCAGGGAAGAGAAAGACCGCTCTACCGGGTCTGCGGTCGGGCGCGGCGTCGGTAGTATTGGTGGCATGGCTGCTGGCGCTGCTGCTGGCGCCGCCCTGGGCTCCATCGTGCCAGGCCTCGGTACCGCCATTGGCGGGATCATCGGGGGCGTGGTCGGTGGCTTCATGGGGGACAAGGCCGGCGACATCATCGGCGAATCCGTTGGCGGTTGGGTTAGCGACCTGCGGAACTCCAATATTGGAAGTGTCATTACTGAGAAGTGGGTATACACGACTGAATTCATGGGCAGTCTGTGGAGCCAGTCGACAGCTGGTTTATCCGAGCGGTGGGCGGCAGTCAGCGAGACCGTGTCCGGCATGTGGACAACCGTATCTGACACTGCAAGCGCCACATGGGCAGCCATGTCGGCTGGGTCGACCGCTTTCTGGGAGGGTGTCTCGTCAGCTCTAACCGGAGCATGGACGGCAGCCGTAGACAAGATGCAGGCCGGCTGGTCAAGCGCTGTAGATCTTGCCTCCAAAGGATGGGAGGCGCTTTCTGGCCTAGCTGGATCGGCGAAGGACTGGCTCAAGGAGAAGACTGGCGTAGATCTGGAAAAGGTCTATGAAAACGTAGGCGCCAGGGCGACCGAGATTGTTGGGGGTGCTAAGGATGCCGCTAGCAGTGCATGGAGCAAAGTCACGGACGTTGCCGCAAGCGCAAAATCAGCGGTCGCATCAGGGGCAAGCAAGGTCGCAGATGCAACTGGAGTTACTGCCGTTGCCGGTGCTTTCAGAACTGCAAGGAACGCGGCAGACAATAAGGTAAGTAGTCTCCGCGCGGACAACAACTGGGCTAGCGCGAAGGACGACCTTGTTGGCGCTTCGGAAGCGGCCGGCGTTGATCCGGGAGTTCTTGCGAAGATTGCGAAATATGAAAGCAACTTCGATGCCGGCGCTACACCTACCCGGCGAGACGGCACAAAAATTTCAAGCGCCCACGGCTATGGTCAGTTTCTCGACGGTACTTGGACGGACTCAATAAACAAGCACGGCGCCAAATATGGGGTTAAGGGAGCGGGCAAGCTGAATACAGAGCAAGCGGCCAAGTATCGAAACGATCCCAAGATACAAGCCGCGATGCTGGCCGAGTTCACGAAGGAAAACATCGATCAAGGTCGCAAGTATGGTGGGCGCGACGACGATGCGAACGTGTATGCATTTCACAACCTGGGTGGCGGCGACGCGAAGAAGATGCTGAGCGGCATGAGTGCCGGCATGGATGTTCGCCAGTCACTCATGCAGGGCGTTAACAGCGAAAAGGGTCGGGCCCGGGTGGAGCAAGTCATTGCCGGAAACAAGGATCTATACGGCGACGGCAGCAGATCAGCTAAGGACGCCTACAAGGTAATGGGCGAGCGTATGCGTGCCGGGGATTCATATGCCGAGGACGCTAGATCTCATTTGCTGGCCAGGAATCAGGCCGCTTCAGCCCCGGCAGAGATGACCGCTTCGGCGGCCCAGTCTCCCGTCTCTCCACTTGATCAGCCGATGGCGCCCACGGCTACCAGTCCGGCGGCCAACGCCTTTGCGGGTGTCGATACGGTCAGGCAGGGCGCGTCGGCAGCTGTTGCGAGCGCGCCATCTCCTGCGACCCATGGCCTCTCGACGGACAACTCGTTCGCGCCGCCTCAGTCCAGCGGTGGCATGGTGGCCACTCTATTCGCCGGCGCCAAGGTTGCCCAGGCACCAACGGCCAGCGCCCCGGCCTCGCTCGCCTCTGGCAGGGCTCCGCCAGCTATGACGGCTGTTCCCTCTGCTCCTGCCGTCTCGATACCGACAGCGCCTGCTGTCGCAGCGATCGCCGAAGCGCCAGAGGTTGAGCCGACGCTCATGGGAAGCCCTGGCCGGCGCCAGTCCGCGACCCCCGCAGCCCCCGCAAACATTCCGCGCGACATTGAGGATCGCCGGATTGCTCATATTGTCACTGGCGCCTACAGCGGCGCCGTCTGACCAGAAAAGACGCCTGGTCGCGCAATGCTGCCGGGCGTGGCATGGCTAAAATGAAGTATACGAAGACAGCTGCACGGCTTCACATGTGCTCGGTTAGCTGATCGCGAATTCTCATCACCGTGGTAGTTGAGCATTGAGCATGCCTTGCTGCTGCTCGAACCCCCAAGCCCGCGGCGAGCAGTTCGCGCACGCGCTTATGCAGGTCATCGTCAGTTGGGCGGCCCTTATAGGCGCCATCGGCTTTAGCCTTTGAAATGCCCTGCGCTTGTCGCTCCCGGCGCTGCTCGTAATCCTTGCGTGCGATTGCGGCCATCATTTCCACCAGCATTGAGTTGATGGCGCCCAGCATGCGGTTGGTGAATTCGTCGCCACCGCTGTCTTTGATGCCTTGATGGCTGGTCGGCAGATCGAGCGCGACAATGCGCAAGCCCCTGGAATCAATCGCCGCCTTGAGACGCTTCCAGTCGCTTTCTGGCAGCCGTGACAACCGGTCAATACTCTCCACCAGCAGCACGTCACCTGCTCGTGCGTCGGCCAGCAGGCGCAGCAGCTCTGGCCGATCTGCTTTGGCGCCGCTCTCGTTCTCTACGTATTCGCAAGCGATCCGCTGGCTATGCTCGGCCGCAAACCGTTCTAGGGCGCCACTGGCGCGTGTCGCGTCCTGGCCGGCGGTGGAGGCGCGAAGGTATGCGCGAATGAACATGGCGGTTACTCTCCCTGTATCAGTTTAGGCGTTACCTTAATAACGTATCACTTTGAGTGTCACTAAACAATGAGGCTACGCCTTACGGGAGGTGAATAGAGCGTGCCACTTTATCTACACCCAAAAATAACGCCCCATACGACCCAGAGTTAGGCCCGAGCTGAGAGTTTGTTTGGGGAGAGAGGCAATCAGCCGACGGACTTACGAGCTGTGGAGCTGGTCAATCACTGCCAAATAGCGCTGAAATGGCTCCGCAAGACGTTTGGGCAAAATGCGGTGCCAGGTTCCACGTCGATACTCGTTCCAAACGTCCTCTTCAGGCCGGTCATTGATGATGCTGCGCCGGTGCTTGTATCCCACCAGCGCATTACCTTTTCCCGCCAGCAATGCGGCGATAGCAATGTGCATGAGGTGAGTCGGCACATCCTGCAGAGTTCGTGGACGATCGAGTGTGATCGTCAGGCATCGCTCTTCGTTGAATTCACGCCAATCCGGGCCTGCGATATCGCCAAGGTTGGCCACCTGAGTGGCAGCAGATGCGCTTTTTCCATTGATGATCCCCATCAGAACTACAGGACTTTGAAGCCCAAGCGCGAGACTGGCCTTGGTAAGGGTCGCCTTCACCTGTTCCAGATGGTCATCAGCGGCAAATACGATGAACTGATGCCGGAAGTTCTTTCCCTCTATCAGTTCTGGCGGCAATTGGACGTAGAGGGGATAAAGCAGGTCGTTCAGGTAGATGAACGTCTTGCGCCGGCCCTCATCATCGCTGGCCTTGGTTGCTGTCAGCGCCTGCCGGGCCCATTGCGGTGTCAGTTGATCCAGGCTCATGTCGGTGATGTCGATGGATATGAGTGGAAAGCCCATTGAGCGACCAGCCAGAGCCTTTCGCCCATCAAATGCATGGCCGAGTTCAATTTCGATTCCAGCCAGCACCATCGGATGCCGAAGAATGGGCTTGCCGAGCACCGCCACATCAAGGCGATAGGAGTTGCCAAACGGTGTCTTGATGCTCTGCTCTTGGGTAACGCCATCAGCCCCCAGCAGGAGATTGCCGGCCAGGTGATATTGGCTGATCGTTTCATCACTGTAGTACCAGGGCATGGCCAGTCCTACATCAAGTCGGCGTTTAAGTTCATCGGCTATCAGCTGCTTGGCTCGCCTATGCTCCGCGCTTTCGCCAATTTGACGCTGCCGGGCTTGCTCCTCGCTGTCGAAGTAGTCCGCGGCTCGAACGCCGCGTTTGCCGGTGTACGTTCTGAAATAGCTGCGTGTTTTCAGCTTTCCGTCATCGTTGAAACAAGGGCTCACCCACCTTACGAGGCGGTGGGGCTTATCGGAAGTGACCAAGGGCCACATCTTTCGATAGTGCTCCCTGCTTTTAATTTCGTAAGCTGTAATCGGAGTTTGGAAGAGGCCTTTCCGTGAAAAGACCACCAGTGCGTCATCCATAGCAATGTAATCCGAAGATGTATTGCCAGGGAGAATAGCGCTTCGCTTTCAGGCGTGAAACCGTCACGGCATGAGCTCTTCCAGCCCAAAATGCAGGCTCAGCGCCTTGAGCTTTTGAGCAAGCCAGTCGGCCCGCTTCCGCTCTGTCTCTGCCTCCCGAATGGCTTTCTCTGCTGCCGCATGGGCCTTTGCCAGCTCCCGATCGAATTCACCCACCTGATCAACTTGGGCTTCTAGCCTGGCCTCAAGGTTATCCAAGGCGCGACGCTGATGCTTTAGCTCGGCGTCCTGCTGATCGAGTGCGGCCCGCCGATCAGCCAGGGCTTTGGTGTTTGCCCGGTCTTGGGCGCGCATCACCGTGGCCGTCTCGGCAGCGGCCTTCACAGCACGGAAGTTAGCTGTCCAGATCCCCGTTGCAGCTGCAGCGCAGTCGGTACGGGTCAGAGTTGGCGCCGTCGTAGCTGCCTCCAGACCTTTGTAGTAGCGACTGACGCTCTGGTGGGTGGCTTTCGAGCCCTCAATGCCCCGCTTCAGGCCGAGGGGCTTGCCAC
This sequence comes from Pseudomonas sp. WS 5051, assembly GCF_012985715.1. NCBI lineage: Bacteria > Pseudomonadati > Pseudomonadota > Gammaproteobacteria > Pseudomonadales > Pseudomonadaceae > Pseudomonas > Pseudomonas sp. WS 5051. The sequence goes on from NZ_JAAQWV010000010.1 coordinate 153,378, forward strand.
ATTGCTGGTGGAAGTCGGTTTGCATCTTTCGGAGCTTGGCCGTGCCGCCGAGATACTCTCGGGCAGAGAGTCGTCCATCCCGGGTGATAGGCATGATGTAGGCCACCAGGTGCGGCGTTCGCTCATCGAGGTGAATGGTGGCGCAGACGATGTTCTGTCCACCGTGCCGTGCCTTCAGCCAAGCCATGGCACGGTCAAAGTAGCCTGCTCTGGTACTGGGAAGCCTGCCACTGTCGTCGAGGTGGCCGCCATGCCTGGCAAACGCTTCAGGGCTGGCCGTCACCAGGTATTCGATGCACAGAACAGCATCCCTTCGGCGCTTCTCCGGTAGCTTGGCGCGTACAGCGTCCGCCAGTTCCCCAGCGCTTTTGGCACCAATCAGATGCTGATTCGGTGAGCCATTAGAATTTGAGGTGGGGATCTCCCGGAATGTGTGGCAGCCAGATCCGAAAACCCCGGCCATGCTCTTCAGTTTTTTTGTTCTTAGTATCGCGAATGGCATGTAAGCCTCCCCCGCGCTGAATGTGTCTATCTTCAGCGTGCGGGTGGAGCAAATGAGTGCGCAAGCCCCACCCCAAGCCTTTAGGGCTTGTGTACTCACTACACCTTGTTCCAAGGTTGTTCGGCCTTCGGCGGCAAGGCAACCGCTATACCGCCTACCGGAACTCGGCCGGCTTGGACAGGTAAGCCAGGGTGTTTTCCATGTCCTGAGCACGGTCGCTATAGGAGGCCGCGAGACACTCGGTCGAGCGACAAGCATTTCGCTCTTTTAGCCAGGCCTGTTGATCCTTCTTGACCCCTTCCTTGTCTTCCGCGCTGGAGCGCAGCGCCTTGTAGGCGGCAGCCACCCGAACATCCAGCGCCGCAAGCTCTTCATTGCCGCAAATCATCCCCTCCACGGCGGTGGAAGCCTTGGAACAGTTGAAGCTTGCCGCTATAGGGCTCGCCTTCTTGGTTGACGCTGGCTGAGCGGTGACGATCTCTGGCTCCGGCTCCGATGCAGGTGCTACCTGCTGCCGTGCTGCGACGGGCGCGACCGTCTTGCCGATCGCCGCGTAGTCCATGTCGGTAAGCTTGCGAATAAAGCTTAGGTGTATTTTCACCCCGCTCACCGTGGTCATGGTGCCTTGCCCAAAGCGAACGGATAGCGTGGTCAAACTACCGGAGTCATCCAGCAGATTGACAGTGCCATTAGCTGGATCCGTCGAGTGGATTGGCATCATGTTGCTCTTTCCGCCCTGCTCCATCACCAAGTTGTCGCCGTCAGCGTAATCGATCCGCATTGGTGCCTGACGCCCCTGTCCAGCCCCGAACATGATGACGGAATAGACGCCAGACACGTCCTTGCGGATGTAGTCCTCCGGCTCGGCTGCGAAAGAAAGCGAGGCCGATAGCGCTAAAAATACGCCTGCAATGAGAGTTCCGCTTATAGCTTTGAACATGATCTCAATCCTTGATGGTGTTAACTGGATGTTGGTGGCACTTTGCCCCGGCCTCCTTATATCAGAGATCAGTTCGCCAATAGCCAGAACCGAGTGCTGTTGGAGTCGTGGGCCACCGCATAGACATTGTCGTCCCGCGCATGGACTCCACTCCCCTGTTTCGGGGTAGTGGTTTGCCTGGGTGTCGGGGCGGAAGCGCTCGGGATCAGCGTTGTTTGGGGGTCGAGGGGGGGCAACGAATCGTTACACCCTGCAGGACGCGACGCTTTGCATTGATCGGTAACGGCCTTGGCTACAATCGAAGCGCGTCGCCAGGTGATGATGTATTGGGGTGGTAGCGGCCTGCTGATCCAGGGTAGGCGAAATGCCCACCCAACCGAACGATATGACTTTCATCTGCCGACCTGACCCGTCATCTCAACGGGGCAGGTTTTGGGCGCTTTGCAATGATCAACAAAGGCCTTGGCCGCAAACGAAGTGCTTCGCCAGGTGTAAATGCGCTTGGAGTGGTCGCTGTCTGCGGATCAAGGGTGTGAATCGGATTCACTCCCGTCGGCCAGCGGGCCTTGCACTGCGTGGCTCAAAACGGGGCCATCAGTCGTCATCCAGCTCGTTGTCGATCGTCAAACCAAGACGCGCGCCACGATCGACCATGCTGGCCTGAACGGCGGCAGCATGATCAAGGGCATTGCGGTAGATGGCCTCCATCGCCTCTTTGTCGACCAGGGCAATAGACGGCATCTCGACGATCTCAACCTTCTCTTTCCATAGTTCAGGCTGGCGGTTTTTGAGCCAGAAGGTAGCCAAGTGCGGGTTGGGTGGGTAATGCTTCATTGTGGGTACCCGGACGACCTCCTCACCAATCACTTTGATTTCCTCGTGATGGTGCGAATAGCCGATGGCGGCACGGTAAACGGAGTTGGCCACGTTGGCATCGGCAAGGGCCATACCGGCCTTGAGGGCAGTTTTGAAGCCGGCGTGACGCCCCTGCCACTCGTAGAAAGTGCTCTCCGATATCTCGAGAATCTCGGCTATCCGCTTATGCGAAATGCCGAGTTGCGCCAGCTTGTAGGCCAGCTCGGCATACTTGGGCCTGTACTTGCCTGGCTCATCGGAAGGGAACAATCCATGCAGGCCCGTATCGGTAAAATAATAGTCCCCGACAGTGTCATCAATCACCCCCTCGATGGTTTCTCCCTCGCGTGCGTGCGCGTTGGCCTCCGATTCTGGCGCTACCGATCCATTCCCGGCCCGTTCCACTTCCCGATCAAACTCACCGCACCCCCCGCCAGCACTGGCCTTTGCCTTACTTTTCGAGCCGCCAGCCATGGTTTCGCTGATGGTTTCTCCCATGGTTTCGATGGTTTCGCTAGCGAGCTTCGGCCCACCCCCGCGCTTTGCCTTCGATTTGGCCCTTGGAGCGCCTACGAATTCAACGCCGGATGGTTTCTTGCCGGATGCTTTTCGTTTCTCCCACCCCTGCTTTGCGGCTGTCTTGCGAACGCCCGGGGCTGATACGGATAACCCCAGTTCTTTGACCAACCAGGTGTAGCCGTCGCGTGGGTCTTGCTCCCATGCGTCGCGAACCTCCTCCCACTGGTCTGGGGTTAGCTTGGGTGCCTGGGCCATTACGCAAATGCTCGCCGTGGCTCTTTGGTGCGGCGCCGGCCGTGCTTCGCAGCAGCAACAGCCCGCTCTACGGCACTCAGCAGGCGCGTTCCTCCACGCAACTTGAGCCACCTATAAGGATTAAGGGTCTCAACTCGAGCAATAGCCTCCAACGCCTCTTGGGCCGCCATTTCAACATCTGTCAAAGCAGTTTCCAGAAGAGCTGTGCGACACAGAAGTGCCTGCTGAGCGATAACGTCACGGTTAGTCATGCGGGCCCACTCAGCTTTCATGGCCTCAATCATTTCCTCCATCACAGCGCTCGGCATCCCGTCGCCCTGCATACGATCGCTAGTGCACAGTAAGTAATCGACGGAGACGCCGTAGACGCCGGCGGCTCTCTTGAGCATCCATACCGGTATCTGGCTGGAGTGCAGGCCGCGTTCGATCTTGGCGAGCTTGCTGGAATTGGCATAACCGAGGTGCTTGGCGGCGTTGAGCTGGCTGAAACCTGCAGCTAGGCGAGCCTCACGCAAACGTAGACCGATGGCCTGGACTAAGGCGATTTGCTCGTCTTTAGACGGGATAACATTTGCTGCGGTCATGGTTTCACCTGGCGGGGTTGCTCAAGAGCGAGTAGCCGGCCTTCTGAAAGTGCGATCAGTAAGGCTTTAGCGAGGTGGTCGCCACCATTCGCAGCCACACGCAGATCACGCCAGTAGCTGCGAATGGTGGCAGCACAAGGACGAATTTTCTTCTTATTTGGGGTGACCGGTGGGGATGATGTTTGAGCGGTGTTCAAGGCCTTTATTCTCCACTTCCTGTTGAGCAAAACTGCAGCCCGCGATGGGGCTGCGTCAGCAACGAGTGCGTTACTCGATGGCGGGGAGTGGATAGAGGTAGTTCACCTTGGCCTCGGATGAGCTCACCGCTGCCCTCAGTGCGGAAACCTTGCCTGGCATAGCTTTGGCCTCGCTGAGCTTCGCCTCGATGTCAGCCAAGGAGGGCTTAGCCACTGACAGGGCTGTTGCCTCTGAAACACCGTCCTCAATGAGGCTGGCAACTTTTGCATTGCGCGTGCTGCGCATGTTGTTGGCCATCGCCCGAAGATCGCTAGCCATTGAGTCAGCGTCGCTGAGCTGCCGGAACAGATCGTTCAGTTTGTTTCCGCCTACACCGACAGCCAAGGCGCTGCGCGCTTGCTGAATGTCGTTTGCAGCAACGGATATTTGATTAGCCTGGCTCAGTGCGTAATCACGACGCTGTTTTTCTGCCTGCAATGCCTTTTCAGGGCTGCCATGCGCTCGAACAGATGCCAGCCAACGTACATGAAAGCGGGCGTGTTTAAAGCGTTGAAAAAGGCGGTCGGCTTCGGTAGCTAGTTCTAAAAACTCTTCGATATCTGCCCCCGCAACCGAATCCACCAACTTGGCGTGGGACAACAATTCTTCACGTTGTTCTGGGGTGAGGTTCGTGTTGTTCATGTCTATTCCTTGGTTGGTTTTAGACATGATGGCAATGGTGTCGAAGGCTCTGAGCTGGATTTTCTTATTCCGGTTAATTCGTGCTGATTTAGCCAAATCGGGCCAAATCTAGCCAAATTGAGCGAGATTGGTTTTGCGGGAAAACCCGCCCAGACAGCTCGCCTAGCGCCCTCGACAATGCGACTCAACCACTGCATAGGGCTGCGAGCCAGGCTCCGCGAAAACTAGCGGCCCTGCATATGACCGCTTTTTACAGGGATACGAAAATGCCAGTAGTTACAGGAACGGGTGCCGCCTCGGCATCGATAAATTTGATGAACGAGATGACTTCCATTTGGGACGGGCTGAATCCGCACCTGGTCGCCAAGTTTTATGAGGTGGATCATCTCGGACGTATGGTCGATGACATCGTGGTCAAGGCTGCATTGACCGACGAAGCCGATATTCAGATGTCGTTTAACTGGCAGTCACCGTTTGAAGGCTCTGGCCCCGAGAGCAGAGCCCCGGCGCTGATGGGCATGCTCCAGTCTGGCGCGTTGAAACCGCTTATCGAGTCCATTGGGAATGCAGCGGGTCGCGCAGTTGGCAGCGATATTGGCGACAAGATCAAGTCGGCCGGCGCCAACATCGACGAAGCACGAGGCCGCACCGGGATGACAAAGCTGAATTCGACCCAGATTTTTAGCGGGTCAGCGCCACACAAGGTCAGCGTCACACTGCTTTTCCGTGCCTGGCGCGATCCAACTGCCGAGGTTGAAAGACCAATGGAACAGTTCCTGAATTGGGCTCACCCTCAGAAACTGGCGCCAGAGGGCACGATGCTAACGGGCGCCCTCAGTTTCCTGTCCGGCGAAAAAGGGTTGCTGGATGCCATGCTGCCCTCGTTTAGCCCGTGCATGATTGCAATGGTCTACAAAGGCCGGCGGTATGCGCCGTTGGTGATCGAATCGGTCGGGATGCCCTTGAGCGCTCCCATCGACGCGCTCGGCCGCTTCGTTCAGATGAGCCTGCAGGTCACCATGAGCACTCACCAGTCTTGGGACAAGAGCGATTGGCAGGCCACCCGGCGCATTTGAAAATTGCTTGGGGCGGTCAGACCAAGGTTAGGTTTGGCCGCATTGTGAGGCACCGTTGATTCAAGCACATGCAGGCCAGGTGCAAGGGGCCCAGTCCGGCCCGTCCTGGCTCCGCCCTGTAATTATCAGCGCAGTCCTCGGCGCCAGCAAGCACCAGCTCGGCCAAGGTGGCAGCACCTTGAAACTCGGCACGGCGGGTCGGGTTTACGTTGAGCACATCGCATAGCGCATCAAAGCCAAACGCTTCGATGGTGCCATGCTCACCGACCATAGTGTCCCAGGCATAGTTGGCCAAGGCTTCTAGCATCGCCTGCTCTTCGACCTTCAGGTTCAGGTCGGCGGCCAGGTCGAGCATCTCCACTTTTGGAGCTGTAAACGGGAGGCCTTGCTTGGCGATCGTGCTGCCCCGTCGATAATTTGCCCGGCTCTCTGCGATCCATGCCAAATCGCCCGCGTAGATCCGGCATATGCGCCGAATGCAAATCAGGCGCGCCCTTGGCTTCGCATCTGGCTTGTTGGCCAGGCGGCATAACTCACCGACCACTTTATTTCTGCCTATCATGTTTCTCGCTCCCAACGAATAGGCCACCAGTAGAGCCTGTTGGGCGGAACGTCAGAGGTGAGAGTTTCCGACGACCAAAAGCCAGTACCCCACCGCGGCATGAACAGGAATAAGTCCAGCAGGAAGCGGCTTGTATGGTGTGGTGTATGGCAGTATTTTTTATAGCCACGCAAGCCTTATAAAATATGAATAGTTAGGTTCCCGCCACCGCTCCACTTCTTCCTAGCTTTCAATCTACTTGAAAGCTTCGCTACACAGCAAAATCCTGCAACTGCATTGCCACCCAAGCCCTACCCCCCCCCTTTTTCATCCCCGATGACATTGTCCGCACTGCATCCCCCATGCCCGTTATTTCAAACGATCGCTTGCAACAATCCGGGCAGCGCATGCATCAGCGCACTGATGGCAAAGCCGATAAACATCACCCCGCACAGCCGGGTAATCAGTAACTCATGGCGCTGATAGAGCGCCCTGACATGGCCGGCGCCAACAACACCCACCAGAATCATGTAGGCCAGCGCCCCACCCACAAAGCTCAACGCAATCAACCAGGGCAACATGGCCCAGGTCAGTAACTCTGCGCGGCTGGACAACAGCGCAGTGAACGTCGCCACTGCCACCGGATACGCTTTGGGGTTGGTCAATCCGAAAAAAATCCCGTGGGCAAACGGCTGTCGCGCCGGGCCTTGTTGAGCACTGCTGCCCTGGGCGCGAACGGCACGCAGGCCCAGCCAGAAAAGGTACAAGCCGCTAATCAAGCCCAGCACGTTGAAGGCAGTGCTGCCAAATTCACGTGCGCCGACAATGGCAATCAGCGCCGTGCTGCACCAGATCACATCGCCGAGCAAATGCCCGCACAGAAAACCGGCGCCGGCACGTCGCCCACGGGCAGCGCCAATGCCGAAAACAGCCAGCACGCCCGGGCCCGGCGTGATCCCATAGATAAAGCCTGAGGCCAGAACGGCCAATAACAACGAAGGTGTCATGCAAAACGCTCCAGATAATCATGCCTCACGTTCGTCCGCTGCCGTGAAGTGGCTCGATTTTGCACGTTATCAACGCTTAAGTAACCGCGTGCAGGGCGAAATTCAGTGGCGCCGCCCCAAAATATTCACCACCAGCCGGTCAACCCAGCCCCAGATGCGCTGCTTCACCCGTCGCCAGAGGGGGCGTGATTGCCAGTCTTGCAGGCTGACGGGCTGACTTTGGGCGAAGTCGGCGATAAAGCTGGCCGCCACCGCCTGGGTAAGCGCCGGATCCAGCGCCTCAAGGTTGGCTTCAAGGTTGAAACGCAGGTTCCAGTGGTCAAAATTGCATGAGCCAACGCTGACCCAATCGTCGATCAGGACCATTTTCAAATGCAGAAAACAGGGCTGATATTCCAGTATCTGCACTCCGGACTTGAGCAGCCGCGGGTAATAACGGTGCCCGGCGTAGCGCACCGAAGGGTGGTCTGTGCGCGGCCCGGTGAGCAGCAGCCGCACATCGACACCCCGCGCTGCTGCCCGGCGCAATGAACGGCGCACGCTCCAGGTCGGCAGAAAGTAAGGCGTGGCCAGCCAGATGCGCTGCTTGGCGCTGTTGATCGCGCGCACCAGCGATTGCAGGATATCGCGATGTTGATGGGCATCGGCGTAGGCCACGCGCCCCATACCCTCAGCCTCGTCGGGCACACCGGGCAAGCGCGCCAGGCCGAAGTGGGTCGCCGGTTTCCAGGCCTTGCGGCTGATATTGGCCCGCCACTGGCGATCAAACAGCATCTGCCAGTCCAGCACCAGCGGACCTTGCATCTGCACCATCACCTCATGCCAGTCGCAGCTGTTTTCAGTGGGGCGCCAGAACTCATCGGTGACGCCGGTGCCACCCACCACAGCCAATTGCTGATCCACCAACAACAGCTTGCGATGATCGCGATACAGATTGTTGAGGCCACGGCGCCAGCTCAGCGGGTTGTAATGCCGCAGCTCAACCCCGGCTTCGATCAGCCTGCGGCGCAACGCCGGGCCCAATCCCAGACTTCCGTAGGCGTCAAACAGGCAACGCACCCGCACCTCGCGCCAGGCCGCCTGTTCCAGGGCTTGGACGATGGTTTCGGCACAGTCACCGGCCTCAACCAGATACAACTCCAGATCGATCTGCTCCTGAGCCTGTTCAATGACGGCCAGCATGCGCGGGAAAAACTGCGGCCCGTCGATCAGCAACTCAAAACTATTGTCACTGCGCCAGCCAAACACTGCGCCGGCCATCTTAACGGGCCGTGAAAATCAGCACCGCATTCACCGGTACTGAAAAGCTGATGGCCGAAAGCCCGGCCAGTTTGCGCAAGGTTTCAAGCTCCGGTTGCAGGCCAAAATCTTCGGCTTGCAGCATCAGCGGCTCCAGGGTCACGACCTGAAAGCGTCGTTCATCCAGACGGGTGGCCAATAGCTCGGCTTGATAGGTGTGCTGTTTGCCGCGCAAGCTGACCGTTACCGGCAAGCGCAATTCCAGTTGCGCACCGGAGGCCAGGTCATTGATCGGTTGCAGGTCGATCTGCGCGCTGATCTGCGCTTCCGGGAAGTGCTTGAAATCAAACAACACGTCACGCATGCGCTCATCACGCAGTGGCACTGAGCTGTTGACCGAGTCCATCTCAATACGCAATTGCGCCAGGCCTTTGCGGTCAACCTTGCCATGCAGGACCAGAAAGCGGTGCACATCGGCGATATTGGCATTTTGCGTGGTGATAAATGACAGCCGTGACGACTCACCGTCCAGGTACCAGTTGGCCTGGGCAGACAGGCTCACACCCAGGGTCAGCAACAAGGCACAGGCAGAAGATAACAGCGCTTTAAGCATAAAAACTCATCAACCAATAAACGTGGGTGAACATTAAACCCGGCGAGCGGTTTTGGCAGGACTTATTTCACCCTCTTGAGACGTCAGGCGCTACCGACAGTTCCTCCCGCCCCCCTGTCACACAAGCATCATCCAAACGTCACAGTGGTGACATTGCACCTGCTTAGCCTGAAGTTGCACACCTCAGTCGATTGGCAGATACCCAGAGCGGGCACAGTGCCTGCACGGAGATTCGCAATGTCCCAGATCGCCCGTATCCGCGACACCGCTCCAGAACGTCGCTTGCAGGCTGAGCGTTTGCTCGGCCCCGCGGCATTGCGCGAGGCTCAGACCCTGCGTTTTCGTGTGTTCAGCGACGAGTTGAAGGCCAAACTCAAAAGCGCCGAACATGGGCTGGACGAGGACGGCTATGACGCTTATTGCGAACATATCGGGGTACGCGATCTCAATAGCGGCCAGTTGGTTGCCACCACCCGCCTGCTGGATCACAGCGCGGCACAACGTATCGGCCATTTTTACAGCGAAGAAGAGTTCAACCTTCACGGGTTGGCCAACCTGCAGGGGCCGCTGCTTGAAATCGGGCGCACCTGCGTCGACCCGGCCTACCGCAATGGTGGCACCATCGCCGTGCTGTGGGGTGAACTGGCCGAAGTCCTTAACCAGGGCAATTATCGCTACCTGATGGGCTGCGCCAGCATCCCGATGCAGGATGGTGGCATTCAGGCCCGGGCGATCATGCAGCGTCTGCGCGAGCGTTACTTGTGTACGGAGCATCTACGCGCCGAGCCGAAAAATCCGCTGCCGGCGCAGGAAGTGCCCAGCAACGTCATCACGGAAATGCCGCCGCTGCTCAAGGCCTATATGCGCCTGGGCGCGAGGATTTGCGGCGAGCCCTGCTGGGATGAAGACTTCCAGGTGGCCGACGTCTTCATCCTGCTCAAGCGTGATGAACTGTGCCCGCGCTATGCGCGTCACTTCAAGGCGGCCGTGTGATGCGCCGCTTGCGCCGGTATGCCCGGGTGGCACGGGTGCTCGGGGTGGTCAGTCTGGGGCTGGGCATGGCGGGAATGTTCGGGCTGCTGGAGCGCCTGGGCCTGAACAGCACAATGGATCGCCGCCAGCGCTGGTCGCAGTTTTTTATGACACGCCTGAGCAGCGCCCTGCCCTTTCGCGTCACCGTGGTCGGGGAAATCCCGGCAACGCCGATGCTGTGGGTGAGCAATCACGTGTCCTGGACCGATATTGCACTGCTGGGGCAACTGGCCCCGCTGTCATTTCTGTCCAAAGCCGAGGTGCGTGGCTGGCCGGTGGCCGGGTGGTTGGCGGCCAAGGCAGGCAGTTTGTTTATCCGCCGTGGTGCGGGAGACAGCCAGGTGATTCGTGAGCAAATGACCCGTCACCTGCAACAGCCGCTACCCCTGCTGATGTTTCCCGAAGGCACCACCACGGATGGGTGCTCGGTGCGTACCTTTCATGGGCGGTTGCTGTCGGCGGCCATTGACAGCCGGGTACCACTGCAACCTGTAGCCATCCGCTATTTGCGCAATGGCGAGGTCGATGCGATAGCGCCGTTTATTGGCAATGACGATTTGCTCTCACATCTGCTGCGACTGTTTAGCCATGAGCAGAGCGACGTTGAGATTCATCTGCTGGAGCCCATTGCCAGCCAGGCACAAGAGCGGGCCGTGCTGGCGTTCAGAGCGCAGGAAGCGATCCGGCGGGTGGTGTCAGCACCGGTGACGCAAACAGATCCGCTGCCGGAGAGAGTGGGGGCGATGATTTGAGCCGGGAGCCAGGTAAGGGGATGTTGTGGGAGCGGGCTTGCTCGCGATGCAGGCGACACGGTGCAACGATAAAGTCGCGTTGCAACAGTAAAGGTACATTGCACATTAACTGGCCCACCGCGTACATATCCGGCATTTGCGTCTAACTGAAATATTGGTTTCGCCCTTACGGCGAGTCCCTTTTTGAAGGACCAAAAAGGAACCAAAAAGTCCTCGCCCCATCGTACGGCCTTCGCTACGCTCAGGTTCCCTCGCTCCGGCTCTGCTCCGTGGGCACGCCGCCACGGGCCATCCTTGGCCCATCGCGGCTCTCCCGGCATCCATGCCGGTCGACCCACTCCTCAGAACCTCCTCTCGGCCTCCCGGGAGGGCAGGCAGATCAAAAGCACTACGCCGAGGCGGCCGACCGGCCGGCCTGTTTGGTTCACATTTACTGCGCAATCCCCTGTCGTCACTGCCGAAGGAACAAGGCTGCGATTTTTAACGCGAATATCGGTTATGTACTCAATGCATCAGTTATAAAAACGCTATCAAGCAGGCCTCAACCGCCAGCCCAGCACATCCAGCAAATCACACCCATCACGCAGCAATTGCGCCGAAACAGTAGCCATATGCTTAAGATCTACAGAGTCAGCCTCTTGCACTTCCCGACTGGAAAACGATTCCATCAGTTGGGTGACGGCCAGTACGCGAGCGGCGGCGTTGGCATGAAGTACGTCGAGGGGCGCGTTGCGGTCGATCAATAAAGCAGGGATGGTGCAATCGATGGCGGTAAGCGGGACAAACGATGAGTCGGTCATTAATCAAACTCCTAAATGTCGAATTTGAGCCGACCGTTTTCGTCGCCAAACAAAAGCAGGTGGCTGCTGTACGCGGGTTGGCGAACCGGTAACATTTAGGAAAACCCGGCAGACCCGAAGATCTCCCACGCACAGCTGCCATAGAGCAACGCGAGCAAAATACACGCTCTGCCATATAGAACAATCGCATGCTAACTAAATGTTAAGCAGGTCGCCAAACCCGGCCGCCTTATCGGCGAACACCGACTATAAGCGTCGTCCCCTAGCCCCAGCAATTGGCAAACCTGTGAGAAAAATCCCGAAAAAACGTGAGCTTATAGTTTCTGTAGTCGCTGCCGAGGAACACTGCAACTGTGGGAGCGAGCCTGCTCGCGAAGGTCGTTCGCGAGCAGGCTCGCTCCCACAAATAGGGCTTGACCTGCAACAGAGTATCTACAGAGATTGCGCAGTACACGCGAACCGAACAGGCCGGCCGGTCGGCCGCCTCGGGACGCAGTGCTTTTGATCTGCCCGCCCCTTCGGGAGGCCGAGAGGAGGTTCTGTGGAGTGGGTCGACCGGCATGGATGCCGGGAGAGCCGCGATGGGCCATGGATGGCCCGTGGCGGCGGGCCCACGGAGCAGGACCGGAACGAGGGAACCTGAGCGCAGCGAAGGCCGTACGCCGGGGCAAGCCTTTTTGGTTACTTTTTCGGCGTCTGGAAAAAGTGACTCGCTGTAAGAGCGAAACCAATATCCCAGTTAGACATGAATGCCGGATATGTACTCAACACTCCAGTTAAACAAACAAGATCAAGCAGGCCGCAACCGCCAGCCGAGTACATCCATCAGATCGCACCCGTCACGCAGCAATTGCGCCGAAACAATAGCCAGATGTTTGAGATCAACGGAATCAGCCTCTCGCACTTCCCGACTGGAGAACGATTCCATCAGTTGGGTGACGGCCAGTACGCGAGCGGCGGCGTTGGCGTGAAGTACGTCGAGGGGCGCGTGACGGTCGATCAATAAAGCGGGGATGGTGCAGTCGATGGCAGTAAGCGGGACAAACGGTGAGTCAGTCATAGGTAAACCTCTTGGGTAATCGTTTGAGCCATTCATTTCCGTCGCCAAACGAAAACAGGTGGCCGCTGTACGCGGGTTGGCGAACCGGTATACCCAAGGAAACCCGGCAGACCCGAAGATCTCCCACGCACAGCTGCCATAAAACGTAGCGAGAAAAATACACGCTCCGACACTTATAGCAATTCCGTTTTTTCCTTAGGTAGTTTACAGGTCGCCAAACCCGCCCGCCTTATCGGCGAGCTCCGACTATAAGCGTCGTCCCCTCGCCCCAGCAATTGGCAAACCTGTGAGAAAAATCCCGAAAAAACGTGAGCTTGTAGTTTCTGTAGCCGCTGCCGAGGAACACTGCAACTGTGGGAGCGAGCCTGCTCGCGAAGGTCGTTCGCGAGCAGGCTCGCTCCCACAAATAGGGCTTGACCTGCAACAGAGTATCTACAGAGATTGCGCAGTACACGCGAACCAAACAGGCCGGCCGGTCGGCCGCCTCGGTGCGCAGTGCTTTTGATCTGCCCGCCCCTTCGGGAGGCCGAGAGGAGGTTCTGAGGAGTGGGTCGACCGGCATGGATGCCGGGAGAGCCGCGATGGGCCATGGATGGCCCGTGGCGGCGGGCCCACGGAGCAGAGCCGGAGCGAGGGAACCTGAGCGCAGCGAAGGCCGTACGCCGGGGCAAGCCTTTTTGGTTACTTTTTCGGCGTCTGGAAAAAGTGACTCGCTGTAAGAGCGAAACCAATATCCCACTTAGACACGAATGCCGGATATGTACTCAACACACCAGTCAAACAAGATCAAACAACCGTAAACCCTGAAAACCTGGTGTAACTGACACAACCCATTGCCTGATTTTGCGACGACTTCGTCGGAGTGCCGCATCACGCCGAACGCAGCCTTCGTTCCTCGGCAGCTGCTTGTATGTTTTCCCGGTGCCCAAGAAAATGCCGGGGCGTGTACAAAAAGCGTTTCGGGGAGGCCGATAGCTGCTTAAGGCAGGATTTGCTCCTGACCTTGTCTGTAGAGAGGCCCCCCGCCT
>NZ_JAAQWV010000011.1:0-150378 GCF_012985715.1 Pseudomonas sp. WS 5051
AGATATCTGCAACCAGATCCCAGGCTGCGTCGGGGAGTTCATACCGCTTTGCCATCTTGGCCTCCTGGCTTTAATGGCGGTGTATTTTACAGAAAATCGTATTTCTTGGGTTTACGTACAGAGCCTAGTGCTGGCTCCAAGGCTGGGGGGCTAAACTAATTTTATCCATGCGCTTATAGCTGGTCGAGCACCGCGCATCCGCACCTCTCACGTGCGAATTAGAGATTTCTGGTCGCTAAGTGAGCACGGTGTAGCAACTAGCATTGTAAAAACTGAGAACCGTAAACGGTTGATCGCACGGTACGCGCGTCAACATTTCAAGAAAGCCGCCGAATATTACAAAATTGTAATTTCTCAGACATGCCCCCGTTATCTACAGATTGCAACGATACAACTCGGCGATGATACAGGAGGCGCGACCAGCTTCCTTCAAACAACAATTCCAGCCGAAGAGCTTTCTAGTTCTGCCGAACCGAAGGAGTGATTAATGATTAACAATACAAAATTTTCGATAGCCGCTATGGCAATGGTTGTCAGCTCTGTGCCGTCCATGGTGAATGCGGAAGAAAAAAACGGCGGCTTTATAGAGGATAGTAGTCTTACCGTTCTTAACCGCAACTACTACTTCAATCGCGAACATCGTAACGGTGAGTCAAGCCCTACAGGCAATGGATATTCCGAAGCATGGGCAAACGCTATTATTACTAAATTCGAGTCTGGATTTACCCAGGGCACAATCGGTGTCGGAGTGGATGCGTTTGCTATGATTGGAATAAAACTCGACACGGGTGGCGGCCGTAATGGCGGCCGTAGTTCATTTGATGTCCTTCCAGTAAATAGCAACGGAGAGGCAAGGGACGAATATACAAAAGTGGGAGGTGCGGCAAAAATTCGCGCCTTTGACACCGTAGTAAAAGTCGGCGACGTATTCCCATCCACCCCAGTTGTGGCTGCTGGCGACTCAAGACTACTACCGGAAAGTTTCACTGGTGTCACAGCAACAAATACTAGCATTGAAGGCTTGACCGTTCAGGGCGGTCGCCTACATGCCATGAGCCAGCCAGTTTCGAGCAACATGCGCGACAACTTTGCGACCTTCTATGCCGGGCCTGTTAACTCGCCTTGGGTAGGCTACTTTGGTGGTGATTATAACTTAAACAAAAACGTCACCCTTAGTCTTTATTCCAGTCGCCTCAAGGACGCTTGGAATCAATACTATGCTGGCACCGGGCTAAACTACTCATTGTCAAATGAGCTTTCCGTATTCGGAGGCCTTAACTATTATAAAGCAGTCGACGAAGGGAAAAAATTACTTGGCGATTTCGACAATAACATATGGAGCGGGAAAATAGGCGTGAAGTATGGCGCACACACACTTGCACTATCCCATCAGCGAAATAATGGCAATAATGACTTCGATTACCTGCGTCAGTCGGACTCGATCTTTCTTGATAACTCAATTCAGTACAGTGATTTTAACTCACCTAAAGAACGCTCTTGGATGGTTCGCTACGACCTCGACATGACATCGTATGGTGTGCCTGGCTTGTCGTTTATGACGCGTTACGGTCGTGGCACTGATGCTGATTACTCTAACGCTAATACGACGTACATGAGACGCGATGCGGATGGAAACCCACTTACCGACCAGAAACGTTGGGAGCGTGACATCGAAGTAAAATATGTCGTTCAGACAGGCACCTTGAAAGATATGTCTTTGCGCCTACGGCAAGCTAATACTCGTGCAACCACATTTGAGTCGGATCTGGATGAGGTTCGTGTGATTATTGAGTATCCATTAGCTATTCTTTAAGATCTGCGCAGGATGAATCATCCTAGACGAACATTACGTTTTTGCTGAAAAATTTCAAAAATGTAATTTTTCAATCATCTTCCTGTTAGCTTAAGTAACTTATAGTAAACTGGAGTTTATAGCAATCTGCTAGCGCATCTGGCCAGATTGCTACAGGTAAGTAACACCCTTGCAAAAACCTGAAGCTCACTGCTGTCAAGTTGAAGCTCCGCATCCACTTTTAGATTACTCATCTAAATACGATGTATTTTAAGACGCCCTTCGGGGCGTCTTTTTTATGCCTGCCGTAAACACCCCCCCACATTTTATGTCTTATGACGCACGTCAAAAAGATGAGCCCCTATGCCAAGAGCGTAGAGGCTAACCACCTTTACGGCATGTTCCGGCCACTGTGTATCTGACTGTATTCAGTACTCCTTCAGAGTCTTCGTATGTCATAGCTGCGGGCATCACCCCGCACCCTTCCGCTGGTCGCACCATGCTAACTACATTCACAACATCTAATTTCATTCCGTATTTATATTGCTTAGCTACGGGAATATTTTTTCCATGCCTAATCGCATACTGCTCCATAGCTACGGAGTTGGCACTCATTCTTTTTTCAAAAACCTTGTCACTATCTTTAGCAAATACGCTTGAAGAGATCGCAGCGACCACAATAAAAATCACAGAATTAATAGTCTTCACTTTTTGCACCTCACATGTCAATAAAAACCCCGCAACCGGAATCGGGGCGGGGCTTATGTGTAGCACCACTACATTTACTTACTAATCTGGCCCTTATCACCGCCTGACATTTTCGGAGGAGTTTTTTTCAGCTCTTTGGCTAAAAACTTCTCCATAGCCTGCTCGGTAGCTTGAGTAGCTCTAGCAAAAGTCCGGTCTCCACCACCCTCAGCCAATGCAGTGGAAGAAAGAATCAATGCTCCTACAAGAGCGTAAATTTGTGCGATTTTCATTTCGACACCTCATATTAAATACTGGCATTAGAGTATCAATACGAAGCTATCAATACGGTGGCATTAAGATTACATATCCGTCATCATTGATATAAGTAGCCCGCTAATGAGGATCAGCAGCGGGCTTTAAAAACAAACTGCTATACTATTTCTTGTTTTTCGCTGTCTGCCTCTTCATCTTTACGGTGTGCCCAGTGATATAACGCAGGAAGTATAAGTAGGGTCAACGCAGTTGAGGACAGTATTCCCCCGATTACAACGGTAGCTAGGGGCCGCTGGACTTCCGCGCCTGTTCCAGTAGCTAGAGCCATGGGGATAAAGCCAAGGGATGCCACCAAAGCTGTCATTAATACTGGGCGCAACCGCGTTAGCGCTCCTTCATTGATCGCAGAATTCAACGAATGTCCCTCTTCTCGAAGGTTGCGGATAAAAGCAATCATCACCAGACCGTTCAGCACTGCCACACCCGACAATGCAATGAAACCAACACCCGCCGAGATCGACAGTGGGATATCACGTAGCCACAACGCCATAACACCACCCGTCAATGCGAATGGAATCCCGGTGAATACCAACATGCCGTCTTTGAGATTGTTAAACATCATGAACAGCAGGGTGAATACCAAGAGCAGAGCTACAGGGACAACTATCTGCAAGCGTTTGGCAGCTGATTGAAGTTGTTCAAACTGCCCACCCCAGGTTGCCCAATAACCGGCCGGAATCTCTACCTGCTGATCAATGGCGATGCTAGCCTCCTTAACGAATGAGCCGATATCCCGTCCACGTACATTGGCGCTGACAATGACCAGACGCTTACCGTTCTCACGACTGATCTGATTCGGGCCAAGTACAAGATCGAGGGTCGCCACTTCTGAAAGGGCAATAAAACCGATCTGATCGGCATTGCCATTGAGCAGCGCCGGGACTGGAATCAGCAGTGTGGACAACCCCTCAACGTCCTTACGCATGGCGTCGGATAAACGCACCACTATGTCGAAGCGGCGATCTCCCTCATACATCGTCCCGGCCTGGCGGCCACCGACAGCCACCGCAATGGTGTCTTGAACGTCTCCAACGTTCAGACCGTAACGTGCGGCTTTGTCGCGGTCTATGTTTATGGTCAGTACAGGTAGCCCCGTTGTCTGTTCGACTTTGACCTCGGAGGCGCCATCGACCCCCTGCATTGACGCGGCAATTTTCGCAGCGGTACTGTTAAGCACTGCCATGTCATCACCGAAGACCTTGACCGCCACATCACTTCGCACGCCTGAAATCAACTCGTTGAAACGTAGTTGGATAGGCTGGGAAAGCTCATAGTTGCTACCAGGCATAGCAGCCGCTGCTTTCTGGATCTCTTCTGTCAACGTCTCCCGGGATTTACTTGGATCAGGCCATTGATCCTTCGGTTTGAGCATCACATAACTATCAGAGATGTTCGGCGGCATTGGATCGGAAGCAATCTCTGCAGTACCGGTTCGAGCAAACATCCGTTCGACTTCAGGCACTTTTTCCAGCACAAGCTTTTCCAGGCGCTGCTGCATTTCCACCGATTGCGTCAGACTTGTACCGGGTACTCGTAATGCTTGCAGTGCAAAATCGCCTTCGCTGAGACTAGGTACAAACTCACTGCCCATTCGACTGGCGACCACGCCACTCGCAGCGATGACACCTAATGCCATGGCAAATGCCAGCGATCGATGACTCATGACCCAATCCAGCGCGGGGGCATAACCCCGTCGCGCTCCTCGCATTATCACGTTCTCATCTTCCTTGACTTTGCCCGTCACGAACATGGCAATTGCCGCAGGAACAAAGGTTACGGACAGCAGCATCGCGCCTAGCAAGGCGATCACGACGGTGAACGCCATGGGGTGGAACATTTTCCCTTCGACACCGGTCAGGGCAAAAATAGGTAGATAAACGACCATGATGATCAACTGCCCGAAAATCAGTGGTCGACGGGCTTCCTTGGCTGCTGCAAACACTTCGTGAAAGCGCTCGGAGCGAGTTAGGAGGCGCCCGTGATGGTGCTGCGCATTGGCGAGGCGCCGTATAGCATTTTCGACAATAACCACTGCACCGTCGACGATAATACCGAAATCCAGAGCCCCCAGGCTCATCAGGTTGGCGCTGACTTTGTTGGTGAACATGCCTGTGAAGGTAAAGAGCATGGCTAAAGGAATAACCATGGCAGTGATCAGTGCTGCGCGAATATTGCCTAGGAATAGGAACAAAATCGCGATTACTAGGATTGCACCTTCAATCAGATTCTTCTTGACCGTGGCAATAGCCTTGTCTACCAAGTTAGTACGGTCGTAAACAGTGATCGCAACCACCCCTTTGGGCAGTGAACGGTTGATTTGCTCTAGCTTGACTGCAACGGCCTGAGAGACGGTACGGCTGTTCTCGCCTATCAGCATGAACACCGTGCCGAGTACGACTTCACGACCGTTTTCGGTCGCCGCACCGGTACGCATTTCACGCCCAATATCCACGGTCGCCACATTTTTAATACGTATAGGAGTGCCATCGACGTTGGCGATCACGATATTGGCGATGTCGTCGGTGGTCGCCACTTGGCCAGGGGCACGAATCAGTAGTTGTTCGCCACTGCGCTCAATGTAGCCGGCTCCTACGTTAGCGTTGTTGCTTTCCAGCGCGGTCACAATGTCTGTCAGGGTCAGCTTGTAAGCGGCCAAGCGTTTTGGATCCGGAGCAATCTGGTATTCCTTGGCGAATCCGCCAATGGTGTTAATTTCGGCGACCCCAGGAACGTTGCGCAGCTGAGGTTTAATAATCCAATCTTGGATTACCCTCAGGTCGGTCGGCGTATAGGGGCTACCATCCTCTTTTACGGCGTCTTCTCGGGCCTCGACAGTCCACAGAAAAATCTCACCCAAACCGGTAGAAATCGGCCCCATGACAGCTTCCACGCCTTCGGGCAATTGTTCCTTTGCCATCTGCAATCGTTCATTGACCAATTGCCGGGCGAAGAATAGGTCGGTGCCTTCCTTGAAAATCACCGTAACTTGTGAAAGACCCGAGCGTGAGAGTGAACGCGTCTGCTCAAGTGCCGGCAGACCTGCCATGGCGGTTTCAATAGGGAAAGTGATGCGCTGCTCAGTCTCCAGTGGCGAGAAACCTGCGGCACCAGTATTGATTTGCACCTGGACGTTGGTGATGTCGGGCACGGCGTCGATCGGCAGCTTCTGGTAGCTAGCAATGCCGAGTCCGGCCATGAGGAGAACCGCGAGCAGGACGATTATGCGTTGCTCGATGGCAAATTGGATTAGGCGTTCGAACATGAGAACCTTCTCGTGGAAGTGGCGGATCAGTGGGCGTGTTCAGCCGAGGCTTTACCCAGTTCTGATTTCAGAATGAAGCTGCCGGCAGCAGCGACTTGAGCTCCGGGCTCCAGGCCCTCTGTGATCTCAGCCAGACCTGCTGCACGACTACCTATTACTACTGCTTGCGCCTTAAACCCGTCATCAGTTCGCACGAAAACTGTTGGCCTATCCTCGACCGTCTGGATTGCTGCTTCTGGTACTGCGACTTTCGCCAGCCGGGTATCGGTATCAACCAGTACGGTTACGAACAGCCCGGGACGCCAAGCTCCTTGCGGATTCGCTATGGACACACGGACAGTGGCGGTACGAGTCTGCTCACCCAGTAAACTCCCAACGTAGGCCACGGCACCCGTAACTTCCGCATTCAACTCAGCGGCACTAACCGTGACAGACTTGCCCACCAGGACTTTGCTCAAATCCTTAGGGGAAACGCCAAAAGTCACCCAAACATGCGACAAGTCCGAGAGTGTGAACGCATTGCTGGTTTCACTGACAACCTCACCAAGGCCCAAGTGCTTTTCGACCACAACGCCATCGAACGGTGCACGCAGCTCATACCGGTTGCCACCACTGGTCACCGAGCTGCCACTAAGTACGCTGATTTTTTGTCGGGCATTACTGACAGCGATTTCGGCCTCTTGCAGAGCCTGACGGGCTTGAAGGAAATCCTGTTCGGCAGAGATTTTGTCCTGCCATAACTGGCGTTCACGCTCGTAGGTAGTGCGCGCCAACTCTAGACGACGTTGCGCTGCGGCTTGCTCACTGCGCTGATCAGAAATTTGTTGACTGGCAATCACGGCTAGTAGCTGACCTTTTTTCACTGTTTGGCCAAGATTGACATGTACCGACTCGACGACACCAGGAACCCGGGGTACCACATGCGCAGTACGGTCTTCATCGAAACGGACTTCTCCAGGAAACGGCAATGAGAGGCTGATGCTCTGTTCCTTAGCTTCGATTAACTGAATGCCGGCAGATCTGATCTGATCGTCGCTCAGAGTCAGGTGACCTTCTTCTGCTTCCCCTTCTGCATGCCCGCCATCAACTGACTCCTTGGCCGCACCCTCGTTGCTGTGATCAGCATCGTGGCCCTGTTCTTCTTGCGTCTGTACGCCGGTGGACGCTGTTGACGTGCTACCCATCCAGAGCGAACCAACACATATGCCCACCGTGAGGGTCAGTGCGGTGACAAGGATTTGTTTTTTATCCATGGGACTCCCTACGCAGCTCAGTGGGCAGTCACGGATTACCGTGGCACTGCGATGCTGAGTAGCGGTTAAAAAAGTGTTATATGAAATTCAAGGGGTATGAGTGAGCTTGTCGACATCACCGAAAATTCGCTCGATACGCACCCAGGCGTCTGTCGCCTCAGCAATGGCCTGGATGTACTGACCGCGTGCGCTGATTAAGGTGCGCTGGGCATCTAGCACATCTAGGAAGTTGAATTTCCCCATTTCGAAACCACGGGTAGCGGTATCTACAGCACTTTGCGCGGCAGGTAGGATGGTTTGATTGAACGACGTGATTTCAGTGTTCGCTGTATTCCACTGAGCTAGAGTGGTCTGAATTTCTGTGCGCAGGCGTAACTCGCTGGCATTGCGAAGGTCGCGGGCCTGATCAGTTCGGCGGGCGGCTGCCAACACATTGCCCTGATTACGATTGAATAATGGGATGGGCATCGACAGCCCTACGACATTCACGCGCTCACGCTCCCGTTCATCGTATTGGCTACCTAAACTTACGGTTAGGTCAGGAATGCGCTGGGCTTTCTCCAAGCCAAGTGAGGCTTCACGCTGGTCAATTTGCAGCTTTGCCAACCGTAACTCCGCAGTCTGACCTATGCGATTAAGGAGCAGCGAAGGTTCCGGTACAGTTGGCATTGGCTGACTTGAATCACTTACAGACGCAAACGCCGGCAAAGGCACACCCATGACTCGAGCGAGTTGTTGATAGGCATTTGCCTCATCTCGCTCTGCCCGTTTCAGCTCTAGGCGTACCTCCGACAACTGGACTTCTGCTCGCGTACCTTCAACAGGCGATGACTTGCCACTACTGATGCGACCTTGAGCTACATGCAAGCCACGCTGTGCGAGCTCAAGTGATTGACGTGATAACAGCAACCTTTGCTGAGCCGTAGATGTGTTGTAAAACGCCTGAATGACATCGGCACGTAGAGCATTACGCTTGCGCTCCAATTCAATCTCGGCTGCATCTTGCGCTCGACTTGCCACTTCGATCCTAGCGCCTCGCTTACCGCCAAGCTCGATCGGCTGATTGATCATCACCGTCGTAGTGCGCGAATTTCGCCGGGTATCCTCAGCCTCCCAAGACAACTCAGGATTGGGAATCAAGCTCGCCTGCTGCCGATCTCCCTGAGTGATACCAATTTCCCACTGTGCTGCCGCTAGGTCAGGATTGTTGGCAAACGCCATTTGAAGAACTTGATCCATTGTCAGCGCCTGTGAAGCCGAACCAGCGGAAAAAGCCGTGCCTGATAGTGCAAGCGTGCAACTTAGGCCTATTACCAACATGGATTTTATGATACGCAAGGGGGTAATGAACTTTCTAAGCCAACGCAATTTTATATTTCCTTTAAAGCGAATTTTCTCAACGTAGTAACTGTAGAGTTCTTCACTTATCAACAAGGTGACTGAAGAATTACAAATATGTTATCCAGCTCTACTGCTGTAGATTTTGCTCTAATATAGGAGGTGTTAAAAAAGAAAAAACTTAAGGCGGTAATATGATGAAACAAAAATTCAGCAATTATCTGCCGAAGCGCACTTGTCGAATTGGGGTATTCATATGAGCACACGATGTGCTATATAGCCCCTGGATTATTTCCCGCGACAGATTGTCGCAACCCTAGCTTTGGCGCCTCAAAACCGCAGCTTTGGCTTGACCCTGAAGCAGCTACAGGCTTTAGAATGAGGGCTGTCATCTCGTAAGTTATTCAAACCATATGAGGATTGAAAATCCTATAAAAAGATAACACCAATCAGAAAACCACACTAATACGGTTATTATTTTTCTGAGCCCCCTTTAACTCTAGTCATTAAGAAGGTGAAATGTCATGCGAATCCTTGTAGTTGAGGACGAGCTCAAAACTGCCGAATACTTACATCAGGGACTGACTGAAAGTGGCTACATTGTTGATCGTGCGATAACTGGCGCGGATGGACTACATCTGGCGCGCCAACATGTTTATGATTTGGTGATACTTGACGTTAATCTTCCCGAACTTGATGGCTGGGGTGTTCTTGAACGTCTACGACAAAGCAGTAATGCCCGGGTCATGATGTTGACGGCCCGAGGGCGCCTAGCGGACAAGATACGCGGACTAGATTTGGGTGCCGATGATTATCTGGTTAAACCGTTTGAGTTTCCTGAGTTACTTGCACGGGTACGAACCCTGATGCGTCGCAGTGAGCACATACCTGTCCCGCAGGTACTAAAAGTAGCCGACCTGGAACTAGACCAAGGACGTCATCGTGCTTTTCGCGGTGAGCAGCGCATAGATCTGACAACCAAGGAGTTTGCGCTGCTGCACTTGCTGATGCGCCAAACTGGAGAAGTGCTTTCTCGCACCCAAATCATTTCACTGGTCTGGGATATGAATTTTGATTGCGACACTAACGTTGTCGAGGTTTCAATCCGTAGGCTGAGGGCCAAAATAGATGACCCCTTCGATAACAAGTTGATCCACACCCTTCGCGGTGTTGGTTACGTATTAGAGGCGCGTGTATGAAGCCGGTCAGCCTGTCAATGCGACTAGGTTTGACAGTAAGTATCTTGGGGGCGTTGTTGGTAGTGTTTTTGGCTGTCTTGGCCTTTTTTGCGCTGACGCACGAGCTGGATAAGTTGGCAAAAAACAGCCTGATCAATAAGATGGAGCAGGTTGAACATAGCCTCTCGCTATACGATGACACGGCCGACGTAAATTCCAAACCGCATTCGTTACTGGATCAGGTCATGGGACATGACAATCTGAATCTGACCATCTATGACCTGAAAAACCTCAGGGCGCCCTTACTGAAGTTTGGGCCTGGATTGTCGGATCCGCGGACTGAGTTGAAAGCTGCGACTGCTGCCGTTGACAAGGTTTCCTATTCCACCAATTCAGATGGTGAAGGTCGACACTTCCTTACCGCATCCAAGCTCATCCCATTAAAGAACGGTGTAAGCGTTCCCGTATTGCTGTCGATGGATTGTGCGAACGATGAAGCGCTGCTCAGCGCGTACCTTAGGTCGACGATTATTGCACTACCGCTTTTACTAATACTCATCGGAGCAAGTGCTTGGGCCGTAGTACAACAAGGACTTTCTCCACTGAGAGAGTTCCGGAAGGTCGCCGCCATGATCTCGGCTCAAGATCTCAACCATCGACTTTCTGTTGTTAAAATGCCTCAGGAGCTTAGTGAGTTGGCTCATGGCATCAACTTCATGCTGCACCGGCTCGACAGCGGTATTCAGCAGCTGTCGCAATTTTCAGATGACTTAGCCCATGAATTACGATCCCCGATCACCAATTTGATGGGCAAGGCCCAGGTTACCCTTTCTCGGGAGCGTCCGGCAGAAGAATACAAAGCTGTGCTGGAGTCATGCACCGAGGAGTTGGGCCGTGTCACGCGAATTGTCTCGGATATGCTCTTCTTAGCTCAGGTCAGCCATCCCGCGGCACTTGTCCCGTTCGAAATAATCACCTTAGAAGATGAAGCATTTAAGGTGGTCGATCTGTTTTCACTGTCTGCGGAAGAGAAACGTATCACCCTGAATGTTACCGGAAATGGCAAGACCATTGGCGACAGGTTAATGATACAGCGAGCAATATCCAATCTATTGTCCAACGCAATACGCCATTGCCCTGCGGGACAATCTATTTCAATTGTTATTGAAAACTATGCCAAACAGGTATCGCTACTTGTAGGCAACCCTGGAGCAGGAATCGAACCTCAGCATCTGCTGCACTTGTTTGACCGCTTTTATCGAATTGATACAAGTCGCTCGCGTGCTGAGGGTGGCACTGGTCTTGGTTTAGCTATTGTTCGATCGATCATGAGCCTCCACCAGGGAACTGCGGATGTTCAAAGCATGCCTGGCAGCATGACCGTTTTCAGGCTGAGCTTCCCAAACCTCGACGGACAGACCACTTGGCAACAGGCTAGAAAGGTTTAAGGGTAAATTCCCGCAACAAACCTGTGCAACTCTCCCTGCACCACTGGATATGCGCCTGTGGTCAGGTTTTTTAATGTCCGCTGAGTTCTGAGTACATCGCAGCAGCCCCTACTCCGACATGAGATGTTTGCAAGATCCCGCTCTAGTGCTGCATGCCTTCGTTTTCTTCAAGCGTTGCATGAAACTGCAAGTTTTCCAATTGAAGAGTCGTATGGCTGATATGGAATACCTCGCTCATCAGCCGAGTCACCTCAGCCAATATATCTTGCTCAGCTCGGGAGCTACGCAGGATTACAAGGTGAGCACTCATGACATTCTTGCCGCTGGTCAGGGCCCAGATATGCAGGTCATGGATATCCTCAACGCCTTCAACCGCCCTGATGCACGCTTCCACTTCAGCGATATCGATGCCATCCGGAACCCCTTGCAACAGGATGTTCATGCTTTCTTTGAGCAAAACCCAGGTTCTGGGAAGCACCCACAGGCCGATAGCTGCGGCAACGATCGAATCAACCCAAGTGAATCCGGTAAAACGAATGATCAATGCCGCCCCTATTACGCCCATGGAGCCCAACATGTCGCTCCATACTTCTAGGTACGCGCCTTTTACGTTAAGACTTTCGGCACTGGCAGACATTAGCAACCGCATTGAAACAAGGTTCACAACTAGTCCGATCACTGCGACGATCAGCATCCCTGTCGATTGGATTTCTGTCGGGGC
This sequence comes from Pseudomonas sp. WS 5051, assembly GCF_012985715.1. Lineage (NCBI taxonomy): Bacteria > Pseudomonadati > Pseudomonadota > Gammaproteobacteria > Pseudomonadales > Pseudomonadaceae > Pseudomonas > Pseudomonas sp. WS 5051. The sequence continues at coordinate 12,016 of NZ_JAAQWV010000011.1, forward strand.
TTTAAATCGCTGATAAGCTTCATACAAGATGTACACCGCCACCATAAACAACAAAATCGCGTTAAAAGCAGCTGCGAGGATCTCAAATCGTGCATAGCCGAATGTCCGTTTTTTATCCGCAGCGCGTTTGGCAATTTGAATAGCTATCAATGAAATAGCCAAGGCAGTGGAATCAGTTAGCATGTGAGCCGCATCGGATAACAACGCCAAGCTGCCTGTCACGAAAGCCCCAATGACCTCCGCGATCATGAAGCTTGTCGTTAACGCCAGAGCGATCCACAATTTTTTCTCGTGTCCTGCACGAGCTTGACCGTGACTATGACCAGCGCTCATATGGCTCTCCATGCGGGTGAAAGGATGCGGCAACTACTCAAAAGATCGTCAACGGGTCAATCTTCGTCAAGAAGAGATTTCGGTTTTGGAGAGATGCAACTGAAAAGCACTTATTTGGACGCGACCTGTGTTCCCCCAAGGCACCCACACTCTAGAAAATAGCAGTACTGCGAATACGCGTATTATTTGTACCCAAACTTCCCGGAATCAGATGTTAGTAGACCGATAGGTCTTTGTCGCGCCAATTTTCATCTCGGCTTCTGCTTGATTTCTCAGTTGGCTAGCCATTTCATCCATGATTGAGTTCAGATCAACACTATGAATTCAAATATAGGCGGATCGATAGCTCGTCGTCCGCGTCTATTTTCTAAACGTAATGTTGGCTTAATTCCTTGTCGGCTTCATTACCTATATGTCGGAGGTCGGAGCTTGGCGACAGGGTGTTAATGACATGAGTCAATTTGTAACGACCATTTGAAGCGACTACACTCCAGCGAATGAAACGCTACGTGCAGTTTTGCATCATATTCATGATCAGCTTAGCGCTTCCTCTCAGCGGGATGGCGGGAGTTCAGGCATCGACAGAACCGTGCCCCATGAAGACGATGGGCATGACGATGATGGACGACATGGGCATGGACTGCTGCAACGATATGAAAACCCTGTCCGAGCACGGAAAGCCATGTAAACCGGGACATGAATGCAAGGCAGGCAGCATATTGCAAGTCTCGACTTTCAAGCCTTCAGTAGCCGTGTTTAGCCCCGTAGTACTTTCCTTCTTTAGTGATTCCTTGCCTGCACAAACCCCGTCCAGGGTGTGGCGACCGCCCCGCGTTTGATTCCTGTCCCATATTGAGCCTCATTCCGCATTTGCGGGATGCAAGAGCTGAGCGCATGTCTTTTAATGCGTGCAGTGGATGATCACAGGAATCCTAAACATGAACTCAAAGTGCTATTGCATAGGCTGGTCCCTCGCGGCCGGTCTGGCTGCAAGCGTACTGGCATTGCCGAGCTTGGCGGGTGGATTGACGCTTGATGAAGCGTTGCGGCTGGCCGAAAACAATGCACCGTCGCTGACCGCACAAGACGCCAAAATTCAGGCTGCCAGCAGCGCAGCCATTCCAGCGGGGGAGCTGCCTGACCCCAAACTGCTGCTGGGTGTGCAGAACTATCCTGTTGGCGGTCCGGATCGCTGGAGCATCGACCAGGACTTCATGACCATGCAAATGGTTGGGGTCAGACAAGAAATGCTCAACAGCGACAAGCGCAAGGCGCGTATTGAGGTCGCCGATGCGGCCGTTGAACGCGCCGCGGCGCAGCGTCGGGTCGAACGTCTGAACGTGCGCCAATCCACGGCGTTGGCCTGGATCAGTAGCTACTCGGTTGAGCGCAAAGATGCTCTGTTCCAGGACTTCTACAAAGAGAACCGCCTGCTGAGCGATACCGTCAGAGCCCAGATTGCCGGTGGCCGGGCTCAACCCGCCGATGCGGTAACACCCAAGCAAGAAGCAGCTCGACTGGCGGAGCAGCAGGACGATCTGATCCAGCAGCGAAGGCAGGCCCGAGCTGCCCTCAAGCGTTGGATTGGGGCCGCCGCAAACGACGAGCTTGTAGGTCGTTTGCCTGAATGGTCCGTCGATACCTCCGGTTACTCCCACAACCTGCAGCACCATCCCGAGCTGGCAGCGTTTGCCCCGATGACCCGAGAAGCGCAAGCCAAAGTTCGTGAAGCCGTGTCGGAGAAACAGTCAGACTGGAGCTGGGAGCTGGATTACCAGCACCGTGGCCGAGCGTTTGGGGATATGGTCAGTGTGCAGCTTTCCTGGGATCTGCCGCTGTTTCCTGGCTCTCGCCAAAATCCCAAAATCGCAGCCAAGCAGGCTGAACTCAGCCAGCTTGAGGCCGAGCGTGAAGCCCTGTCACGCGAGCACACTCAGGAACTGGAAAACCAACTGGCTGACTATGAGCGTCTGAATCGTGCGGTGCACCGAAACCAGGACAGTCTGTTGCCTCTAGCCAAGGAAAAGGTCGAACTCAGCATGGCCAGTTATCGTGCCGGAAAAGGCGATTTAAATGCCGTTGTTGCGGCCCGGCGTGAGCTCATCGAAGCGCGCCTCAAACAGATTGAGGTGGAAGAGCAGCGGGCGCTGACCAGTGCGCGTCTGTACTTTGCCTATGGGGAGCCCAGCCAGTGATCCTTAAAAAGTGGAATGGGGCATTGTTGGTAGGCATCTCGCTGGCATTGGGTGTTGCCGGTGGTTACTGGTTCGCTCAGCAGCGGATGAACGGAGTATCCAGTACTGCCCAGGAGAGGGGTGTCAGCCCGTCGGGTGAACGCAAGGCTCTGTATTGGTACGACCCCATGTACCCGCAGCAAAAGTTTGATAAACCCGGAAAGTCCCCCTTTATGGACATGCAGTTGGTGCCTCAATACGCCAGCAGCGAAGGGGATCGTGCGGTCGTCAGTATCGATCCAAGCCTGACCCAGAATCTCGGTTTGCGCTTTGCGACGGTCACCCGGGGAGTCTTTGATTCCAGCCTCGATGTGGCAGGTGTCTTGGCGTTCAACGAGCGTGATGTCGCGGTGATTCAGGCCCGTACCGCCGGCTTTGTGGAGCGGGTCTATGCCCTTGCTCCTGGGGATGTCCTCAAAGCCAATGCGGCCCTGGCGGATATTCTGGTGCCGGAATGGGCCGCGGCTCAGACAGAGTTTCTGGCCCTGAAGCGTAACGGGGATGCCGATCTGTTGGTTGCGGCCCGTCAGCGCCTGCGACTCACAGGGATGCCGGCAGCACTGATTACTCAGGTTGAACGTAGCGGTAAGGTTCAACCGTATCTGATCCTGACCAGTCCCATCGCCGGTGTGCTGCAAGAGCTGAACGTACGCGCGGGCATGACCGTGGCGACGGGCAAGACTCTGGCACGGGTCAATGGCTTGAGCAGTATATGGCTAGCCGTGGCCGTTCCAGAATCAGATGCCGGAGCCATCACTGTGGGGCAGGCGGTCGAAGCGCGTCTGCCAGCCTTCCCGGGGACGACGTTCAGAGGCAAGGTCAGCGCGATTTTACCCGAGACCAATCCGGACAGCCGCACTCTGCGGGTGCGGGTGGAACTACCCAACCCGGACAAGCACCTCAGGCCCGGTTTGACGGCGCAGGTGCGCCTGAGTCATTCGACCGGGGAAAGTGTGTTGTGGCTGCCGAGTGAAGCAGTCATTCGCACTGGCCGACGCGCCCTAGTGATGCTCGCTGAAGACGCCGGTCGCTATCGCCCGGTGGAGGTGCAACTCGGGCAGGAAAGCGATGGCAAGACGGCGATTGTGAAAGGTCTGACAGAAGGACAGAAAGTGGTTACGTCCGGCCAGTTCCTGCTCGACTCGGAAGCCAGTCTTAAAGGCATTGTTGCCAGCGCTGAGGAAGATTCACCACTCGGCGCAACAGCCTCCAGTTTTCATGAGGCCGATGGGCAGATAGTTGAGATCAACGACAAAGACGTGACGCTCGCCCATGGTCCTTTCAAGACGCTGGGCATGCCCGGCATGACGATGACTTTTCCTCTCGCCAGTCCGGCGCTGATGCAGGGCCTCAAGGCTGGAGACAAGGTTCGGATCGCGGTGAGCCAAACTGACGATGGTTTGCGTGTCGAGCGCCTGGACAAGTCGGGGAGCCAGCCATGATTGCTGCACTGATTCGTTGGTCGGTGGCCAACCGGTTTCTGGTGCTACTGGCTACGCTGTTCGTCACTGCCTGGGGCATCTGGTCGGTACAGAGCACACCGATCGATGCATTGCCGGACCTCTCCGATGTGCAAGTGATCATCCGCACCCCTTATCCCGGACAAGCGCCTCAGATTGTCGAGAACCAGGTGACCTATCCGCTGGCCACCACCATGCTCTCAGTGCCGGGAGCCAAGACTGTACGTGGTTATTCCTTCTTCGGTGACAGCTTCGTTTACGTGCTGTTCGAAGACGGCACGGACTTGTACTGGGCCCGCTCGCGAGTGTTGGAGTACCTGAGTCAGATACAAAGCCGATTGCCGGCCAGCGCAAAACCGGCGTTGGGGCCGGATGCAACGGGAGTGGGCTGGATCTATCAGTACGCACTAGTGGATCGCACGGGTGGGCACGACTTGGCACAGCTGCGCGCACTTCAGGACTGGTTCCTCAAGTACGAACTCAAGACCCTGCCCAATGTTGCAGAAGTGGCTACGGTGGGAGGCATGGTCAAGCAGTACCAGGTGCAGCTTGACCCGCTCAAGCTGGCCAGTCTGGGCATCACTCAGGCACAGGTGACCGAGGCTATCGGCAAGGCCAACCAGGAGACAGGCGGCGCCGTGATGGAGATGGCCGAGACTGAGTACATGGTGCGTGCTTCCGGCTACCTGAAGACGCTCAATGACTTTCGGGCCATCCCGCTAAAATTGGGGGCGGCCGGAGTGCCGGTCACCCTTGGTGATGTCGCCACCATCCAATTAGGCCCGGAAATGCGACGTGGCATCACCGAACTCGACGGCGAAGGCGAGACCGTTGGTGGTGTGGTGATTTTGCGCAACGGCAAGAACGCTCGCGAGACCATTGCGGCGGTCAAGACCAAACTCGACGAACTGAAATCCAGTTTGCCGGCCGGCGTTGAAATCGTCACCACCTACGACCGCAGCAAGCTGATCGATCGCGCGGTGGAAAATCTCAGCCACAAGCTCATCGAAGAGTTCATCGTCGTCGCTCTGGTCTGCGGGATCTTCCTCTGGCACTTGCGCTCATCCCTAGTGGCGATCATTTCGCTGCCGGTGGGCGTGTTGATTGCCTTCATCGTCATGCGCTACCAAGGCATCAACGCCAACATCATGTCCTTGGGCGGGATTGCCATCGCCATCGGCGCTATGGTCGATGCCGCCGTGGTGATGATCGAGAACGCCCACAAGAAGATAGAGGCTTGGCACGCGGCCAACCCAGGGGAGAAGCTGAATGGCGAACGTCATTGGCACGTGATGACCGAAGCGGCTGCGGAGGTAGGCCCGGCACTGTTCTTCTGCTTGTTGATCATCACCCTATCGTTCATTCCGGTATTTACCCTGGAAGCCCAGGAAGGGCGGCTGTTCGGCCCGTTGGCTTTCACCAAGACCTACGCCATGGCGGCAGCGGCGGGACTGTCAGTGACGTTGGTGCCAGTGCTGATGGGTTACTGGATTCGAGGTCGAATTCCCAATGAACAACAGAACCCGTTGAACCGGTGGTTGATTCGAATCTATCAGCCAGCCCTGGATGCAGTACTGCGTCGTCCCAAGGTCACGCTACTGGTGGCGCTCTTGGTATTTTGCAGTGCGCTATGGCCAATGTCTCGCCTGGGGGGCGAGTTTCTGCCACCGCTGGACGAAGGCGATCTGCTCTACATGCCTTCTGCACTTCCGGGGTTATCGGCACACAAAGCCGCGCAGCTGCTGCAGCAAACCGACCGTCTGATCAAAACCGTGCCTGAAGTCGAACACGTTTTCGGTAAAGCAGGGCGTGCCGAAACCGCAACCGATCCGGCTCCCCTGGAGATGTTTGAAACCACCATTCAATTCAAACCACGCGAGCAATGGCGTCAAGGTATGACACCGGAAAAACTGGTGGAAGAATTGGATCGAGTGGTGCGAGTTCCGGGGCTGACCAATATCTGGATACCGCCGATTCGCAACCGTATCGACATGCTGGCTACGGGGATCAAGAGCCCCATCGGGGTGAAGGTTGCCGGCACCAATCTGATGGAAATTGATACGGTCACTCAGGCGGTCGAGCGCGTGGCCAAGGGGGTGCCTGGTGTCAGCTCGGCTCTGGCGGAGCGACTGACCGGTGGCCGATATATCGATGTGGATATCGATCGCAAGGCCGCCGCCCGCTACGGCCTGAATATCGCCGATGTGCAATCCATCGTGGCCGGTGCTATCGGTGGAGAGAACGTTGGGGAGACCATTGAGGGGTTGGCACGGTTTCCAATCAACGTGCGTTACCCTCGGGAATGGCGTGACTCGCTCGGTGCTTTGGAGCAATTACCTATCTACACCCCGTTAGGCAGCCAGATTACCCTGGGTACTGTGGCGAAGATTAAGGTCAGCGACGGCCCGCCGATGCTCAAGAGCGAGAATGCTCGGCCTTCGGGCTGGGTTTATATCGACGTGCGGGGCCGGGACATTGCCTCAGTCGTCGCCGATCTGCGCCGGGTCGTCAGTGAACAGGTCAAGTTGCAGCCAGGCATGAGCCTGAGCTACTCGGGGCAGTTCGAATTTCTCGAAAGGGCCAACGCCCGACTAAAACTAGTTGTGCCTGCCACGTTGTTGATCATTTTCGTGCTGCTCTACATGACTTTCGCCCGCTTCGATGAGGCCTTTTTGGTCATGGCTACTCTGCCGTTCGCCCTAACGGGCGGGGCATGGTTCCTCTATCTATTGGGGTACAACCTTTCGGTCGCAACCGGGGTCGGCTTTATCGCGCTGGCCGGAATTTCGGCCGAATTCGGTGTGATCATGCTGCTCTACCTCAAGAACGCTTGGGCCGAACGTGAAGACCTCGGCGACAACACGGAAGGTGGGCTGGTAGCGGCGATCCGTGAAGGAGCTGTACAGCGCGTTCGCCCCAAGGCCATGACGGTGTCCGTCATCATTGCCGGCCTGTTGCCCATTCTGTTGGGCAGCGGAACCGGCAGTGAAGTGATGAGTCGCATCGCCGCGCCAATGGTCGGCGGGATGGTCACAGCTCCCTTGCTTTCCCTGTTTGTCATACCGGCAGCCTACAGATTAATGCGCCGTCGGAACCTCTCGGGTTGTATCCACTAACCCTTAAGGAAAAAGCCGTATGAAACTGCCGCGGGATCGAATGCGTCGTTTCAGAGCAAGGTTTCGTACAACCACCACTCACCTACTTGATCCCAGCCATGAGGGCGATTCGGTAGGTGAGTTCACCATCCGCTTACTGTCATACAGACTTCACGCTCGGTACACTGGTCGTGCAAGGGGAATATTTCTTTCCTTTAACACTGTTTTAAGCCCTTAAGTGAAAGATTTCTTTTCCTTGCGGCCAGATTGATTTTTTGAATTGTGGAGCCAACGACCTATGACTCAAGACTATAAAATTCAGTTTTTTGGAGAGTATTGAACAAAGGCTTGCTTGACAGATATCCCAGCGGCCTAGGTTCGAGCGCACACATACTCTTGAAACGCCTTTAGTAGGCGTTCAGTGAAGAGTGAATCGCCCCAAATTCCCCATAAGTCAAAGGTGGTCCATTGGACAGCAAGGCAAAAAAACGCCAAAAAACTCACGCTTTAACCGATCCACCTCCCTTGCGACTACATCGACTTGTGGACGTTATGTGTAGACGCCATATTCGATTCGGATCAGAAGATCCTTCACCAAAGTGCACCCAGCCTGCGTTATTATCAGATCGCATGGCACCTTATCGCCCAGGCCAAAAGCGGGGCGTTCTAGCCAGTTTTCGGCCGACCGGCGGGTACCGAGTACCCGTTCAGTTATAACTAGAATCTGCCCGCGACTGACGAGATAGTCCCTATACTCTATGCTCCAACACGCAAGAGGGGCTCGGGAAAAGAGCGCTGAAACTCGTGAGTCGTCCACCCCAGCAGCCTCGCAAATAATTCGATAGTCACCTGATGAAGCCATCGCCTCATCGTAGTCGTGCGCCTACTGACGACCGGCCTACAAAGGGTGTAAGAGAAGCTCACGTAACCATCGTCCACAACGGGCAAGGCTGCTCATAGGCGTCGGAACCTTGGAGAACTATGCACATTTCCAAAATGGCACTGATCAACTACAGGAGTATCAGCAATACGACACTTAGATTCCAGCGGGGCATCACACCATCATTAGCGAGAATGGTTTAGGTAAGTCCAATATCCTTAGTGCTATTGACACAATGACACACTCTGCCTACGACTGGAGCAATCCAACTTCAATCGATCGCCCGGCGAATGGCGAGGACATTTGATTATCTCATGAGAATCCTAGGTAGCGGTACTCAAGCCGTTAATGCCGGAAGCGCTTCATTAATGAGTAGTTATTGCGAGGAATAAACTTGTGAGCACTTCAGTTGCCCTACCAATAAGCATCAGCTCATTCCGGCCATTCTGGGACACATCTTCGAGGTTAACGTGAATAACCGTTGCTCCCGCAGAGTGTGCAATTTCTGGGATGTCAGCTGCCGGTGTCACTATGCCAGATGTTCCTACAGAGATCAGTACATCGCAGTCACGCACCCTGTTCATAGCAGCTTTCCAGGCACCATTTGGCAAAGCTTCCCCAAACCAAACTACACCTGGTCTCAAACGTCCGTTACAGCGTCGACATCGTGGTGGCTCTCTTTCCAAACCCGACAAGGGTACCGACAGATCATCCGAGGTGAGCCTAGAGAAACGATTGCATGCGAAGCATTTAGGATCCTCGAGGCTGCCATGTAAGTGGTTCACATCTGTCGATCCAGCACGTTCATGAAGGTCATCGATATTCTGAGTTACAACGTAAACCTCACGGTCCGTTGCTGACAGTTTCTGGACCATTGAATGTGCAGCATTTGGCTGAGCCTGCTGAACCTGATGTCGCCTCCACAGATAGAATCCCCACACTAACGCCGGGTTGTCTCGGAAAGCATTGGCGGTCTCCAGACGCTGCGGGTCGTGGATCGACCATAGGCCTGTGAGCTTATCGCGGAAAGTCGGAATTCCGCTTTCGGCAGAAACCCCTGCACCCGTGAAGAAAACAACTTTTTTGGCTAACCGCAGGGCCTGCACAGCGCGCTCTTGATCGTTCATTGGGTTGCGCTCTCCGGTAGCAGTCCTTTGGTTACACAAAGCCTATCACCAACAGAGCAATGAGCGTCGTACACGTCAGGCTTTTAAGATATTTCAGACACATGATATTTACGGAGAGACAGTGTGCCCTCACCCACGAAGGCCAATCAGATCAGTGCTCCTTCGATGAATCCGGTAATCTCGAATACGCGATCTTGAAAGGTTGGTACGAGGCTATTCCTCATCGGGTTTCGCAGCGAGATCAGCAACCTCCGAGGCGATACGTACCAGGAGTCCCTCCACATCTACGTCTTTGTCCTTGATGAGGTAGGCTTGTGTAAGAAGCGTGAGGGGATGGACCTTCAGCGTCTCAGCAAGTTGATCGATCTTTTCCAGCGTAGGACTTTTGAGGCCTCGTTCCAGAGTGCTGAGATAGGTACGACTACTGACGGAAGAAAAATCTTCCTGCGTTAACTTTCTCTGCATGCGTATATGACGCAGTGCCAGGCCAAACGCAGCGTTCTGGTTCACTGTGAAGGTTCCTTAAAAGGAACCATAGAGCCTTTTTGATCACTTTAGGGCTACAATCTATAGTGTTCATTTATCAACTACGTGTCGCTATGTTTACTACCTACCGCTCCACCGAAATAACCATTGAAGGTCTCGATAAGCTCCAGCAAAGCCAAATGTGGCGCTGCGTCGAGCAGGAAGTCATCCATCCTTGGTATTACGTCCAGATCGGACGATGGGGTCGACGCTCCGCCTCCAGCTCGATGATGATGATCCACCACGCTCATGAACTTAGGGAGCTCGTTGACCGCCAATCAAATCTGAGCTGGCTTGAGCAGGTCCATTTCGTTTGCCCACCGCACATGAATGGCACTAGTTCCTGGACCATGGAGCCGCTGATAAAAATCTCCGTACTAACCTTTCCAAACAGTGAAGACTATGATCTCCAGATCAATGTCGCTGAGGGACATTCGTACTTTCTAAATGGTATCGGCAATGCAACCGCATGCACCGTTGCGCATATTTTATACGATGCCACGCGAGACATAAGTCCTAAATAAAAGCGCCAGCCCCAATATAGTCTTCTGTCAATCTATGTCGAAAATCTTCGTGGAGACAGGGCTGCCGTATTTTTACGGCCTAGGCCCGTATTAATATAGCGAACAAAATCTGCCTGGTGGGAAAATGACAATGTCTCTCGAGCGTACCCGCTCAGTGATCCAGACCCGCGACTTTCGGGTAGAGTTTTCCCTAGAAATTTCTTTACCCGAACTCATGCGCCGTGATGCTGAATATCTTTTATGTCATTATCCGACCAGAAGGGACATGGTGACGGCGGCCTGCATTGAGGAGCACACCAATTCATTAGCAGAGCTTTTCGGGTCAGTTTTCAACTCACCAATTGATGAATATTCGCGTGATAGAGCCTATTACTGCCCGTCCCCACGTTACCCTATATGACAGCATACTCATTCGACTTGCGGCTACACCTGAGCAGGCTTTGTCCTCGTTCACCTCGGGTGTCGATAATACTCGGCGCAATATTTAGACTAATGCTACTGTGCATCACCGCCACCTGAGGCAAGGCCATATTCAAAGTAAACATGAATGCAGTGGCTGATTGAGTTTCAAGATCAATCACACCACTCGCTCGACGACATGGACTGTGATCAACATTTAAAGAAATAAGGTAACCTTACGAAACAGCAGAGGAACAATAAACCACGCTTCCTCAATCCTTATCTATGACAACCGAAAAAAGGTTTTAAAGTTTGTTGGAAACCGTTCTTAATCTCTGCAATCTCGATTTCCAACTCCCGAACACGCTCGCACAACTGCAAGTTCTGTGTCAGAACCCTATCGCGTTGCTGACAGGCGAGCACCAAATCAGATTTTATTGCATTCAACTTACCCAGCGTCTGCCTGACAGTTTCAGCGTCACTTTTGCTAGTAGTGATACCAGGCAGACCGATCCTATAAGCTTCAATTTTTGCCAAAAGAGACTGATGAGTCTTCCTAGCTTTTTTCAAGTACCCCCTGTCAAACCCTGCTTCAACACTAACAACGCCAGCTGTGAGCTTAGAGGCGTCTAAACCAACATGCTGCGAAACAACAGGAGAGCCTTCGATAAGACGCTTGAATGCATCCTCGCAAGCTTCCAATCCGCTCTCCCCTTTCCTAATAATCTTCATAGTAAAGCCTCCACGACTCCAATTAACCTGGATCTGAAATTGACAAGTTTCTCGACATCTCCCCGAATAACTTGATACTCCCCAGTACCTTCGGAATAGTATTCCAATTCAGCAACAGCCACCTTAATTGCTTCATTAATTTTTTCGGACTTGATAACTGCACCATCACAAGAAAGGCAGGCCGTATATTCTCCGAGCAAGAGAGAATCACAGCGTCCGACCTTAGTGCATCCTCCTAAAAGTGTTGGGCGATAGGAAATCTCACCCGCCTTGACACGCGCAAGTGTATCAGCGCGTAAATCCTCGATGTGAACCTGCCCACTTTTTATGCGAGATTTTTGTTTTTCCATATACGAACCAGTACCTCCAAAAAGAGGAGTATCCTGGGTTATTAAGTTAGCCAAAATCTCGTTAGCAATGGAAATCGGCATACCCATTTGAAACTCAAGAGCAATATGAGATTTGGGTAGTACAAAATCTTTTTTTATTGGGTCATAATATCCAAATATTGTCTTCAGATTTTCAAAACCATTCCGATAGTATCGCGCCATTTCAAGCGACATATGCTTGTACTGTGACTTTAAAGAAGGTAAGGATACAAAGCCACTATTACTGGCATAAAATGCAAGAGAGCGGCGAAGCTGATGACTTGCTAGTGGCCATGGCTTGCCAACTGAATACTTTGTCTCGCTATAAAAATCTCGGCTAGTATCGGTTTGCACAAGTTCTTTAAGATCGTCCGGTTGAATTTTTGTCCGATCGAGCCATGACGTGCGGACATTTTTACGCGATAGTTCAGATAGCCCACCTGCATGAGGACTAATTAATATAGACGGACTAGAAAAAAGGTTAAACTCCGATGCGGTAACCGAAGGACTGAATTTAGCGAGGCCATTTTGGATCGCCTGTGCAAGTTTTACGGCTTTTATAACTTCCGCAGTAGCTAGCCATGACTCTTCCTTCTTGTACCCTTCAAACTTAGTAGTGGTCGATAACAATGTAACCATCTTAGATGGATCGCGCAGTTTCCCATTACTATCCGTAGTACACGCAACTACCACCTCCTCTGCCAAGCATTCATACTTGAGCCGCATCACCTCCTGATCACGCATACCGGTATAGAGATGTATTACCATTTTCAGCAAGAATTGAATGCTAGATATCGCTAAAGAAAAACTTCGTCGGCATGAACACTTGAAATCATCGACCAACAACTCAGTTAACCCATGATTATTAACTGCTTGTTCAAAAGTTGCTCGACGATGTCTTTTTCGGATACCACGACTTTGTTGAACTAAATCAGATAGGCCGTAGTAGCGGTCCACAAAATCAGAAATAAAAGCGCTAAGACTATCTGCTTTTGAAAGCAAGCGATCCAGGATGTCTGACGAGTTATTTATGATCTCAAGATAAATACGGGTGGGAATTACTGGGGTCTGCTTTTCACCCTTAGGAATACCAAAATCCAAATCAGAGACACTTAGAACCTTATAGCCTAACCGCTCCCCTCCGACCGCTACGAGACTTCTCATCAAAGGAGGAAAACGTCTGATAAAAGTATCGTTACCATTCATACTCGTCACAAATGCAGCCAGATAAACCGGTGTCGTAAGCAACTCTTTTAAAGACAGCACGCCCACCAGAGGTTTATGTTTTTGCTCGTAGCAAAAACGGGCCGCACTGCCCAACCGATGAAAATAGCCACTAATCGTTACTGCCGAAAGCTTCCCAACCCGCCCGGTTCCGATATAATAAATTAAGCAGAAAAGAGCATACTTAACTTCTTCAATTAAAAGTGCTTGATCATCTTCTGTAGTTGAAAAAATCGACTTGAATTTTATTATGTTTATTTTTTTTGCGCTTAACCTGTAAGGATTAAAATCCCACTCATCATCTCCATACACAGCCGTAGCTTGCCCTTCGCTATTACGGCACAAAACAAAACCTAATTCCGGCCTAAGACTAGACATTGAATTTGTTGGCGAGTCGGGTGACAATGATCTCGACCGATCTGACTGAGCAAAGAGGGTGCTAACATATGGTATCGTCAAAATACAATTCCTACTTTTTCATAACGCTGCATCCAGTTTTCCCAAAACACGGTTAACACCCCTAAATTATCAACCTTGTACTTAATCAAACTTACTATTTCCGCCGATTCTGGCGATCGCTTAGATATCTCATCAACAATGTAATCTATACGGACACATAAATCCTTATACAAAATTTCAGCATGAGCCAGATCAGAAGTAGATGCACGGACTGAATTAGCTACGTATTGCAAACTTAATAGCTTATGAATATCTTCCTGATCTGCATGGCAGGAATAATGCTTACAATACAAACAACCGTATTGAGATCTACAACTGGGTTGCAATACTGTCACATCTGACTCTGGAGCAGGTTGAAGGAAAGCATCACAATGCCCAGATGCTATTGATGTCCCGCCTGAACCCCTAATTTCAATCGCTCTCTCAGCCGCTCGCCTCACCGACTGCCAATAAATACCGAATTCCTCCTCCTGCTGCTCAATCGGAGAGTCCGAGTAATCATTAACATTTGTACTGAGGGAATGATTAAGAACATCAGCTACCGTAGTAGGTGAAATGCCTAGTGAGTGCAGTACTAAACTTTTATACTTTCGAATCACACGAGTGGAAATATTCGAGTACGCTGAATCAAGATATACGCCACTGATACGCTTATAAAATGATTGAGAGAATAGTAACTGCAATGGCCTAATCACTCCCGCCCGTCTACCATTTGCGTTAATCATGAAAAAGAGCTTATCGAATTTTTGGCCGTTAAGAACCCAAGTTCGAAGTACTAAATACTCCTTCAGTAAATGCACTCCCTCCCGCCCTAACGCATAGCGAGTTTTTAACCCTTTGGCTCTGAACTTTATAGCTGAGAGCTCCTTCTTAATCAAAGATTTTTGGAGCTCCAAACCCTCCTCATGATCGAACTGGATCAACTCGCTAGCTGTAGTTCCAAGCAAGATCAAGAGTATATTTGTATAAGCCTGCATTGCTAAAGATGCCAATCGTATTCGCCAATGACAACGCATATCAGTATTGGCAGAAGACAAGGTTCTGTGAGCTGAAGACAAGTCTACTTGCGCTTGATATGGGTTTACTCGAACTCCAAGCTTCGAGGCCCGCTCGATATATTCTGAAACTGTAGATATTCGCCGCTCGGATATATTGTAGGACTTAACATCCTGGTTCTTCAATGGCGTTAAAGCTCCCACATTAGAGGGAAAGTGCACCACTTCGAACTCACCTAAATTTAAAACGAAAGGATATTCTTCACCCTTAATAACAAACTCACTTAATCGACGCGCTAACGTCAAACAAGTCTTTAGGTAAGCTGTGACACTCTGCTCACGGGGGGCTCTGGAATTACCCCTCTGGCTTCTGATAGGTATTGCCGATCGAATGATAGCCAAATGTTCCAAAGGAAATTGATAACCAATTAATTTTGACATGGCTCTTTGCAAATTATTTGCTGATACTGGCACTATTTCCTTTCGAGCGATTCGACCATTCAGGTACTGAGTGTAACCTTGGTATGCAAGTGCGGCGGATATTTCATCACTGCAAAAATTTGAGTGACCGTTTTCATCACACCACCTTATTGCAGACTCAAAACTACAAACGTTATGCAGAATTGTTCTGTGACTTAGTGCAGTAGATAATTCAAAATAAATAGACCGGAGCAGTTCTCGACGTTCTTCAACAAAAGATAAATTATCGACTAGGTTACATCGCCGATCTTCTCGAACAGCATTTCTTGCCCGGACAGTATAAGCTAGACAACCAACATCAAGAGGTGAAACCCTAACGGCTTTATCGAGCTGAATTCGAATACTTTCCGGCCGCAAAAAATCTTGATTTAACTGCGCAACAGTTATCACATGAGTTTCGCGATGCGTAAATTTTATATCGCTCATTCGAAAAGACCTAATTTCAAGTCGTCATACCCTTGAAATTTAAATAACTGCTCTTCGTACATTTCTTGAGCCATTAGTTTTTGCGAATGCATTTTGAAAAGTTTTAAATAACTTTCAGTCGTTTCTCTTCGCTTATGATGCATTCGATGTTGAATGAACGTAATTTCCTCGCCTGGAAGAATCTGGCCCGTCGCGAGAAGTGGCTGCAGTAGTTGATAAAGTTGAAATGCGTATGTTGCTCTCAACCAATGGTATGAAAAATCATTGGGAAGTTCCACACCCGCCACGCACATCAACTTCCTCTTGACTGTATCAACTACTTGTCCAGCAGGACGCGATTTGACGACCGGATATCTTGGGTCATCTTTTGCCATGTAGTAGCAACCTCCCTGATCTGAAAGAAACAAGTATAGGTCTTCCTCCCTCATATGACTTTCAGGAAAATGACGCTCCATCTGCTCATTAAATTTCACTCTTCGCTTTACCATTAAGTTACTAGCTGATAACACTCTCAACTCATCAGCGAGTTGCTTGGGGAAGTACAATCGTTGTTTAGTATTATTTTTGGTGTCTATACCCGTACCAGGTCCAGCATGTAGTAAGTAGGTACCATCAGCTTGTAGATTCTCTTCCGTAAAATTTTTTAAATGTTTAATTCTTATCGTTAACACTGTTTGCTTCCGAGCTCCTGTCATCAGAGAGGTCAGCATTAACAGTCGCTCCATAGGAGACCACTTTTTGTCTTTGAGTATATTTAGTAATGACGCAAGTTCGACATTTGCAAGAGGTCGTAGATCTTCCCCATCCTCCCGGACAAATCCAATAGGAACAGAACTTTTCGGCGCAATCGGTTTAGTTTGACTTCTCTTGACAGCAGATACTAATTTAGTTCCGTGCACACCCGACACTAAAAACGCTGTCTGTTTCGTTGTATCCACTCGATCCATATCGATACTGTGCCAACTAGACGACACAAATTTATAAAAATTATATACTACCCCTGTATACTGATTCACTACCGCCTTGCTACGTCGCGCACTACTCAACAAATGGGAAAAGTACTTATAAGTTGGTCGCAATACTGGGCGCTTTCCTGAAAAATCGAGCCAATCTAACTCTCGCTCCTCGCAAAAAATTAGATAATCAAGCAGTTTACTAGCTCGGCGCCGAATATCATCCGAAGGCCGATTGGAGACAACTTTATTCTTTATCAAACTAAGTAAGTATGAGTTTGCTTCAATCCATGGCCGTCCATCTTTGTGAAAAAGATAAGGAAAGTTAAATAGATCGCCACTAACCCCATGAGCACCAAGTTCATTAACCTGATACATCCTAATCGTTTCAGGACAGCACGCGAGCTCCGTCTCGACACCTCCCCGGGGAACCGTCGAAAAATGCAATTCGGCGAACACGTTCCGCACCCGGGGCATGAGCACCAACCGGCCACGATGTATTGGATTCACATAAGACATCGTCGACCTCACATTTTTTTGTCAATCCTATTTGTTACGCGATTTTTCCTCAACGCTTTTTGTCAATCTTTCCGAGTTAAGCGATTCGACCCATGGATCCAACTTATGGAATAGCTTGGGGTAGCGCCCCTTCAAATCTTTTTTCACCTCGGCATAGGTACTTCGCCAGAAGTTGGCCAGATCCTGGGTTACTTGCACCGGACGCCTTGCCGGAGAAAGCAGGTGCAACTTGACCACCTGGCGCCCGCCCGCAATACGCGGGGTGTCCGCCAGCCCAAACAACTCTTGCAGGCGCACCGCCAGAATCGGCGGGTGTTCGCTGTAGTCCAGCCGCACCGAAGACCCTGAAGGCACCTTGATATGGTGGGGCGCCAGTTCGTCCAGGCGCTGGGGCAGCGGCCATTTGAGCATGTTATGCACAATGCTCGACAGGTCGAGGCTGGCAAAGTGACTGAGCCGCGACACACGCCCCAGATACGGCCCCAACCAGTCTTCAAGCCCGGCCAGCAAGGCGGCATCGCTGACGTCGGGCCATTCACTTTGTCCCTGGATCTGCAGGTCCAGTTGACGCAACAACGCTACCCGCGCCTGCCACTGGCGCAGCTCGGGCGTCCACGGCAACAGCTCCAGCCCCTTGCGTCGCACCAGATTGATCAGCGCTTGCGTACGGGCCGCTTCGTCGAGCCCGGTCAATGGCTCTCGACTGAGGACCAGCTCGCCGACCTTACGCTGGCGCTCGGCACGCAGCACGCCCTCGCGCTCATCCCAGTCCAGTTGATCAACAACGCTGACCTGCTCGCTCAAGACACCCTCGAGCAAGGCAGGATCAAACTCGGCCGCCAGATAAATGCGCTCTTCACGTTGCCCCTGACGGCTGCCCAAATCGGCGATGACCAGCCAGGGCTGTTTCATCAGGCCATCCACTTCGCTGAACAACGCCGCACGGCCATTGGCCAGACGATATTCCGCCCCACCAGGTTTACGCTGTTGGGCGACCCGATCGGGGTAGGCCAGCGCCAGCAAGGCACCCAGCCAGCGCGGGTGGTCGGGGTCGGCGACCGGCTGCCTGGCCTTGCCACGCAAGTACCCGCGATACTGCCGGGCCAGTTGTTTGGCCCGCTGCACACCGCCCTGCCCGCCCCGTGCGGCGCGGCTTTCGCCTGACAGCAGGGCCAGCCGGCTATGCAGGTCCGCTCCGACGCCGCGCAGGATATCGCGCTCCCCCAACAACGCCGCGATATCACAGGCCATGTCGGCCAGCCCAAGGTCCTGACCGCGCAGCAATAGATGGGCAATCCGCGGATGTGCAGGCAGTTCAGCCATCGCTTCGCCGTGGGGGGTGAGTTTTGCTCCGTGCAAGGCACCCAGCCGATCGAGCAATTGTCGGGCCTGTGCATAACTGGCCGAGGGCGGCATATCGAGCCAGATCAGTTGCTCGGGAGTGACACCCCAGCGTGCCAGTTGCAGCGCCAACCCGGCCAGATCAGCCTGCAGGATCTCCGCACTGCCATAGGCCGCCAGCTGCGCGTGCTGGTCCTCGGACCACAGGCGATAACACACACCCGGTTCCAGACGCCCGGCGCGGCCGGCGCGCTGGGTGGCACTGGCGCGGGAAATGCGCTGGGTATCAAGGCGGGTCATGCCGCTGCCCGGGTCAAACCGCGGAACACGCGCCAGCCCGGCATCGATCACCACGCGCACGCCGTCGATAGTCAGGCTGGTCTCGGCAATATTGGTGGCCAGCACCACCTTGCGCAGGCCTTTTGGCGCAGGCTCGATGGCCGCACGCTGGGCCGCCAGATCCAGTTCTCCATGCAAAGGGCACAGCAGAATATCGCTGCGCGAACCCAGCGCGTCGGCCAGTTGCTGATTGACCCGGCGAATCTCCGCCTGCCCGGGCAGGAACACCAGCAGGCTGCCGCTTTCATCGTTGATGGCATCGAGTACGGTCTGCACCACTCGCGGCTCGATAAACTCACCGGGCACAAACGGCCGCCCCCAGCGCATCGCCACCGGGTACATGCGGCCCTCACTGCGCAAGATCGGCGCATCGTCGAGAATGCTCGCCAGCCGTTCGCCCTCAAGAGTGGCGGACATCAGCAGAATTTTCAGCGGCTGTTCATCCCGAAACAGCTCACGCCCATTGAGGCTCAAGGCCAACGCCAGATCGGCATCCAGACTACGCTCATGGAACTCGTCAAAAATCAGCAGGCCTACCCCTTCCAGCGACGGATCGTGCTGCAGACGTCGAGTAAGGATGCCCTCGGTGACCACTTCGATACGGGTGTTGGGGCCGACCTTGCTGTCGAGGCGTATTCGGTAACCTACGGTTTCGCCGACTTTTTCACCCAGTTCACTGGCCAGCCGCTCGGCCGCCGCACGGGCCGCCAGGCGCCGGGGTTCGAGCATCAGGATCTTCTGCCCGGCCAGCCACGGCTCGTTGAGCAGGGCCAGCGGCACACGGGTGGTTTTACCGGCGCCGGGCGGCGCTTCGAGCACGGTTTCATGGCGCTCGGCCAGGGCCAGGCGCAGCGCAGGTAAAACTTCATCAATCGGCAAAGAAATCATGGTGGCTCCAGAACAGAGCGGCGAGTATAACGGCGAACAGTAATGATCCAGTCCTTTGAACATGTTTGAGGTTTTAAGTATGCGTATGCCTTCGCGAGTAATCGGCAGTGTCGTGGTTGCGGCACTGTTCACCCAATTGACTGCTTGCGGCAGTATTTTCTTTCCAGACCGCCGCGGCCAGATCGACGGCAAGATCGACCCCATGATCGTCGTACTGGATGCCGTGGGCCTGCTGTTTTATGTGATCCCGGGGCTGATCGCCTTCGGTGTCGACTTCGCCACCGGCGCAATTTATTTCCCGCCGGGCAAGACCGCACAAATCGCCCCGGAAAAACTGCGCGAAGCCATCGGCGCAGACGGCAAGGTGGATAACGCCAAGCTCCAGGCCATCCTTGAAAGCGAACTGGGCCGCAGCTTCCCGCTGAACGATCCACGCCTGATCCAGCACCGGGGCAGCGCCCAGCAACTGGCTATGTATGGCTTGCAGCCAGCAGCCTGAAGCACGTCATCATTCATCAGGAAAGCACCATGACCAGCAGCCCGGAACACGCCCGCCTGTTACGTCTGGCTACCCGCGCATCAGTGGCGGTGGCCAGCCTGTTGATCGTAACCAAGGCCATCGCGTGGTGGCTCAGTGGTTCGATCAGCATGCTCGCCGGCCTGACCGACTCGCTGCTCGATGGCGTAACTTCGTTTCTCAATTTGCTGGCCGTGCATTACGCGCTGCGTCCCGCCGATGAGGATCACCGATATGGTCACGGCAAAGCCGAGTCCCTGGCGGGCATGGCGCAAGCGCTGTTTATTGGCGTGAGTGCAGTGCTGATTGCCTTTCAGGCGGTGGAACGGCTGAAAAACCCGGAGCCGGTAGGCGCACCGTGGATCGGAATTGGCGTCATTGTCTTTTCGTTGCTGATGACCGTAGCACTGCTGGTGCTGCAACACCGGGTGATCAAGGCCACGGGGTCCAACGCGGTGCGCGCCGACTCGCTGCATTACCGCTCGGACCTGATGCTCAATGGCAGTATTTTGCTGGCGCTGGTGCTGGCCAGTGTAGGTTTCCCGCAGCTGGACGCCTGGTTTGGCCTGGGGATTGCGGTGTATATCCTGTGGAGCGCACTGCAGATCGCCCGTGAGAGTTTTGCCGTGTTGATGGATCAGGAGTTACCCACGGATGTCAGTGAAAACATGCTGAATCTGGCCTGCAGCGTGCCCGGCGTGCTCGGCGCCCACGACCTGCGCACACGGATCTCGGGCAATACCTGGTTTGTGCAGTTTCACCTGGAGCTGCCGGGTGAACTGACGTTGTCCGCAGCCCATAGCATCTGTGACCGCGCGGCTGAAGCCATTGAACAGGTCTATCCGCGGGCCGAAGTACTGGTGCATGCAGACCCGAAGGAAGTGGTCAAACCGAGGCTGAGCAAGGCTCCGTAGCAGGCTTCAGATCAATACGTCACTTGATAACCACGACTGCTCAGGCAACTGCCCTGCGCCTGCCGATAGGCTTGCACCACTTGCGCCGCTGGGGCGTATGTCGCCTTGGCAGGGTCGAAGCCGCTTTGCTCCACAGCCCAGCGATAGCAGTCATAACGGTCCTGACCGATTTGGGCCGGGCTTTGACCGTTCATCGGGTAAGCCACCATCTCATAGTTGTTGCTCGCGGGCTGTTGGTAGACCGTCGGCGGCTGGACCACTATGTAATCGCGAGTTGCAGGTTGATAGGCGTAATACGCCCCCGCCGCGAGAAACATCAAGGTACTGCCAAACCACACTTCCCTAGCGTAATCAGGCAAAAACCCTACGCGCAGTCCATAAGGCGGCTGCACCACGATGTAACGCGGGCCTTGAGGGCGATACCAGTAGCCGCCTGAAAAGTAGTAATTCTGGCCGCGATACGGCACTTGCCAGTGCTGACCGGGGAACCGCTCTACCACATTACCCGGGCGATATTGCGGCCCCGGGCCCCAGCCATTGCCATGCCCGGACGGGCGACCGGCCCAGCGCTGGTCGTTGGGATGACGGTTATTCAGGCCAGGAGCGTAACCGCCGCCATACCAATTCTGATTGCCGCCCCGGTTCGGCGACTGAGTCTGCTGAACCCTGTCGGGGCGCGGCTGGATCGGCAGGTTATTACCTTGTTGATTCGGCCGCGGCTGATGATTGTCTGCACCCTGTGGCCGACCTTGCCAGCCGCCATCACCACGCTCATCGGCCAACACCTGGCCGCTGACGCTCACAAAGAGCACGCCAACTGTAGCCAAACGCCAGATACGCGATTTCATGCTGTTTCTCACTGAAGGACAGGGCTTATAGATAAGACTGGGGTTTCAGGAAGCGGTTCTACGCCAGGCAGTGCATAACGCAACTTATTTTTTGCCAGACGAAAAAAGGGCGACCCGTCGGTCGCCCCTTGAATTTTCTGTCCTGGCTCAACACTTGTGATGTTGGCTCACCTCGCTCCGTCTTCTGGACAGTGCGTAGCCCGGGGGCCGGGGCAACCCTGTGGGGTTGGCGGCCGCGGCTGGCCTGATTCGGCGGGCCGCAGTGGACTCTATGTCCGGGCAGTGATTCTGGTTTAAAGAATAGGCGTTTGGCCGCGGCAGGCGATTGCGAAGATTGCTCGATAAAACATTACTTGCGCAATTTTTGACTTAAGGTGGATACTTTCACGCAATAGTTATGACAAAGGGTAACTTCGTGAGCAAACTCGACCGGTATGACCTGAGCATTTTGGCGGAATTGCAGCGTGACGCACGCATCTCTAACCAGGAACTGGCCGAACGTATTGGCCTGTCGCCATCTCCTTGCTCGCGCCGCGTTAAACAGCTTGAGGATGACGGCTACATCAGCCGTCAGGTGGCGCTGCTCGACCGCAAACTGCTGGGCTTGAGCCTTACAGCCTACGTGCTTATCGGAATGGACCGACATACACCAGAGCGTTTCGAGAACTTCGAAGCCTGCATCCGCGCCCTGCCGCAGGTGCTGGAATGCAGCCTGGTGACCGGCATGGACGCCGACTACCAACTCAAAGTGGTGGTCGCCGACATGGACCACTACCAGAAGCTGCTGCTGGGTGAATTGACCCGTATCGAAGGCGTAACCAGCGTGCGTTCGAGCTTTGTGCTCAATCAGGTGCTCAACAGCACCGAGCTGCCGCTGACCCATTTGCGCACGTAAAAATAGAACCTGTAGATACTCTGTTGCAGGTCAAGCCCTATTGTGGGAGCGAGCCTGCTCGCGAACGACCTTCGCGAGCAGGCTCGCTCCCACAGTTGCAGTGTTCCTGCAGCTGCCGAGGAACGAAGGCTGCGTTCGGCTGCGAAGCAGTCGTAAAATCAGCCCACGCGATTCTTCAGTTGTAACGCGCACTCTGATCTTGCGATTGCTTCACAATCGAACGCAGCTTCGTGCCTTCAGCAGCTGCTACGGGTGTAGCGACATCCTCTCACTACCCAGATCAATATCCCCACACTTCCCTGGCGTATACTCCTACGGCTTTTTCCCACGATGTCGCCGGAGAATACCGATGGATCCTGCCGTACTTGAAGAATGGATGATGACGATTCTGGTCAGCGTGCTGATCATTTTCATGGCCTTTATCGTCTGGGATCTGGCGAAGAAGTCCAAAGCTGGACGCTTCGGCTCCATGATCCTGTTTTTCGTCCTCGGCCTGGGCGTTGCCGCGTTTATCATCAAAAGCGTGGTCATCGGCCTGATCGAATCCGGAGCCCTATAGCCGCGCCGGAACTTCCCGGTACTGCCCCTGCTCCAGCCCTTCAATGCTCCAGTCACCAATGCGTACCCGCACCAGGCGCAAGGTCGGCAAGCCCACTGCCGCCGTCATGCGCCGCACCTGACGGTTGCGACCTTCACGAATCACCAGTTCCAGCCAGGCGGTCGGGATACTTTTGCGAAAGCGTACCGGCGGGTTGCGCGGCCATAGGTGCGGCTCGTCCAGGGCACGCGCTTCGGCAGGCAGGGTCTTGCCGTCATTGAGTTCAACGCCATCACGCAACTGCTGCAGTTGCTCCGGCGTGGGCTCGCCTTCAACTTGAACCCAGTAGGTCTTGGGCAACTTGTGCTTGGGGTCGGCTATCCGCGCCTGCAGCTGGCCATCATTGGTCAACAGCAGCAAACCTTCACTGTCCCTGTCCAGTCGCCCGGCCGGGTAGATGCCCGGAATCGGGATAAAGTCCTTGAGCGTGGCGCGCCCGCCTTCGTCGCTGAACTGGGTCAGCACATCGAAGGGTTTATTGAACAGGTACAGCTTGGGATCAGACGGTGGCGCTTTGGCCACGCGGCGATTGGCAGCTGGCGCGGTGAGGCTTTTCGAGGCCGGGCGGCGTGGGGCGGGACGAGACATGACAAAAAAGGCTATCTAGCGATCAGGGCTGGCAATGCTAGTCCCCCGATCGCTAAATGACCATCACCGATCAACGGAACGGCGGTTCATCAAAGCTGCGCAGCTTGCGCGAATGCAGGGAGTTGAGCTGGCTGCGCATCAAGTCCACGGCAGCAATGCCGATTTTCAAATGCTGGCTGACCGCGCGCTCATAGAAGGCATTGGCCGAACCTGGCAGTTTGATTTCACTGTGCAGCGGTTTGTCCGACACACACAACAGCGTGCCATACGGGACGCGCAAGCGATAACCCTGGGCAGCAATGGTGCCGCTTTCCATGTCCACGGCAACAGCACGGGACAGGTTGATCAGCGGACGTTCCTGAGCCCAGCGCAGCTCCCAGTTGCGATCGTCATAGGTCAGTACGGTGCCGGTACGCAGGCGTTTTTTCAGCTCATCGCCGCGCTCACCGGTAACCTGTGCGGCAGCCTCCTGCAGCGCCAGCTGGACTTCAGCCAGGGCCGGAATCGGAATGTTCGGCGGCACGACCCGATCAAGAATGCCGTCACGACGCATGTAGGCGTGGGCCAACACATAATCGCCAATGGTCTGCGACTGGCGCAGACCGCCGCAGTGACCAATCATCAGCCAGCAATGCGGACGCAGCACGGCCAGGTGGTCGGTAATGTTTTTCGCATTGGACGGGCCGACGCCAATATTGACCAGCGTCACGCCATGACCATCACTGGCCTGCAAGTGATACGCCGGCATCTGGTAGCGATGCCACACCACCCCCGCCGCGATGGCCTGGGCCTCGCCGTAGTCCATCGATTTTTCGATGATCACATTGCCCGGCATCACCATGCGCACAAAGCGCGGGTTGTCGCGCAATTGCTCAAGGCCATGGAGGATGAACTGGTCAACATAGCGATGGTAGTTGGTCAGCAGAATCCACGGCTGCACATGGCGCCAGTCGCTGCCGGTATAGTGCACCAGGCGGCGCAGGGAGAAGTCGACCCGGGCGGCGTCGAACAGCGCCAGGGGCAACGGATCGGTGTTTTCCCAGTCGTACAGGCCATCGGCGATGCCGTCGGTGGCAGCAGACAGGTCGGTGCTCGGAAACACCCGCGCCAGCGCGGCAGCGGTAACGCCGGAGCCGGCCAGTTCATCACCTTGCTCGACCACATAAGGGTAAGGAATATTTTGCTCACTGACGCCGACTTCTACTTCAACGGTGAAGTCGCGCATCAAGGGCACCAGCTGTTCCAGCAGGTAATTACGGAAAGAGGCGGGATGGGTGACGGTCACACTGTAGGTGCCCGGTAACTGGACCTTGGCATAAGCACGGGTGGTGGTCGGCACTTCACCGTTGATACGGTAGGTCAAACGCAGTTCGGGGTAGCGAAACAGCGCGCGTTCTTGCGCAGAGGGTTCAACCCGATCCTTGAGATAACGCTTGAGTGCCTGGCTCAAGGCCGTGGTTGCGCGCTCGTGCAAGGCAGCAAGCCGGTCAACGGCCTCTTCAGCGGTGGAAACGACAATAAAAGCTTCGGTCACGATAAGCATCCTGTCTTCTGAGCGGGCAGGCCTTTATCTTGCCTGTATCGATGGCTAAAGGCAGCTACAAAATTGCCTGCCGAAGATTTCCTGTGGCTGCTGGGGATAAACAGAATATAGGCTGCCTCACGCAAATCCCTGTGGGAGCGGGCTTGCCCGCGATGGCATCGACCGGGTCTGGCAGATAAAACCCGTCGTCTGCATCGCAGGTAAGCCAGCTCCCACAGGGTTGGGGATATTCAGGCAACCTGCGGGGTGGCGCGGGCAACGATGGCTGCCACATTCAAACCCCGCGGCAATGTACCGTAAACCCGGCCGCTGCCCTGTAGGCGGCTGGCGATAAAGGCGTCGCTGACATCGCTGTTACCAGCCTCAAGCAGCAGTTTTGCCTGTAGGCCAAGGGCGATGTCTTCTGTCAGTTGGCGAGCGCGATACTGGATATCGTCAGTGTCGTTGAGCGCCGCCTTAAGCTGCACAATGTGCTGCCCCAGGCACACATCGCCATGCCCGTCGCCCAACTCGGCAAACAGCGCATCGAGCACGCCCGGCTCTTTGGACAAGGCTCGCAACACGTCCAGGCACTGCACATTACCCGACCCTTCCCACGTCGAATTGACCGGCGCCTCGCGATACAGGCGCGGCAGGATGCTGTCTTCGACATAACCTGCGCCCCCCATGCATTCGGCCGCTTCGTTGATCATGGCTGGAGCCCGCTTGCAGATCCAGTACTTGCCCACCGCTGTGACCAACCGGGAAAACCTGGCCTCATGCGGGTCATCCGGATTGTCCAGCGCCCGCCCCATGCGCAGGCTCAGGGCCAGTGCCGCCTCGCTTTCCAGCGCCAGGTCAGCCAATACGTTCTGCATCAGTGGCTGATCTGCCAACACCCGACCGCCCACCAGTCGATGGGCGCAATGATGGCTGGCCTGGGTCAGCGCCTGACGCATCAAGGCACTGGAGCCGACCATGCAGTCGAACCGGGTCATGGCGACCATTTCAATAATGGTCGGCACGCCACGACCTTCTTCGCCGATCATCCAGGCCAATGCCCCACGAAACTCAACTTCACTGGAGGCGTTGGAGCTATTGCCCAGTTTGTTCTTCAGGCGCTGAATATAGAATTGGTTGCGGCTGCCATCCGGACGATGGCGCGGCAGCAAAAAGCAGCTCAGGCCTTTTTCGGTTTGGGCCAGGGTCAGAAAGCCGTCACACATGGGTGCCGAGCAGAACCATTTGTGTCCCAGCAGTTCATAGGCCTGCCCCGGCCCTTTGGCCCCTACGGGGTAAGCCCGCGTGGTATTGGCACGCACATCGGTGCCGCCCTGTTTTTCAGTCATGGCCATGCCCAGGGTCACGCCGGCCTTTTGGCTGATATCGACATTACGCGGGTCATATTCAGTGGCCAGCACTTTGGGCAGCCAGATGGCAGCCAGGTCCGGTTGCAGACGCAAGGCCGGCACGCTGGCGAAGGTCATGGTCAAGGGGCAGCCGCTGCCCGCTTCGGCCTGGCTGTGCAGGTAGGTCATGGATGCGCGGGCCACATGGGCACCGGGTTGCGGGTGGGCCCAGGGCAAGGACGGCAAACCATGCTCAATCGCCGTGCGCATCAGTTCGTGGTAAGCCGGGTGAAACTCCACCAGATCAATCCGATGCCCAAAACGGTCATGACTGACAAACTGCGGTTTGTTTTCATTGGCCAGAAAACCCGCAGCCATCAGCGGGCCGCCCGCCAGAGCACCATACTCGTCAATCCGCGCCTGCGCCCATCCCGCGCCGAAATGCTGGCTCCAATACTGCAACGGCAGGTCAATGCGGTACAGGTTCACGCCGTCCAGAGACGGCGGCTGATTGGTCACCTGATGGGTTTCTGCGTATTGATGCAAGTTCATTGCGCGGGCTCCTTGGGATCGTACCAATGAGCCAGTGAAGCACGCATCTGCGGCTAAACAAGGGGCATAAACGCCTAAAACTCGGCGTTTTTATCGTTATTGTCGATCAGCAGGCGTTGCGCCAAGGTCTGTTGCAAGTCCTCAAAACGCAGCGGTTTCAGCAGATAATCAGTGATCCCGTCGACCTGCTCGCGGGCTTGCTGCGCCTGGGCTTGCGACTCGAACAGCGCCAGCACGGGCAACTGCGCACAGGCGGCCAATGTCAGCAGCTGGCTGCCCATCGACGTAGCACAGACCTGGGCCAACGGGCACGCCAGCAGCACCGCATCGACCCGCTCGCGGCGCAACGCTTCTATGGCCGCCTGCCCCGTGTCAACGCCGAGCACGCGATAACCCAGTTTGAGCAACATGGCGCGCACTACCACAGGGTTTTCCGGGCCTTCTACCAGCAAGACCACACACTCCCCGGGCGCCCTCAGCTGCAACGCCGAATGAGTCGTGTGCGGCTGGGTTTGCACCGAGGGTTCGAGTTCCAGCAATAGCTGGAACTGTGAGCCTTGCCCCGGCTGGGAATGGTGGGTCAGGCGCCCGCCGAGCAGTTCCACAAGGCGCCGGCAAATCGCCAGGCCGATACCCAGGCCGCCATATTCACGGGTCATGGAGCCATCAACCTGAAAGAAGTGCTGATAAAGTTCGGCCTCTTCCTGGTGAACAAAACCAATGCCGCTGTCGATTACATTGAACGCCAGCGCCCAGCGCCCGGTCTCTGCGGGTTTACCGGTAACACGCAAAATCACCCCGCCCTCACGGGTGAACTTGATCGCGTTATCCAGCAGGCACTCCATGCACTGGCGAATTTTATCCGCATCACCTACCCATTGATCCGGCAGATTGCGGCCCACTTCGTACGAAAACTCCAGCCCTTTACTGCGTGCCGCCGGCCTGAACTGATCGCTCAGCCCCTGCAGCAGTTCATTCAGGCTGAAGGGCCGGGGTTGCGCGACCAGTCGTCCGGCCTGCAGTTCGGTCAGGGTCAGGATGCCATTGACCATGTGCATCATTTCTCGTGCTGAACCTTGCGCAGTCTTGGTGTACTGCTCCAGCTCAGGGCTCATGTCCAGGGTTTTGATCAATTCCAGAGAGCCAATGACACCGTTCATGGGCGTGCGCAATTCGTGGGTAACGGTTGCCAGAAACTCGTCTTTGAGCTGGTTGGTACGGGCCAGTTGCTGGTTCATGGCGGCCAGTTTCTGTCCCGATTCCTGCAGCGTACGCGCCTGCAGGTCACGCATGGCGTTGATCCGGTCGGCAAGCGCCAGCGACAGCAGCCCCACCTCGATTGCCGAACCTATCTGGCTGGCGTACATGGTCAGGAAAACGTTCGGCAGGTAACCCAGCACCATCAGCGTATTGACCAGCCCCCCGAGCAGGAAGGCCGACCAGGCGATCACAAAATAACGCGCGACCCGCAGGCCACGTACCCATGCCACCACACCAGCGGTAAAAATGGTGACAATAAACGCCAGCGCCAGGCCGGTGGCCAGGCGCAACGACACGGCATAGCTGGTGGTCAGTGCGAGCACCATCACCAGAGCACCCACGCCCATCAGCAACATCAGTGCCCGGTCAAGCCAGCGGCTGTGGGAGGCGGTGTGCAAGAAGGAGCGGGCGAACTGGCAACCAAAAAACGCCGATGCACCAATCAGGAACGGGGTGGAGGCATTGGCCCACCACGGGCTGTCAGGCCAGAAGTACTGCACTGCCGCACCGTTGACCGACAGCTGGTAAAGGCCGAACGAGGCAATATAAAAGATGTAGTAGAGGTAGCTGGTGTCACGCACGCTGAGGTAAATAAACAGGTTGTAGACCAGCATCCCCAGCAACACGCCATAAATCAGGCCCAGGATGTAAATCCGCACGGGCTGCTCTTCAAGATAGGCCTGGGCCGACCATAGCGTCAGCGGCGCCTGAACCGAACCCTGGCTGGCCAGACGCAGGTACACCGTCTGGCTTTGCCCCGGGCTGAAGTTGAGCTCAAACAGGTAATTGTTTTCTTTGATCTGACGACTGTCGAAGGGTAGTGCATCGCCCGTTCGTTCGGCCAGCCGGTAGTTGCCCGCGGCGTCTGCCAGGTAAAGCTCGATGGAATCAAGCGGCGGGTATGCCAGCTCCAGCAGCCAGGTGCGATGCACCTGCGGGTCTTGTGGCTGGTAGTGCAAATCCACTTTGATCCAGAAGGCCGAGTGCGAGTAGCCCTTGTTCAGCGTGTCTTTGGTATGGGGCTCGAACAGTTCGCCGTGTGCGGTGACATCTGCCAGAGTCGCTTCGCCGCCCGCGTCTTCGAACACCTGCATCACGCGGCCCAAGGGCAGGCTTTGTGTGGATTCGTCAAAAGCGACTGCGCTGGCCAGCATCGGTAGCCAGCCCAACAACATCATCAGCAAATAGCGCATACAGCCCCAACGTAGCTCACTCGAAGACGCGGGCAACCCCATATTCCCTTTGAGATCGCGTCGACCGAATGACCGGTTAATAATTTGAAGGCACTTTAACATAGCCATTAATGGCACATACACACCATCTAACAATTCATCACAAAGGCTCTAGTACGGGCATTACAGAGCTAAATAAGCGCTGAGACCGAAGATTCTTAAGGCCAGGCAACGGCTTACAAACTTCCGCTAACCTGACACCGAGCAAGCGCCCGTAAAAACTGTTTGGTGGTAAGCTCGCGCACCATGAATATCTACAGTTCTCGCCCCGTTGTCCTCTGTCTCTCCGGCCATGACCCCAGTGGTGGTGCCGGCTTGCAGGCAGATATCGAAGCCCTGCTGGCTCAAGGCTGTCACGCCGCCCCGGTAGTGACCGCCCTGACTGTGCAGAACACTGTCAATGTCCGCGACTTCCGCGTGCTGGATCGCGAGTGGGTACTGGCGCAAGCCGATGCCGTGCTCGGCGACTCCACCGTTGCGGCGGTCAAGCTGGGCATGCTCGGTTCACTGGAGATGGTCGATACCGTAGTCGAACTGCTTCAGGCCAATCCGCATCTGCCGATGGTCTGTGACCCGGTGCTGCGTGCAGGCGGTGGCGGACGACTGGGCAAGGACGAAGTGGGTTACGCCATGCGCGAACGCCTGCTCCCCCTGGCCACCATTGCCACCCCCAACCTTCCCGAAGCCCGCATCCTGGCCGAACTGCCCGATGGCAGCGCCGATGAGTGCGCTGAAAAACTCCTGCCATTTTGTCGGCACCTGCTGATAACCGGCGGTCACGGTGATGAGCACGAAGTGCATAACCGCCTGTACAGCCGCGACGGCAGCCGCCACACCTTTACCTGCCATCGCTTGCCGGGCAGTTACCACGGCTCGGGTTGCACCCTGGCCAGCACGTTGGCCGGGCGCCTGGCCATCGGTGAAGAACTGGTCAGCGCCGTGCAAACCGCGCTCAATTACACATGGCGCACCCTGCGTGATGCAGAGCAACTGGGGCAAGGGCAATTTGTACCGCGCCGCTTGCCGCTGGATTTTTGCTCGTAACCAATGAGGCTCACCCCATGACGCTTCGCGGCCTGTATGCGATCACTGATAGCCAGTTGCTGGCTGGCAAACTGCTGCCCTATGTGGAGGCGGCCCTCGATGGCGGCCTGACCCTGTTGCAATATCGCGACAAAAGCACTGACGACGCCCGCCGACTGCGCGAGGCCGAAGCCTTGCGCGGGTTGTGCGAACGCTACAAGGCACACCTGATCATCAACGATGATGGCGAGCTGGCCGCCCGCCTGGGTGTCGGCGTGCACCTGGGGCAGACCGACGGCCCGCTGACCCCTGCCCGCGCCCTGCTGGGGCCACAGGCAATTATCGGTTCGACCTGCCACAGCCAGGTCGAACTGGCCGAGCAAGCCGCCAAAGAAGGTGCGAGTTATGTCGCCTTTGGCCGCTTTTTCAATTCCAGCACCAAACCCGGGGCGCCAACCGCTACCCTTGAGACCCTGGACCAGGCCCGCGCCCGCCTCAGCCTGCCGATCTGCGTGATAGGCGGAATTACCCTGGACAATGCCGCGCCGCTGGTGGCCCACGGTGCCGACCTGCTGGCCGTGGTGCATGGCCTGTTTGGCGCCGAAAGCGCCCGGGAAGTCACCCTGCGCGCCAAGGCCTTCAACACCTTGTTGTCTATTTAAATACCGAATCCTGATTCTGAGAGAGCCCACCATGTCTCGTTCCGAAACCCTGTTTGCCAACGCCCAGAAACACATTCCCGGTGGCGTGAACTCGCCAGTGCGTGCCTTCAAAAGCGTGGGCGGCACGCCGTTGTTCTTCAAACACGCCGAAGGCGCCTACGTGACTGACGAGGACGACAAGCGTTATGTCGATTACGTCGGCTCGTGGGGCCCGATGATTCTTGGGCACAGCCACCCTGACGTGCTGGACGCAGTACGTGCGCAACTGGAGCACGGCCTGTCGTACGGCGCCCCGACCGCCATGGAAACCGAAATGGCCGATCTGGTGTGCTCCATCGTACCGTCAATGGAAATGGTGCGCATGGTCAGCTCCGGCACTGAAGCGACCATGAGCGCGATCCGTCTGGCCCGTGGCTTCACTGGTCGCGACAATATCCTCAAGTTTGAAGGCTGCTACCACGGTCACTCCGACAGCCTGCTGGTAAAAGCCGGTTCCGGCCTGCTGACCCAGGGCGTGCCAAGCTCGGCTGGCGTGCCGGCAGATTTCGCCAAGCACACCCTGACCACCGAGTTCAACAATATCGACGCGGTTGCACAGCTGCTGAGCGAAGTCGGCGACACCGTGGCCTGCATCATCGTCGAACCGGTTGCCGGCAACATGAACTGCGTGCCGCCTGCGCCAGGCTTCCTTGAAGGTCTGCGCAGCCTGTGCGACCAGCACGGCGTGGTTCTGATCTTTGACGAAGTGATGACCGGCTTCCGCGTCGCCCTCGGCGGTGCCCAAGCCCACTACGGCGTGACTCCGGACCTGAGTACCTTCGGCAAGATCATCGGTGGCGGCATGCCCGTCGGCTGCTTTGGCGGCAAACGCGAGATCATGCAGCACATCGCGCCGCTGGGCCCGGTTTACCAGGCGGGCACCCTGTCCGGCAACCCGCTGGCCATGGCCGCCGGCCTGACCACTTTGCGCCTGATCAGCCGCCCGGGCTTCCACGCCGAGCTGAGCGATTACACCACCCGCCTGCTCGATGGCCTGCAACAGCGCGCCGACGCGGCCGGCATCCCCTTCGTGACCACACAGGCCGGCGGTATGTTTGGCCTGTACTTCAGCGGCGCCGATGACATTGTCACCTTTGACGACGTCATGGCCAGCGATGCCGACCTGTTCAAGCGCTTCTTCCATTTGATGCTCGAAGGAGGCGTATACCTGGCACCCAGCGCCTTCGAAGCCGGTTTCACCTCGATCGCCCACGGCGAAGCCGAGTTGCAACTGACCCTGGACGCCGCAGAACGCGCATTTGCTGCACTGAAATAATCCAAGAAACGGCAAGGGCGAGCGCCCTTGCCGTTTTTTTATGCCAGTAATGAGCAGATCTTTTAGCCCACCCGTCCATAATCGTCTTAAATCAATGGATATCGCGCTCAGGCAGCAGAAAAACGAGTAAAGACTTTGTAAGGTTGCCTCTGCTTATTTCATAATGCGCGCCTATACATCCCATGATCGGGTTAACCCGTCATCCAGAGGTACGTCGATTCCCATGAACCGCACCGGCCGCGCCCTTGCACTGGGCTGCCTGTTGCTCCTACAGCCGTTGCTTGCCCAGGCAGGCGGTAATTCGTTGTTGATCCCAGCGATGGGTCGCTGCACCCTCAATACTCAGCCTGAGGACCTCGCCGAGGCGCTTGCAGCCTGTGAAGAGGCGGCAAAAGCCGGGGATGCAGAAGCCGAATACGAGTTGGGCGAGTTCTATTACGACGGTAAAAACACCCCGCAAGACTTCAACAAGGCGCTGAGCTACTTCGAAAAAGCCTCGCTGCAAGGCCACGCCATGGCCCAGTTCCAGCTCGGCACCATGTTTTTCAAAGGCGAAGGCGTGCCGGCCAACAACATTCAGGCCTATATCGTGCTGAAAATGGCTGCGGTCAACGGCGCCGAAGACGCCCTGGACACCGCCGACATGGTGGCCGAGCAAATGCCGCGCGACCAGCTCGAAACGGCTACCCAGATACTCGGACAGATCTTCCGCAAGTATTTGCAGGAGCTGCAATCTACCGACGCCCGCTCGCCGTTTTCACCATTGCCCTGATTTCAAACCCTTGCTGGTTTGCTGGCGACAACGTACCTGTGCCGGATACGGCTTTTCCTGGATGTCATCCGGATGTTCAGCGATTAAATTACCCGTCGCCCCAATGACATTGAAAGCATCACGGCCACTACAGAAAAAATCGCCAGCACATACGAAATCAACGCCAGGTCACTCGCGTGCTTGTGAGCCACCAAAGTCCGCAAGAATGTTATTCCGTAATAGGGCATGACTCGACTGATGGTGAGTGGCACTAATAGAGCGACGCATGAATTTTTCATAGCGCATCACTTAACCCTCCACCGAAAACATTTTTTACCCAACTCAACTTAATGCTGCGCCTGCACAACCTCAAACGCTACGTGAAGACCATCCTCGTCTTATGCATTATGCACACGGGGTGATTCATGGGCTGAGCGCTGCAGCTTGAAGCTGTTAAATATATATCTAGGTAATTATTCTTACGCCAAATAAAGATCAACCTTACTTAAGCTTAAGTTAACTTGATTACGTTGTTTTCACCCATGATTATTATGCCCATCATTGTTCAAAGCCCTGTTTTAGAGCCTTGAACAGAATATGATGATAGGCCGCGACCCTCGATTTAACGGGTTTGACCCGTTACAAGAAACAACTCATGATTTCCTCTCGCTGCCCACGGTCTTGCGCTGCGCAGTAGCTATTGGCGTGTCATCACGCAGTTCACTCTTTAAACGTGGCAATAGTGTGCTCATTTGATTGACGCGCTGTTCTTTTTTTTTGTATCAAATGCGTCGATCTATTTGGGCACGGGGGAATACCTGTGCGTGATCCGAGATATGACATTTTGTTTGAGCCGGTCCAGATAGGGCCCGTGCGTACGCGCAATCGTTTTTACCAGGTACCGCACTGTAATGGCATGGGGCATGTACATCCTTCGGCTATGGCACGTATGCGCGCAATAAAGGCCGAGGGCGGGTGGGGTGTTGTCTGCACGGAAGAGTGCGAAATCAGCCCCTTGAGCGAATTCTCGCCTTATATCGAAGCACGCCTGTGGGACAAGCGCGACATACCGGCGCTGGCCCGCATGTGTGACGCGGTTCACCGGCACGGTAGCCTGGCGGGTGTGGAACTGGCCTTCAATGGCTATTCCGCGCCCAATCGCACCAGCCGCGAAATCCCCTGGGCCCCCTCCAATACCCCCGTGCGCGGCTACGACCCGGTGCAGGCCCGCGCCATGAGCCGCGCCGACATCAAGCAACTGCGCGAGCTGCACAGGGCTGCGGCCTTGCGTGCCCGTGATGCAGGGTTTGACATCATTTATGTATACGCTGGCCATGATCTGGGCTTGCCGTTCCACTTTCTGACGCAACGCAACAATCGCCGCACGGATGAATATGGCGGAGCGCTGTTCAATCGTGTGCGCCTGCTGCGCGAGTTGATAGAAGACACCCGGGATGCCGTCGGTGACCGCTGCGCCGTTGCCGTGCGCCTGGCCGTTGACGAGCAGCAGGGCTGCGCCGGCCTGACCCGGGACAGCGAAGGCGTCGAAGTGTTTTCCATGCTGGCCGAGCTGCCGGACCTTTGGGATATCAACGTTGCCGACTGGGCCAATGACAGCGTGACCTCGCGGTTTGCCCCAGAGGGTTATCAGGAGGCATTCCTCACCGGGCTCAAGGCCTTGACCAGCAAGCCGGTGGTGGGTGTAGGACGTTTCACCTCGCCCGATACCATGGCCTCGCTGGTGCGCCGCGGGGTGTTGGACCTGATCGGCGCGGCCCGCCCTTCTATAGCCGATCCTTTCCTGCCCAACAAAATCGACCAGGGGCGCACCGACGAAATTCGCGAGTGCATCGGCTGCAATGTTTGCGTCAGCGGCGATCACACCAGCACGCCAATGCGCTGCACACAAAATCCGACTATGGGCGAGGAATGGCGACGCGGCTGGCATCCGGAGCAGGTTCCGGTCCGGCGTGCCGAGGGGCGAGCGCTGGTAATCGGCGCAGGCCCTGCCGGTCTTGAGTGTGCCCGGGTACTCGGCGCTCGCGGCCTGGAAGTGATGCTGGCTGAAGCCACTCGCACCCTGGGCGGACGCGTGGCCAGCGAGTCCCGGCTACCGGGGCTGGCGAGCTGGTCGCGGGTGGTCGATTACAGGGTGGATGCCTTGAGCCGTCTGGGCAATGTCGAGATCTACCGTGAAAGCCGCCTTGAAGTGCAGGACGTTCTCGACATTGAAGCCAGCCACGTGTTTGTCGCCACCGGTTCGCGTTGGCGCAACGATGGCCTGGGCCGTGTGTTGCGCCAGCCTCTCCCTGGGCTGGAAAACCTGCCCGTATTCACGCCGGATGATGTGATGGCAGGCGCTGTGCTGCCTTCGCCCGTGGTGGTGTTCGACGATGACCACTACTACATGGGCAGCGTACTGGCCGAGAGCCTGATTGCCCGGGGAGTCGAGGTGCTGTATGTCACCCCGGCCGCAGATGTTGCCCCCTGGACCCACAATACCCTTGAACAGCACCGGATCCAGCGCCGCTTGCTGGAACTGGATGTCACCATCATCACCTCCCATACGCTGTGCAGCCTCACGCCGTACGGTGTACAGGCAGCGTGCACCTACACCGGGCGCCCGCGTTTCATTCCTGCCGCAGGGGTGCTGCTGGTGACCTCCCGCGAGCCTGAGCAGGGTCTGTTCGACGCCCTGCAGGCCGAGCCCCGGGGTGTGCAGCAGGTGATCCAGATCGGTGATTGCCTGGCTCCGGGCACAATTGCTGCCGCGGTGTACTCCGGGCATCGCTTTGCCCGGGAGTTCGACGCCCCCCCCGGGTTGCTTCGCATGCGCCGGGAGTTGGTGGCGCTGGAAGACTGGCCGGCGCCTTGAATTCTTTCTTGAGTGGTCAACCTGTCGCCCGACGGGCAATAGCGACCCGACGGGCGGTTATTACAACAACAATAAGGAATCAACCCATGAAAAAGATACTGTGGATGCTGGCACTGCTGGTGGTGGCCGTGCTGGCTTGTGTCGTAGTCATTGCCCCGGCGCTGGCCAAGGATTACCAAGTCATACGTTTTGGCACCGACCCGACCTACCCGCCCTTTGCCTCGAAAAGTGCCGACGGCTCACTGGTGGGCTTTGAAATTGACCTGGGCAACGCCCTGTGCGAGCGCGTGCAGGCAAGCTGCAAGTGGGTCGAAATCGATTTTGACGGCATGATCCCCAGCCTCAATGCTCGCAAGATCGACGGCATTCTGGCCACTATGGCGGTGACGGCGGCGCGGCAAAGGGTCATTGATTTCTCGTCCGAGGTGATGACCACGCCCAATGCGCTGGTGTTCAAAAAAGGCGCTGGCCTGGATGCCAGCCTGCAGGCGGTAAAAGGCAAAGCCATCGGCTACCTGCAGGGCAGCACCCAGGAGGTCTATGCCAAAGCGGTGCTGGCCAAGGCCGGGGCGAAACTCGTGGCATACCCGGATCAGGATCGGGCCTACGCTGATCTGCAAGTCGGGCGACTGGACGCGGCCCTCCAGGATCTGGTTCAAGCCGAGCTGGGCTTTTTGCGCTCTCCCCAGGGTGCTGCCTTTGAGGCCGGCAAGGCGATTGAAAGCGACCTGATGCCGGGCACCAGCGCCATTGGCATCCTCAAGGGCAATCAAGCACTCAAGGCTCTGCTCGATAAAGGCCTCGCCCAACTGCATGCCGATGGCACCTACGCACGGCTGCAAAAGCAGTATTTCGGGGATCTTGTTCTGTACAGCAATAAATGAGCGGCCTTCAGGTTTACGCGCCATTGCTGGCACTGGGCACCTGGATGACGATCAAGCTGGCGCTGATATCACTGCTGCTGAGCCTGTTTCTGGGGCTGCTGGGCGCAGGAGCCAAGTTATCCACAAGCCCTGCGGCGCGATGGATGGCCCGGCTTTACACCACCCTGATCCGCGGCGTGCCCGACCTTGTGCTGATGCTGCTGATCTTCTACGGCCTGCAAACCTGGCTCGGCCAACTCACGGACAGGCTGGGCTGGGCCTATATAGAGATAGATGCTTTCACTGCCGGGGTGATGACCCTGGGCTTTATCTACGGTGCTTACTTCACCGAAACCTTGCGCGGCGCCATTCTCGCAGTGCCCTTTGGGCAGATTGAGGCTGCCAGTGCCTACGGCCTGAGCCCGATGCAGTGTTTTTGTCGTGTGCTGTTCCCGCAGATGATGCGCTTTGCGCTGCCGGGGTTGGGCAACAACTGGCTGGTGCTGCTCAAGGCAACCTCGCTGGTGTCGATCATCGGCCTGGCCGAGCTGGTAAAGGCAGCCAGCGACGCGGGAAAAAGCAGTTTTCAACTGTTTAACTTCCTGGTGCTGGCGGCAGTGATCTACCTGCTGATAGCCGTTGCCTCCAACAGCGTATTGCACAGGCTTGAGCGGCGCTTCGCCGTGGGGTTCGAGCGGGGTGCGCGATGATCGAAGTATTGCTGTCGTATTGGCAGCCTTTTTTGTATAGCGATGGCCAGCAGATCAGCGGTCTGGCCATGACCTTGTGGCTGACCACTGCTTCCATCGGCATGGGTTTTGTACTCTCGATCCCGCTGGCCATTGCCCGGGTTTCTGAAAACCGCTGGGTGCGCTGGCCGGTGCATGGCTTTACTTACCTGTTTCGCGGCACGCCGCTGTATATCCAGCTGTTGATCTGCTACTCGGGCATCTACAGCCTTGCCGCCGTTCAGTCGCAGCCGTTGCTGGGCGCATTTTTTCGCGATGCAATCAACTGCACCCTGCTGGCCTTCACCCTCAATACGTGCGCCTACACCACGGAAATCTTCGCCGGTGCGATCCGTTCAATCGCCCGGGGGGAGGTACAAGCTGCCCGGGCGTATGGCTTCAATGGCTGGAAGCTCTACCGCCGCGTCGTCATGCCCCAGGCACTGCGCCGCGCCTTGCCGGTTTACAGCAACGAAGTGATCCTGTTGCTGCACTCCACCACCCTGGCCTTCACCGCCACGGTCCCTGACATTCTCAAAGTCGCCCGGGATGCCAACGCGGCCACCCTTCAGACCTTCCCTTCGTTTGTCATCGCTGCCGGGCTGTACCTTATCGCCACCTTTGCCCTGGTGGGACTGTTTCACCTGGCCGAGCGGCGCTGGCTGGCATTTCTCGGCCCGCGCCGATAGGAGAACCCCCATGCACCACCAACGTCATGATGTGCTGGCCGCCGTTCCGGGCACCTGTCGGCAAATCCATAGTTTTCATTACGGACCAGCGCCAGAGCACGGGAAAATCTATATCCAGGCGTCGCTGCACGCGGACGAGCTGCCGGGCATGCTGGTGATCTGGCATCTCAAGCAGCGCATGCTGGAGCTCGAGCAGGCCGGCCTGTTGCGCAAGCACATAGTGCTGGTGCCCGTGGCCAACCCGGCGGGGCTGGAGCAGGTGTTGATGGACGTGCCCCAGGGGCGTTTTGATAACGAAAGCCGACAGAATTTCAACCGCTTCTTTGTGGATGTCAGTCAGGAGGTGGGCGATAGTGTCGAGGGCCAGTTGACCCAGGATCCAGAGCACAATACGCAACTGATCCGCTCGGCCTTGCGCCGTGTCCTGGTCGCCACGCAGCCGCTGACCCACGTGCAGGCCCTGCGTCAGACCCTGCAGACCCTGGCGTGCGATGCCGATATGGTCCTGGACCTGCACTGCGACTTCGAAGCCGTGCAGCACCTGTACCTGGCCCCGGCCTTCTGGCCGCAGGTAGAGCCCCTGGCCCGTTACCTGGGGGCCCGAGCCTGCTTTATGGCCACCGAGTCGGGCGGGCAGTCCTTCGATGAATGGTTCACCCTGTTCTGGGCGCAGATGCAAGCGCGCTTTGCGCCACGCTTCCCCCTGGCGTGCTGCAGCTTTGCCGTGACCGTTGAGCTGCGAGGGGTGGCGGATGTGACCCACGAACTGGCGCGTGACGATAGCCAGGCGCTGATCGACTACTTGATCCATGCGGGTGCAGTCGAAGGGCAGCCAAAAGCACTTCCGGCATTGCTCAACCCGCCGACCCCGCTAGCGGGCGTCGAGCCGTTGAACAGCCCCACGGGGGGTTTGCTGGTGTTTTATGCGCAAGTGGGTGACTACCTGCAGGCGGGGGCTGTGGTGGCAGACATCATTGACCCCATCACGGACCGTATTACTCCAGTGGTCTGTCAACGCGAAGGCTTGCTCTATGTCCGCTCATTGCGGCGCATGGCGACTGCGGGAATGACCATTGCCCATGTCGCCGGGGCGCAGGCGTATCGACAAGGGGACTTGCTGTCGCCATGAAGGGATTGCGAGCGCGGGAAGGGAAAGAAAAGCCCCTACTTGTCCGGCATCGGAAACGGAAACGGCATCACATTGCTGACACCACGGGCTTCACTGATTTTAGGCGTGCCCAGCCGCTCAACCTCATCGATACGGACAATCGAGTGCATCGGCACAAAGCTGCGCACCACACCTTCAAACTGAGCCTTGAGCTTTTCTTCGCTGGGGTCGACAACCATTTGTGTGCGCTCACCGAAGACGAATTCCTCTACTTCCAGAAACCCCCACAGATCACTTTGATAGATCTGCTTGGCGTACATTTCGAACACCTGGCCCTGGTTGAGGAAAATCACCTTGTAGATTGGAGCTTCACGTTTGGTCATGGTGGGCGGGTAAGCATCTGAAGGTAAAAAAGAGGGCGCGAACTATAGCATAGCCATCAGACGCACAACGCTAGGAAGCAACGGCTATGACCCCTATAATGTGCGGTTCTTTGAACCACTTGATGAACACCCATGGCCAAGAAGCTTTACATCGAAACCCACGGTTGCCAGATGAATGAGTACGACAGCTCGCGCATGGTCGACCTGCTGGGTGAACATCAGGCCCTGGAAGTCACAGCGCGCGCCGAAGACGCTGATGTCATCCTGCTGAATACCTGTTCAATCCGTGAACGTGCCCAGGACCGCGTGTACTCCCAACTGGGTCGCTGGCGCGAACTGAAACTGGCCAACCCCGACATGGTTATCGCCGTGGGCGGTTGCGTGGCCAGCCAGGAAGGCGCGGCGATCCGCGATCGCGCCCCGTATGTGGACGTGGTATTCGGCCCGCAAACCCTGCACCGCCTGCCGGAAATGATTGACGCCGCGCGCATCACCAAACTGCCGCAGGTTGATGTGTCATTCCCTGAAATCGAGAAATTCGATCACCTGCCAGAGCCTCGCATCGACGGCCCAAGCGCCTACGTGTCGGTCATGGAAGGTTGCAGCAAGTACTGCACGTTCTGCGTGGTGCCTTACACCCGCGGCGAAGAAGTCAGCCGGCCCTTCGATGATGTATTGGCCGAGGTGATCCACCTGGCTGAAAACGGCGTGCGTGAAGTGACCCTGCTTGGCCAGAACGTCAACGGCTATCGCGGCCTGACCGAAGGCGGTCGCCTGGCCGACCTCGCCGAGCTGATCCGTGTGGTGGCGGCGATCGACGGTATCGAGCGTATCCGCTACACCACTTCCCACCCGCTGGAGTTTTCCGACAGCCTGATCCAGGCCCACGCCGAAGTCCCGGAGCTGGTCAAACATCTGCACCTGCCGGTGCAATCGGGCTCCGACCGCATTCTGTCGGCGATGAAGCGCAATCACACGGCCCTGGAATACAAATCCAAACTGCGCAAACTGCGCGCTGCCGTACCGGGGATCTGCATCAGCTCCGACTTTATTGTCGGCTTCCCGGGCGAAACCGAAAAAGACTTCGAACAGACCATGAAGCTGATCGAAGACGTGGGTTTCGACTTTTCCTACTCTTTTGTCTACAGCCAGCGCCCGGGCACCCCGGCAGCAGACCTGACGGACGACACCCCGGAAGAGCGCAAGAAAGAGCGTCTGAACGCGCTGCAACATCGTCTCAACCAACAGGGCTTCGAGATCAGCCGCCAGATGGTAGGGTCGACCCAGCGGATCCTGGTAACCGACTACTCGAAAAAAGACCCGGGCGAGTTGCAGGGCCGGACCGAGAACAACCGCATCGTCAACTTCCGCTGCGACAACCCGCAGTTGATCGGGCAATTCGCCGATGTGCATATTGATGCGGCCCAGCCGCACTCGTTGCGGGGCTCGCTGCTGAACTGACCACACGCCATCGTCCCTTGTGGGAGCGGGCTTGCTCGCGATGCACGCAACACGGTCCGACTGGATGAGTGCGGTGGTGCAATCGCGAGCAAACCCGCTCGCACATCAAACATTTGGTGAAGTCCTTTCACGCTTGACCTGCTAGCGTTATCCTTAATTTCATATCAATTGCCTAAGGGCGGCTAAATACGACCTTGAACGCACCCATCGAACCACATCGCTTCCTTCTCGAGCCCTTTGAGGCCCGCCGTTTCGCCAATCTGTGCGGGCAATTCGACGAGCATCTGCGCTTGATCGAGCAACGCCTGACGATCGAAATCCGCAATCGCGGTAACCAGTTCGAGCTGATCGGCGACCCGAAAATCACTTCTTCGGCAGAAAACCTGCTGCGCCGCCTGTACCGCGAAACCAAGGCCACCGAGCTTTCGCCGGACATGGTTCACCTGTTCCTGCAAGAGTCTGCGGTACAAGACCTCGCCAGCAACCCGGTGGCTGAAGCCAGTGTTTCGCTGCGTACCAAAAAGGGCATGATCCGCCCTCGCGGGATCAACCAGCAGCGTTACGTCAAAGAGATCCTGGGCAACGACATCAACTTCGGCATTGGCCCGGCGGGTACGGGTAAAACCTATCTGGCTGTGGCCTGCGCAGTTGATGCCCTGGAACGCGAGCAGATCCGCCGCATCCTGCTGGTGCGCCCGGCGGTTGAGGCCGGTGAAAAGCTCGGTTTCCTGCCGGGTGACCTGTCGCAAAAAATAGACCCGTACCTGCGCCCGCTCTATGACGCACTGTACGAGATGCTTGGTTTTGAATACGTGGCCAAGCTGATCGAGCGCCAGGTGATCGAAGTCGCGCCGCTCGCCTACATGCGCGGCCGCACGCTGAACAACAGTTTCATCATTCTCGACGAAAGCCAGAACACCACGGTCGAGCAGATGAAAATGTTCCTGACCCGCATCGGCTTCGGCTCGACCGCCGTGATCACCGGTGACATCACCCAGATCGACCTGCCCAAAGGCACGAAATCGGGGCTGAACCATGTCATTGAAGTGCTCAAGGACGTGCCGGGCATCAGCTTTACCCACTTCCAGTCCAAGGACGTCGTGCGCCACCCGCTGGTGCAGCGCATCGTCGAGGCCTACGGTCGCTACGAACAGGAAGCCGCCGACAAGCTGGCCGCGCTGCCCGCTGCAAAGGATTACCGCCACGATGCTTGAGCTTGACCTGCAACTGGCGACTGACGCCAGTGCCCCCAGCGAAGCCCAGTTCCGCCAATGGTGTGAACTGGCTTTGCGCCAGCGCAGCGCCGATTCGGAAATGACCATTCGTCTGGTAGACGAACCCGAAGGTCGTGAACTGAACCACACCTGGCGCCAAAAAGACTACGCCACCAATGTGCTGTCCTTCCCCGCTGACGTGCCTGATGAGTTCCTCGATATCCCGCTACTGGGCGATCTGGTGATTTGCGTGGCCGTGGTCGAGCGCGAAGCCGCCGAACAAGGCAAAAGCCTTGAGGCCCACTGGGCCCATCTGGTGATACACGGTTGCTTGCATCTTCTGGGTTACGACCATATAGAAGACGAAGAAGCCGAAGAAATGGAAGCACTGGAACGAACGTTGCTTGCAGAACTGGGTCATCCTGACCCGTATGCAGACGACGAAACCGAATAACACCCACTGAAACTACCAAGGGATACGAGTAAATCGCTATGAGCGAAGACCGATCGAGCAACGGGCAAAAGTCATGGTTAGGTAAGCTGACCCAGGCCTTTGCCCATGAGCCGAAAAACCGCCAGGAGCTGCTTGAGCTGCTGCGCGAAGCACACCAGAACAAACTTTTGGACAGTGAAGCGCTGGCCATCGTCGAAGGTGCCATTCAAGTGGCTGACCTGCAGGTACGGGACATCATGGTTCCTCGCTCGCAGATGATCAGCATCAAGGCAACCCAGACCCCCCGCGAATTTCTCCCGGCGATCATTGACGCGGCGCACTCGCGCTACCCGGTGATCGGCGAAAGCCACGACGACGTCCTTGGCGTCCTCCTGGCCAAAGACCTGCTGCCGCTGATCCTTCAAGAGAACGGCGACAAGTACAACATCAAGGATTTGCTGCGTCCGGCGACATTTGTCCCCGAGTCCAAGCGCCTTAACGTGTTGTTGCGCGAGTTCCGCGCCAACCACAACCACATGGCCATCGTGATTGACGAATACGGCGGCGTTGCGGGTCTGGTGACGATTGAAGACGTTCTCGAGCAGATCGTCGGCGACATCGAAGACGAGCACGACGTCGAAGAAGACAGCTACATCAAGCCGTTGCCCAGCGGTGACTTCCTGATCAAGGCCCTGACCCCGATCGAGAACTTCAACGAGTTCTTCGACACCGAATTCTCCGACGACGAGTTCGACACCGTGGGCGGCCTGGTCATGAGCGCATTCGGGCACTTGCCCAAACGCAACGAAACCACTGAAATCGGCCCCTACCGCTTCCGCATCCTCAATGCTGACAGCCGCCGGATCCATCTGATTCGTCTCACGCCTATTGCCCGCTAAATCTCAATACCAAGGATTGAAATGCGCTGGATAACCTCCCCCGGCTGGCCCGGTAACTTGCTGGCCGTGGTGGCCGGCGCACTGACAACCCTGGCGTTGGCCCCCTTCGATATCTGGCCATTGGCACTGGTTGCCCTGGCCCTGTTCTATCTCGGTTTGCGCGACCTGTCGCCAAAACAGGCGCTGGGCCGAGGCTGGTGTTTCGGTTTTGGCCTGTTTGGCGCGGGCACCAGCTGGATCTACTACAGCATCCACCACTTCGGCGGCGCTTCGGTGCTGCTGGCCGGTTTCCTGATGTTGTTGTTCACGGCAGCCATCGCCTGGTTCTTTGCCCTGCCCGCCTGGGTGTGGGCGCGCTGGATCCGTCGCAATGAAGCGCCGTTGGCCGATACACTGGCATTTGCCGCGCTATGGGTTGCTCAAGAGGCGTTCCGCGGCTGGTTCCTCACCGGTTTCCCATGGCTGTATTCCGGTTACAGCCAGCTGGACGGCCCTTTGGCCGGGCTCGCACCGTTGGGCGGCATGTGGCTGGTGTCTTTCACTCTGGCCCTGACCGCTGCCCTGCTGTGCAATTTGCCACGCCTGATCAAGGCCAGACGCAAGGCTTTTGTCGCCGCAGGGGTGGTCTTGCTGATCGGCCCCTGGGCCGTCGGCCAGGCCCTCAAGCACCACGCCTGGACCAGCCCTTCAGGTGACCCGCTGAGCGTGGCGGCGATCCAGGGCAATATCGAACAAAGCATGAAATGGGACCCGGCCCAGGTCAATGCACAGCTGGCCCTTTACCGTGACATGACCTTCAGTTCCAAACGTGTCGACCTGATCGTTTGGCCAGAAACCGCTGTCCCTGTCCTCAAAGAGAACGCTGAAGGCTTTTTGAGCATGATGGGCCGGTTTGCCGCCGATCGTAACTCAGCGCTGATTACCGGCGTGCCGATCCGCCAGGAAGTGCGACATGAACCGCGCTACTTCAACGGCATCACCGCCGTGG
Source organism: Pseudomonas sp. WS 5051 (assembly GCF_012985715.1). Taxonomy (NCBI): domain Bacteria; kingdom Pseudomonadati; phylum Pseudomonadota; class Gammaproteobacteria; order Pseudomonadales; family Pseudomonadaceae; genus Pseudomonas; species Pseudomonas sp. WS 5051. The sequence goes on from NZ_JAAQWV010000011.1 coordinate 56,984, forward strand.
GCGAGGGCGATGGTGTTTACCTGAAACAGAAACTGGTGCCATTTGGCGAATATGTGCCGTTGCAGGATGTACTGCGCGGCCTGATCGCATTTTTTGATCTGCCAATGTCGGACTTTGCCCGCGGCCCGGCGGACCAGGCCATGTTGCAGGCCAAGGGTTATCAAATCGCGCCATTGATTTGCTATGAAGTGGTGTATCCGGACTTCGTGGCCGGGCTTGCTGCCCAGAGCGATATCCTGCTGACCATCAGCAATGACACCTGGTTCGGCACCTCGATTGGGCCGCTGCAACACCTGCAAATGGCGCAGATGCGCGCCCTGGAAGCCGGGCGCTGGATGATTCGGGCCACCAACAATGGCGTCACGGCATTGATTAACCCGTTTGGGCAAATCACCACGCAAATTCCGCAGTTCGAGCAAGGCATCATGTACGGCGAAGTGGTGCCAATGCACAACCTCACGCCTTACCTGCAATGGCGCTCATGGCCACTGATCATCCTGTGCAGCCTGCTGATTGGCTGGGCCCTGGTCACCAGCCGGATTGCCAAGACGGTCTAGCCTTGTGCTTCTGCGTCTTCTACCCTCACCCCAACCCTCTCCCGGAGGAAGAGGGAGCTGACAGGTGGTGTTGCGTAGAGCTGCTTTTGCCTTTAATCCCCTCTCCCTCCGGGAGAGGGCCAGGGTGAGGGGCTTTTGCTTAATGGGTCAGCGATAAAACAACGGATAGGCAATCTGCCCTACCACTTCATTGATCAATAGCCCGGACTGCCAGAACGCTTTGTACTCAGGCATCCAGCCCCCCAGCGGTCGCGCATTGTCGGCACTGAAAAAACCGACCGGCGCAGGCACCACGTCAAAACCAGCCTTTTCAAAACTCCACACCGAACGCGACATATGCCAGCCGTGCGTCACCACGACCACCCGCTTGACCCCCAGCGGCAGCAGAATGTCTGCGGTCATTTTGGCGTTTTCCCACGTTGTGCGGCTTTGCTCTTCTTTCCACCGTACTTGCACGCCGAAATCATCACGCAATGAATCCGCCATCAACTGCGCCTCACTGGGCGGCGAGCCGTAGTGCAAACCGCCAGTGGTCAACACCGGCAAGCCCGAAGCCTTCGCCAGTCGGGCGGCATAGCGCTGGCGCTCCAGACCGATGCCGGTGGGCTGATCGCTGCCCCAGGCCGGATCCCCCCGCTCACGCCCCGAGCCCAGCACCACAATGGCATCGGCACGCGCGGCCAGCGTCGACCACTCGCTCTGCGCCAGCGGTGGTTCGCGCTCCAGCACACGGGCGCCCCACTCCACCATTATTGGCAAACTCATCAGCCAGAAGCCGCCCAGCCCCAGGGCAAACAACACACCCGCCACTCGCGGGCGCGAACGCCGTAGCCACCAGGCAAGCGCCAGGAGCAACAGAAAAATGCCAGGGGGTAATAGAAGCTGTTTTAAAAAGTATCGAATAGGCATCGAGCATCTCCAAAGATGCCCGAAGCCTAAGGGGGTTGATTGAGCGCATCAACAACGCAGGTGAGAAACCCAAACACAAACGTGTAATGCATCAACCCGGAGGTACAACTTTCTTGATGCGGCTTTGTTGAAGGCCGGGCTTGAATCGCCGTATGGCCTAAGCTCCCTGCACCCTGTCTTTAAGCCAGATAACCTTGGCCCTGGGGGCATCCTGCATGTTCACGCTGCCTTGCGAGCGTTTAATTGCCTCACGCCCGATCCGGTTCAAATAGAGGTTGATCAACTCCAGCTCGGCATGACTCAAGCCTCGCAATTCCAACTCGACTGGGCGTTCATCACGTAATTGGACAGCCGTCTTTGCTGAATCAAGAGCCACACTCAAACGATCAATCAGCCGCTCATACACTTGCGATGTTGCTACGCTGCGTTGCAACTCTGCCATCCGTCCACCTCATTTAAGGAAATGAATCTCCCCCACAGGAGAGCTTAGCTGCGCTTGTAAAAGCGGCGTGCTGCTGCGACCAACGGAGTGATGAGGCAATCAGGGTTTCCCTCGATAGAGCGGGGTCATGTATGCTACGGGACTTCCTGTAACCCCTGCTCCAACCTGACCGGGCAACACTGTCGCCGGTCTATGTTGAAGAGGATTAGGCCACCCTTTATCAGTACAAGTAGCCATGCACGAACAATATCAGCCCCGTGAAATAGAAGCCGCCGCCCAATCATTCTGGGACAACCAAAAGTCCTTCGAAGTCAGCGAAGATCTAGGCAAAGAGACGTTCTACTGCCTATCGATGTTCCCGTACCCAAGCGGCAAGCTACACATGGGGCACGTGCGCAACTACACCATCGGTGACGTGATCTCCCGTTACCAGCGCATGCTTGGCAAGAACGTCCTGCAGCCCATGGGCTGGGACGCCTTCGGCATGCCGGCTGAAAACGCCGCCATGAAGAACAAGGTGGCGCCGGCCAAGTGGACCTACGAAAACATCGCCTACATGAAAACCCAGCTGCGCAGCCTGGGTCTGGCCGTTGACTGGTCCCGCGAAATCACGACCTGCAAGCCGGATTACTACCGTTGGGAACAATGGCTGTTCACCCGCCTGTTCGAAAAAGGTGTGATCTACCGTAAAAACGGCACCGTGAACTGGGACCCGGTGGATCAGACCGTTCTGGCCAACGAGCAAGTGATCGACGGCCGTGGCTGGCGTTCGGGCGCGGTAATCGAAAAACGCGAAATCCCGATGTACTACTTCAAGATCACCGCTTATGCGGATGAGTTGCTTGAAAGCCTCGACGATATGCCGGGTTGGCCCGAGCAGGTCAAAACCATGCAGCGCAACTGGATTGGCAAATCCCGCGGCATGGAAGTGCAGTTCCCTTACAACGTCGAGTCCATCGGCTCAGCAGGCGCGCTCAAGGTTTTCACCACCCGCCCTGATACCTTGATGGGCGCGACCTATGTCGCTGTGGCTGCCGAGCACCCGCTCGCCACCCAGGCAGCGCAGGGCAACCCCGAGCTGCAAGCGTTTATCGCCCAGTGCAAAGGCGGCAGCGTGGCAGAAGCCGACATGGCAACCCAGGAAAAAATGGGCCTGCCAACCTCCCTGTTCGTCGAGCACCCGCTGACCGGCGAAAAGCTTCCTGTATGGGTCGCCAACTATGTACTGATGCATTACGGCGACGGCGCGGTGATGGCTGTACCAGCACACGACGAGCGTGATTTCGAATTCGCCACCAAGTACAACCTGCCGATCAAGCCGGTTGTGCGTACCAGTGCTGGCGACGAGTCACCGGCACCGTGGCAGGACGCTTACAACGAGCACGGCCCGCTGATCAACTCCGGCGAATTTGACGGCCTGGATTTCGACGCCGCATTCGCCGCCATCGAAGCCGCCCTGACTGCCAAAGGCCTGGGCCAGGCGCGCACCCAGTTCCGCCTGCGTGACTGGGGCATCAGCCGCCAGCGCTACTGGGGCTGCCCGATCCCGATCGTGCATTGCGATACCTGCGGTGACGTACCAGTACCTGAAGCCCAGCTGCCAGTGGTCTTGCCAGAAGATGTCGTACCCGATGGCGCCGGTTCGCCACTGGCACGCATGCCTGAATTCTACGAGTGCAGCTGCCCTAAATGTGGCGCACCGGCCAAACGCGAAACCGACACGATGGACACCTTCGTCGAGTCGTCGTGGTACTACGCACGTTACGCCTCGCCGCACTATGAAGGCGGTCTGGTCGAGAAATCGGCAGCAGACCACTGGCTACCGGTGGACCAGTACATCGGCGGTATCGAACACGCCATTTTGCACCTGCTGTACGCGCGCTTCTTCCACAAGCTGATGCGTGACGAAGGCCTGGTCAGCTCCAACGAGCCGTTCAAGAACCTGTTGACCCAGGGCATGGTAATCGCCGAGACCTACTTCCGTACGCTGGACAACGGCGGCAAGGATTACTTCAACCCGGACGACGTGGAAATCGAACGTGATGCCAAGGCCAAGATCATCGGCGCCACGCTGAAGAGTGACGGCCTGCCGGTGGAAATCGGCGGCACGCAGAAAATGTCCAAGTCGCTCAACAACGGTGTTGACCCGCAATACATGATCGAACAGTACGGCGCAGACACCTGCCGCCTGTTCATGATGTTTGCTTCGCCGCCTGACGCAAGCCTGGAATGGTCCGACTCGGGTGTTGAAGGCTCCCACCGCTTCCTCAAGCGTGTATGGCGCCTGGCCCATGCCCATGTAGGCCAAGGCCTGCCGGGCGCGCTGGATATCGCCAGCCTGAACGATGAGCAAAAAGTCATTCGCCGTGCCATCCACCAGGCTATCAAGCAAGCCAGCCAGGACGTCGGCCAGCACCACAAGTTCAACACCGCCGTCGCCCAGGTGATGACCGTGATGAACGTGCTCGAAAAAGCACCGCAAGCGACTGAACAAGACCGCGCCCTGCTGCAGGAAGGTCTCGAGACTGTAGCTCTGGTACTGGCGCCGATCACACCGCACATCAGCCATGAGCTGTGGAACCGGTTGGGGCATGCAGGTGCAATCATCGACGCTGCATGGCCAACCCTGGATGAAACCGCGCTGGTTCAAGACACCCTGCAACTGGTTATCCAGGTCAACGGCAAGCTGCGCGGGCATATTGAAATGCCAGCTGCTGCCAGCCGTGAAGAGGTTGAAGCTGCTGCCCGCACCAACGAAAACGTACTGCGCTTTACAGAAGGCCTGACGATTCGCAAAGTGATCGTGGTACCAGGCAAATTGGTCAATATCGTCGCCAGCTAACTGGAACAGGCGCCCGCGTCATGCGCGGGCGCCCAACAAGACCTTCAGGGCCGCGTGGTCGGCCCATCTGGTTTCAAGGGGAGCAACACATGATCAAACGCAACTTGCTGGTGATGGGTCTCGCAGTTCTGTTGAGCGCCTGCGGCTTTCAACTGCGCGGTACCGGCACCAACCAGCTGACGATCACCGAACTCGATGTCAGCGCGCGCAACGCCTATGGCGACACTGTGCGCCAGCTGCGTCAGGTGCTGGAAAACAGCGGCGTGAAAATCACTGCCAACGCACCATACAAACTGGTTCTGACCGACGAGAAGGAAACCCAGCGTTCTGCCAGCTACACCGGCAATTCGGGTACCGCCGAGTATCAGTTGAACAACGTAGTGAAATACGAAATTCAGGGGCCTAGCCATCTGACGCTGCTGAGCGACAAGGTTGAAGCCTACAAAGTCTACCTGCAGGATGGCAGTAACGTGGCAGGCAGCACCCAGGAAGGCGACATGATCCGTAAGGAAATGCGCCGCGACCTGATCCAGCAACTGGTTCTGCGCCTGGAGCAATTGACCCCGGCCCAGCTGGAAGTACTGCAACAGCAAGCCGAAGCGAAGGCCAAGGCTGAAGCCGATGCCATCGAAGCTGCACGCAAGGCTCAAGAGGAAACTCCTCAACAGTCGCCTCTCGAACTGCAAAACCAGTAAGGCATACGGGGCGCTCAAGCGCCCCGCTATCGTTATGGTCCTATGAAACTCGCTCCCGCCCAACTCGCCAAGCATCTGCAAGGCCCTCTTTCGCCCGTCTACATCATCAGCGGCGATGACCCGTTGTTGTGTCAGGAAACCGCCGACGCCATCCGCAGTACCGCCCGCAAGCAGGGTTTCGATGAGCGCCAGGTGTTCAGCGCCGACGCCAGCTTTGACTGGGGCACGCTGCTGCAAGCCGGTGCCAGCATGTCGCTGTTTGCCGAAAAGCGCCTGCTGGAACTGCGCCTGCCTTCGGGCAAGCCTGGCGACAAGGGTGCTGCGGCGTTGATCGAATACTGCTCGCGCCCTGCCGAAGACACCCTGCTGCTGATCAGCCTGCCCAAACTCGACGGCAGTGCGCAAAAGACCAAGTGGGGCAAGGCGCTGATTGAAGGGGCGCAAACCCAGTTCGTGCAGATCTGGCCGGTGGACGCCAACCAGTTGCCGCAATGGATTCGCCAGCGCTTGTCGCAGGCCGGGCTGTCGGCCACCCATGATGCGGTGGAACTGATAGCAGCCCGGGTCGAAGGCAATCTTCTGGCTGCTGCGCAGGAAATCGAAAAGCTCAAGTTAATGGCTGAAGACGGGCAAATCACTGTCGAAACCGTGCAAGCCGCAGTGGCTGACAGTGCGCGGTTTGATGTGTTTGGCCTGGTGGATGCGGTACTTAACGGCGAAGCTGCCCATGCTCTGCGTATGCTCGAAGGCTTGCGCGGTGAAGGCGTAGAGCCTCCTGTGATCTTGTGGGCCCTGGCGCGTGAGCTGCGGGTACTGGCCAATATTGCCCTGCAGTACAGCCAGGGCACGCCATTGGACAAGGCGTTCAGCCAGGCGCGACCACCGGTGTGGGACAAGCGCAAACCGTTGATGAGCAAAGCCTTGCAGCGTTATTCGGCGCAGCGCTGGGCACAATTGTTGTTGGACGCGCAGCGTATCGATGCCCAGATCAAGGGCCAGGCAGCAGGGTCTGCCTGGAGCAGCCTGAGTCGTCTGGTGCTGCTGATGTGCGGGCAACGCCTGAATCTGCCAGCTGAATAAACACTGCTTTCTGTGGGAGCGGGCTTGCTCGCGATGCGGGCGTCGCGGCCTGACAGGCTGATAGCGTTGATGCTAACGCGAGCAAGCCCGCTCCCACCGATCACTATCCTGTAGACAATACGAAAAAACCGGCCGATGATTTGCGCTTGTTCAACTCAAGCGAGAGCACATGCCATGAGCAAGCGCCCCAACAAGGCCAAATCCATTGTTGCCCAACCCCTGTTCCGCAGCCGCCAGGAACGCCCCGCCAAAGGCAAAGGCAGCTACCGCCGCGAAGCCTTCCAGTCGAGAGACCGGGAGGCTTTTTACTTTCTGGCTGCCTGACGGCGGGGATGATAAGGTCTGCTTCTGTTTTGCATTACCTGGACCTGCGCATGCTCTCACGTCATACACGCCGTTGGCCGATGCGCCAACTGATCGCTGCTTCCAGCGTCATCCTTTTAGTCGCCTGCGCAGAGAAACCGACCGCAGCCGATGCTCAAACCTTGCCTGTGGTACCTCCGGCACCTGCGGTCATCAGCAGCGCGCCAGTGCCAGGCACCGACACCCCTCTTGTTCAGCCCACTCAAAGCTTCAGCGAATGGCAAGCCGATTTCCGCGCCCAGGCGCTTAAAGCCGGAATCAACCCGCTGGTATTCGATAACGCCTTTGCCGGCATTACGCCAGACATGAGCGTGATCAAGGCCGACCGCAGCCAGCCCGAATTCAGCCGCCCGGTCTGGGAGTACCTGGACGGTGCCCTGTCGCCTTTGCGTGTACGTAATGGCCAGCGTTTGCTGGAGCAGAATGCCGAACTGCTGGGCCGCATCGAGCAGCGTTATGGCGTTGATCGCCAGGCGCTGGTTTCGGTCTGGGGCATGGAAAGCAATTTTGGCTCGTTCCAGGGCAACAAGTCAGTCATTCGCTCCCTCGCGACCCTGGCCTATGAAGGGCGTCGCCCGGAGTTTGCTCAAAGCCAATTGATCGCTGCACTGAAGATCATTCAGGAAGGCGATATAAGCCCCGAGAAAATGCTCGGCTCGTGGGCGGGCGCAATGGGCCAGACCCAGTTCATCCCCACCACCTATGAAACCCACGCCGTGGATTTCGATGGTGATGGCCGTCGTGATATATGGAACAGCTCGGCAGATGCCCTGGCCTCGACTGCCCACTACCTGCAAAGTTCGGGCTGGAAGCAAGGCCAGCCGTGGGGCTTTGAAGTGACGCTACCTGCCGGGTTCGATTACGCCCTGGCAGATGGCGCAATCAAAAAGAGCGTTGCCGAATGGCAAAAACTGGGAGTCAAGGTACCTGCCAGCGCGGCAGGCTCAGAGCAGTTAAGCGCTGCCCTGCTGCTCCCTGCAGGCTATCGTGGCCCGGCGTTTCTGGTACTGGATAACTTCCGCGCCATCTTGCGTTACAACAACTCATCATCCTATGCACTGGCCGTGGGCTTGTTGTCGCAACGTTTCAACGGTGGCGGGACCATTTTGGCCGACTGGCCAAAAGACGACCGACCGCTGAGCCGCTCCGAGCGCGTCGAACTGCAAATGCTGCTGAGCCAGCGCAATTATGATGCGGGTAATGCAGACGGCATTATCGGCGCCAATACCCGCAAGGCTATTCGCAGCGCGCAGCAGGCCATGGGTTGGCCAGCAGACGGCTATCCGAGCCACAAGCTGCTGGAGAGTTTGCGTAGCCGGTAAGGTTGCTACCCTCTCCCTATGGGAGAGGGTCTTCAGGTTCAGGCGCTTACAACTACATCCTGCTCAAGCACCAGCAACTGCTGATCAGCATCCAGCCTGACCTGCGCACCCATCGGCAAGGTCAGGTTCGGATCGCAATGCCCGCTGCGCCAACCGGCCAGCACCGGAATACCCAGACCGCCCAGCTCCTGGGTGAGCAACCGCTCCAGCGCCGCAACATCAACTCCGGCCACGTCCCCCACCAGCACTCCGCGCAACCTGTCGAGCTTGCCCGCCAGGCGCAAATGCGTCAGCAGACGGTCGACCCGGTACAACGGTTCGTTGACGTCTTCGATAAACAGGATGATGTCTTCGCTGTCCAGTTCAAACGCCGTGCCCATCACCGCGCAGATCATCGACAGATTGCCACCCAGCAAACGGCCACTGGCGCAGCCCGGGGCAATGGTCGTCAACGGCCAGGCCGCGGGATGCTCCAGCACGGGCGGCTGTTGCCCGCCGAGCATACGCAGCAATGAAGTTTCGGTAGGCGGTTGTTTGTTGCCCAGCAGATCAGCGTTCACCATTGGCCCGTGAAAGGTCACAAAGCCCGCGTAACGGGTGATCGCCAGATGCAACGCGGTGATATCGCTGTAGCCGACAAACGGCTTGGGATGACGACGCAACAGCTCAAAGTCGATGCCATCGAGCAAGCGCGGGCTGCCATAGCCGCCGCGCAGGCAGAAAATGGCATCAATGCTGTCATCGGCAAAAGCCTCATGCAGGTCGCGTAAACGCTCTGCATCAGAACCGGCAAGATAACCCTCCCGCTGCCACACCCCCGGATAGACCCGCAGCTGGTAGCCGCGTGCATGCATCCATTGGGTCGCGAGGTTCAGGTCAAGTTCGGCAGGGCCTGCCGGGGCGATCAGGGCGATCACCCCGCCAGCGGGCAACGCGGGCACCGCGCTATGGGCCTTGAAGGACACTGGCGCGGTGAGCCGGTTAGTCATGGAGTCAGGCACTCACCAGCATGGATTTGACCAGCTTGGCTTGTTCATCAGCGTGGTACGAAGAACGTACCAGCGGACCGGATGCCACGTTTTTAAAGCCCATTTTGTAGCCTTCCTCGGCAAACCACGCGAAGGTGTCCGGGTGTACGAAACGCTGGACCGGCAAGTGGTTGCGTGACGGTTGCAGGTACTGACCCAGGGTCAGCATGTCGATGTCATGTTCGCGCATGCGCTTCATCACTTCGATCACTTCCTCGTCTGTCTCGCCCAGCCCCAGCATCAGGCCCGACTTGGTCGGAATGTGCGGCATCATCTGCTTGAAGCGTTGCAGCAGGGTCAGCGACCACTGGTAATCGGAGCCCGGACGCGCAGCCTTGTACAGGCGCGGCACAGTTTCGAGGTTGTGGTTGAACACGTCCGGCGGCTCGGCTGCGGTGATTTCAAGCGCAACATCCATGCGCCCACGGTAGTCCGGAACAAGTGTTTCGAGCAGCACGCCCGGCGACAGTTTGCGGATTTCGCGGATGCAGTCGGCAAAGTGCTGGGCACCACCGTCACGCAGGTCATCGCGGTCTACCGAGGTGATCACCACGTACTTCAGGCGCAGATCAGCGATGGCAATCGCCAGGCTTTCCGGCTCATTGGTGTCCAGTGGCTTCGGTCGGCCGTGGCCCACGTCACAGAACGGGCAACGACGGGTGCAGATGTCACCCATGATCATGAAGGTCGCGGTACCGCCCGAGAAGCATTCGCCCAGGTTCGGGCAGGAGGCTTCTTCGCACACGCTGTGCAGCTTGTGCTTACGCAGCAGGGACTTGATACGGTCGACTTCCGGAGAAACCGGAATGCGTACGCGAATCCAGTCAGGCTTCTTCGGCAGTTCGGTGGTCGGAATGATCTTTACCGGGATACGCGCAACCTTCTCGGCACCGCGCAACTTGACGCCGGTCTCAACCTTGGAACGGGCCTCGCTGGCGCGGGCCGCACGTTCTGAGATATCCAGCGTTGGGATCAGGGTTTGAACAGCGTCTTGCGCAGTAGTCATATCAATCGATTCCGCCCGTCAGGGTCGTCTGCTCAGCATAGTCGAGGTGTTTGACGAGCTGCGAGCGCAGCCGGGCACCAACCTCGGCAAATTCAATCGGCCCTGCATGGTCACGCAGCTGGGTCATCGCCAGCCCCGCATAGCCACAGGGGTTAATCCGTCGAAACGGTTCCAGGTCCATGTCCACATTCAGGGCCAGACCGTGGAAGGAGCAGCCATTGCGGATCCGCAGGCCCAAAGAGGCGATTTTCGCGCCATCGACATACACGCCCGGCGCATCGGCCTTGGCTGCAGCGCTCACGCCATAGCTGGCGAGCAAGTCGATCAGGCACTGTTCCATCCGCGTGACCAGCTCACGTACGCCATAGCCCAGCCGGCGCACATCGAGCATCAGGTAGGCAACCAATTGGCCGGGGCCGTGGTAGGTCACCTGGCCACCGCGATCCGACTTCACCACCGGGATATCTCCCGGTAGCAGCAGATGCTCGGCCTTGCCTGCCTGGCCTTGGGTAAACACCGGCGGGTGCTGCACCAGCCAGACTTCGTCTTGCGTGTCCGGCACCAGCTTGCGCTCATCGGTAAAACGCTGCATCGCCAGCCAGGTGCGCTCGTAATCAAGCTGGCCCAGCTCACGAATACCCAAGACCTGCGACATCACAACACCATATGTACGAAGCCGGTGGCTCGCAATTCGCTGTTGATGTTGTAGAGCTGATCCTGATCAGTTGCCACGATATGCAGCTGGATCGTCGTGTACTTGCCGTTGGTGCTCTGGCGCTCATCGACACGATCATCGTTGACCGTCGCGTGTTTCTTGACGATATCGATGATTTTGTCCTTATTGCCCACACCCGTGTCGCTGATCACCTTAACCGGGTAATCCACGTTGGGGAATTCGATCTTTGGCGCCTTTACTTCGGTATCGCTCATGGCGTATTGGCCTCGTAAGCCCGGAACAACAAAGGTGGCCCCGCGCAGGGTAGGCGCGGGGTCACACAGGTGGGTGCAATCAGTTGAACAGCCCGTAGAAGAATAGACGGATGCTATCCCACACGCGTCGGAAAATACCACCTTCCTCGACGGGCTCAAGGGCGATCAGGTCAGCACTGTGCACAACCTTGTCGTCAAGTTTGACCTCAACCTTGCCGATCACATCACCTTTGGCGATAGGGGCCATCAGTTGCGGGTTCATGGTCATGCTTGCAGCCAGCTTTTTCAGTTGGCCTTTTGGCAGGGTCATGGTCAGGTCATCCGCCAGGCCAGCCTTGACCTGGTTGGTGGTGCCTTTCCAGACCGGAGCCTGAGCCAGCTCGGTGCCCTTCTGGTAGAAGGTCTGGGTTTCGAAGAAACGGAAACCGTAGGTCAGCAGCTTCTGGGTCTCTGCAGCACGGGCCGCTTCACTGTTGGTGCCGAACACCACGGCGATCAGGCGCATGCCATCACGTACGGCCGAAGACACCATGCAATAGCCGGCTTCGTCGGTGTGACCGGTTTTCAGACCATCAACGGTTTTGTCGCGCCACAACAACAGGTTGCGGTTAGGCTGCTTGATACCGTTCCAGAAGAACTCTTTCTGCGAGTAGATCGCGTAGTGAGTCGGGTCTTCGTGGATGATGGCGCGAGCCAGCAACGACATGTCGTGAGCCGACGAGTAGTGATCCGGGTTCGGCAGGCCGGTCGGGTTCATGAAGTGGCTGTTGGACATGCCCAGCTCACCGGCGGTCTTGTTCATCATGTCGGCAAAAGCGTCTTCGCTGCCGGCAATGTGCTCGGACAGGGCGACGCTGGCGTCGTTACCCGACTGGATGATGATGCCATGCAGCAGGTCGCTGACCGACACCTGGGTGCCGACCTTGATGAACATCCGCGAACCACCGGTGCGCCATGCGTTTTCGCTGACAGTTACCGGGTCGTTTTCGCCGATCTGGCCACGACGGATTTCCAGAGTCGCGATGTAAGCGGTCATCAGCTTGGTCAGGCTGGCTGGCGGCAGACGCTGGTCGCCGTTGTTCTCGACCAGCACGTTACCGCTGCTGGCATCCATCAGAACATAGGACTTGGCTGCAAGTTGTGGTGGCGACGGCATCATCTCGACTGCCCAGGCGGCAGGAGTGACGATCAGCGGTACTAGCAGGCACAGGCGTTTGGCAAAGGTGGTGATGTTCATCCGTCTCTCGAAGTTGTTAATGGAAACTTACCCTCGCGGGCAAAACTGTACAGGCAGTCGTTTGACTGACTGCCGCGTATTCAGTTGCAGTCCCGGCCCCTGGAAGGGCTTTTATTCTTGACCTCTGCAACTGCGTTTGGGCCCCGACTGCTCAGGGCCCAACGCTTTGTTCGGTGTTACTGATCCGACGTCACAACGCTCGGCTGGCCCAGATTGGCCAGGCGCACGCTGTTTTGTGTTTGTGCCACCTCACCCGCCGAAGCTATTGGCCCCATGCGTACACGGTGCAAGGTTTGCTGATTGCGCACAATCGAACTGATAAACACGGGGGTACTGACCATGCCACTGAGTTTGGAACGAAGCAACTCGGCAGCGTCCGGATTGGCAAAGGCACCGACCTGAAGGTAGGTACCCTGGCCCTTGGCCATTGGACTGACCGGAACCACATCGGCAGCATGCTGCTGTGCGGGCGGAGTCCATTGTTCAACCTTGCCGGTGGACACGGTCGGGGCGGTGTTCTGGGCCACTTTCGGTTCGTTGAGCATCAGTGGCGCAGGGCGACCGCGCTGAGCCCACCAGGCCTGAGGGTCAATACCTTCAACCTTGACCCGGGCCGTACCGGTTTCGGCATAGCCGAGCTTTTTGGCAGCAGCGTAGGACAAGTCGATAATACGATCCGAATAAAACGGGCCACGGTCGTTGACGCGCAGGATCACGGCCTTGCCGTTATCCAGGTTGGTCACCTTGACGTAGCTGGGCAGCGGCAACGTCTTGTGCGCCGCGCTCATGCCGTACAGGTCATAGACCTCGCCATTGGCGGTGTTCTGGCCGTGAAACTTGGTGCCGTACCAGGACGCGGTGCCCGAGGCCACATAGGTCTTGGACTCTTGCATCGGGAAATAGGTCTTGCCCAGCACCGAGTACGGCGCCGCCTTGTAAGGCCCGGTGTGCAGGGTCGGCGTGGCGTCGGGAATGCGCGAAACGTCAACATCCCACCACGGTGCACCGTCCTTGTGGGCACGGTTGATATCCAGGCCCGGCTTGGAACTGACCGCGGTCGATGTTTGCGGGGGCGTCGAGCGACTGCTCGAGCAGCTCACCAGCAGCAACGCAACAGCGGCGCAGGCGGCGAGTTTCAAAGGTGTACGGGTCGCTAGAAACGGCATTACTTGTTGCCCCGTGCTTGAACCAGCAGATCGGACAGTTGATGCACTGCCATGGCGTACATCACGCTTCGGTTATAGCGTGTGATCGCATAAAAGTTTTTCAGGCCCATCCAGTATTCAGGGCCGTCGGCACCTTCCAGACGAAACGCCGTGACCGGCATATCGTCGCGCAACGCATCATGACTCGACCAGCCCAGCGCTCGCAACTCCCCGACGGTCTTGACCGGTTCGATGCCCTGGGTCAGGCCTTCATCGGCGCGATCACCGGTCACATCGGCGCGAATCACCACCGGCTCACCGGCTACCCAGCCATGACGTTTGAAGTAGCTGGCAACGCTACCGATGGCATCGTCCGGGTTGCTCCAGATATTGATATGGCCATCACCGTCGAAATCCACGGCATAGGCGCGAAAGCTGCTCGGCATAAACTGCGGCAAGCCCATGGCTCCGGCATAGGAACCCTTCAGGGTCAGCGGGTCAACCTGTTCTTCGCGGCTCAGCAACAGGAACTCTCGCAGTTCCTTGCGGAAAAACTCGGCGCGAGGCGGGTAATCGAAACCCAGGGTCGACAAGGCATCGATCACGCGGTAGTTACCGGTGTTGCGACCATAAAAGGTTTCGACGCCGATAATCGACACAATCACCTGGGCCGGAACGCCATATTCCTGCTCGGCGCGGGCCAGTACGGCTTCGTGCTCACGCCAGAAATCTACACCGCGGGCGACGCGAGCGTCGGTCAAGAACATCGGGCCGTATTCTTTCCACTGCTTGACCCGTTCGGCCGGGCGCGAAATGGCATCGAGGATGCTTTGCTTGCGCTCGGCTTCGCGGAACACGCCCATCAGCTGCTCGCCGGCAAATCCGTAATCACGGGTCATTTCGCCTACGAACTCAGCCACCTGGGGCGAGCCTTCGTAGTCACCGGCCAGCGCACCCTGTGCGGTCCCGAACAGACCCAGCAGGCCTACCCACGACGCGTATCGAGCAGCCCAGCCACGCATTGCTTGCATTGAATAATTCACCTTAATCAAACTTGTGCGATCCACTTGCGATGTGTGTGGATCGACATCAAAACCCCGAACGCTGACAACAGCGTCACGAGCGAAGTGCCGCCGTAACTGATAAAGGGCAATGGCACGCCCACCACCGGCAGCAGGCCACTGACCATACCGATGTTGACGAAAACATAAACAAAAAACGTCATGGTCAGACTGCCTGCCAGCAATTTTCCGAACAGGGTCTGGGCCTGGGCGGTGATCACCAGGCCACGACCAATCAACAACAGATAAATAAGCAGCAGCGCGCAAATGCCGACCAGACCGAACTCTTCGCCCATCACCGCGATGATGAAGTCGGTATGGCTCTCGGGCAGGAAGTCCAGGTGCGACTGGGTACCCAGTAGCCAGCCCTTGCCGAACACCCCGCCCGAACCAATCGCGGCCTTGGACTGGATAATGTTCCAGCCAGTGCCCAGCGGGTCGCTTTCAGGGTCGAGGAAGGTCAGCACGCGCTGCTTCTGATAGTCGTGCATCACGAAGATCCACATGGCCACCGCCACTGGAACCGTCGCTGCCAGTACGCTGAGGATCCAGCGCCAGCGCAGACCGCCCATGAACAATACAAACGCACCGCCTGCCAGTACCAGCAGCGCCGTACCCAGGTCGGGCTGGCGCACAATCAGGGCAAAAGGCACCCCGATAAGCATCAGGCTGACCGCCACATGCTTGAGTTGCGGCGGCAAGGTTCGCTTGGACAGGTACCAGGCGATGGTCGCAGGCATCAGGATTTTCATGAACTCGGAGGGCTGAAAGCGAATCACCCCGGGGATATTGATCCAGCGAGTGGCGCCCATGGCGTTGTGGCCCATGACATCCACCACCACCAGCAACATCACCCCGATCAGATAGCCGATCGGTACCCAGCGCGCCATGAATCGCGGTTCCAGCTGGGCGATGATAAACATCGATACCAGCCCGATACCGAACGAAGTCGCCTGTTTGCTCAGCAAGTCCCAGCTTTTGCCGCTGGCCGAATACAGTACAAACAGGCTGCCAGCCGCCAGGGTCAGCAGCAGAATCAGCAGCGGGCCATCGATATGCAAACGCTGAAGCAGCGTGGCACGGCGACGCATCACGTCCTCACTGGAGAGGATGCGGTCAAAATTACTCATCATTGGCCGGAACCTCTGCCTTTACGGGGCCGCCGTACTCGGGTTTGAGTTTGCCGTCTTCACCCAGCAACCAGGCATCCATGACCTTGCGCACCACGGGCGAGGCGACACGACTGCCGGCTTCGCCGTTTTCAATCATCACCGAGACGGTGATCTGCGGGTTGTTGGCCGGCGCGAAGCCGACGAACAAGGCGTGGTCGCGGTGACGCTCCTGCACCTTGGAACGGTCGTATTTTTCGCCCTGCTTGATCGCCACCACCTGGGCCGTACCGCTCTTGCCGGCAATCAGGTATTGCGCGCCAACGCCCGCCACCCGCGCCGTGCCGCGAGCGCCATGCACCACTTGCTGCATGCCGTGGTTGACCTTGGCCCAGTTGGACGGGTCACGCAGGACAATATCCGGCACCGGGTCCGGGTCCACCGGCGGTACGCCCTCGATGGTCTTGGCCAGGTGCGGACGGATCCACTTGCCTTTGCTGGCGATCAACGCGGTGGCCTGGGCCAGTTGCAAGGGGGTGGACTGCATATAGCCCTGGCCAATCCCCAGAATCAGCGTCTCGCCCGGGAACCAGGCCTGGCGTCGGGTGGCACGTTTCCACTCGCGGGACGGCATCAGCCCGGCGGACTCTTCGAACATGTCCAGCGAGACCTTGCGGCCGATACCGAACTGGTTCATGTAGCTCGACAGACGGTCAATCCCCAGCTTGTGGGCCAGGTCATAAAAATAGGTGTCGTTGGAGCGCATGATTGCGGTATCCAGATCGACGTAGCCATCACCGCTACGGTTCCAGTTACGGTATTTGTGATCGTAATTGGGCAGCTGGTAATAGCCGGGGTCATACACCCGCGAGGAGCCGGTGATCACGCCGCTGTCCAGGCCGGCAATCGCCACTGCAGGCTTGATCGTCGAGCCCGGCGGATACAGGCCGCGCAGGATGCGGTTGAACAATGGTCGGTCAATCGAATCACGCAGCTCGGCATAGGCCTTGAAGCTGATGCCGGTCACGAACAGATTGGGGTCAAAACTCGGCTGGCTGACCATCGCCAGCACTTCCCCCGTCATCGGGTTGAGTGCCACCACTGCGCCACGACGCCCTGCCAGCGCCTCTTCAGCTGCTTCCTGCAGTTTGATATCGAGGCTGAGTACGATGTCTTTGCCAGGGATCGGGTCGGTGCGCTTGAGTACTCGCAACACGCGGCCACGGGCATTGGTTTCGACTTCTTCGTAACCCACCTGGCCATGCAGCTCGGCTTCGTAGAAACGCTCGATGCCGGTTTTGCCGATATGGTGGGTGCCGCTGTAATTGACCGGATCGAGGGTTTTAAGCTCTTTTTCGTTGATCCGCCCCATGTAACCCACCGAGTGCGCAAAATGCGCGCCTTGAGGGTAATGCCGCACCAGTTGCGCAACCACTTCAACCCCGGGCAGGCGGAACTGGTTTACGGCAATCCGGGCGATCTGTTCTTCGTTGAGCTCAAATAGAATGGGCACCGGCTCAAACGGCCGCCGCCCCTGCTTCATGCGCTTTTCGAACAGGGCGCGATCCTCGGGCGCAAGCTGCAACACTTCAACAATAACGTCGAGCACTTGCTGCCAGTCACCAGAGCGTTCGCGGGTCATGCTCAGGCTGAAGCTGGGGCGGTTGTCTGCGATCACCACGCCATTACGGTCAAAAATCAGACCGCGGGTAGGCGGGATCGGCTGCACATGCACCCGGTTGTTCTCTGACAAGGTGGAGTGGTAGTCGTACTGCACCACCTGCAGGTAATAAAGCCGCGCGAGCAGCACACAAATCAGCGTCACGACCACAATCGCACCGACCACGACTCGTCCACGCACAAGGCGTGCGTCTTTCTCGTGGTCTTTAAGGCGGATCGGCTGAGTCATTCAGAGCGCTGACTATTTGTGATACGGGTGCCCGGACAGCACTGTCCAGGCGCGATACAACTGCTCACCGATCAGAATCCTCACCAACGGGTGCGGCAGCGTCAATGGCGACAGCGACCAGCGCTGGTCAGCGCGGGCACAGACTTCCGGCGCCAGCCCTTCCGGGCCACCGACCATAAAGTTCACCGTGCGCGAATCCAGGCGCCAGCGGTCAAGCTCAACCGCCAGCTGCTCGGTACTCCACGGTTTGCCGTGCACTTCGAGGGTTACGATGCGCTCGCCCGGGCCTACCTTGGCCAGCATGGCTTCGCCTTCCTGGCGGATGAAGCGGGCCACGTCAGCATTCTTGCCACGGGTGTTGAGCGGTATTTCCACCAGTTCAAGTGCCAGCTCGGATGGCAGACGCTTGGCATATTCATGCCAGCCTTCTTCCACCCACTTGGGCATACGCGAACCGACAGCGATCAAACGCAGGCGCACAGCGAACCCTTACTCTTGGTCTTTGTTGAGCTTCAGGAAGTGCTCATGGGTGTTTTCCGGGCTGTGGTGAGCAGCGCTGCCTGCACGGCTTTGTTCAGCACCGGCCCACAGACGCTCCAGGTCGTAGAACTGACGGGCACTGGCGGTCATCATGTGAACGATCACGTCGTCCATGTCCAGCAGAACCCAGTCGCTGTCGCCCTTGCCTTCTTCGCCCAGCGGCTTGACGCCCAGAGCCTTCACCGCTTCGCGGATCTTGTCGAGCATCGCACCGATCTGACGGTTCGAAGTACCGGTAGCGATGATCATGAAGTCAGTGATGCTGTGCTTGTCACGCACGTCGATGACCTGGATATCCTGGGCCTTGACGTCTTCCAGGGCGGCAACAGCAACCTTGACCAGCTCTTCACCCTTGAGAGGCTCGGCGCTGAAGGTTTTTTCCGGCAATGGCGCGCTTTTGAAGGTGCCTTTGCGCTTTACTTTGCTTACATCTTTGTCAGTCATATAAAACTCGTTTTGCTCGTATGTTCGGGTGTTTCAATACACGACAATTGGCGCCTTGAAACACACCCTTTTTCAGTTCGACGCACGGTAAAGCCCGTGCGCATCGATGTAGGCCAGGACCGCGTCGGGCACCAGGTAACGTACCGACTTACCGCTGGCCAGCAGTTGGCGGATCTGGGTGGCGGATACCGCGAGCGGCGTCTGCCAAACGAATGCAATCTGTCCGCTTGCCCCCTTCAGGGCCAGCGGGTCGCTTACCGAGCGCGCTGCCAGCAGGTTGCGCAAGGCATCCGGCGGTTCGCTGTCGGCATCCGGGCGCTGTAGCACCAGGATATGGCAATGCTGGAGCAACTCTTCCCAGCGATGCCATGTGGGCAGGCCGCAAAACGCGTCCCAACCCAACAGTAAAAACAACTGGTCATACGCGGCCATCTCGGCCCGCATCAATTCCAGTGTATCGATCGTGTAGGACGGTTTGTCCCTTTGCAGCTCCCGGGCGTCCACTACCAGCGTAGCCACTCCTGCGACAGCGCACTCGACCATCGCCAAACGGTCGTGGGCTGACACCTGGGGGGTGTCACGGTGCGGTGGCCTGGCATTGGGGGTAAGACGCAGCTCGTCGAGCCCCATCATCTCCGCCACTTCCAGCCCGCCACGCAGATGACCGATATGCACCGGATCGAAGGTTCCGCCCAGTACGCCTATGCGCTGGGGTAACACGTCGATCACAGGTGCCGGCGCTGACGCTTTCAGCTTGACCAAGTCAGACTGGCTCCTGACCGCGCAACTGGCCATCGCCGACCACAATGTACTTCTCGCAGGTCAGACCTTCGAGACCCACCGGGCCGCGGGCGTGCAGCTTATCAGTAGAAATGCCAATCTCCGCACCCAATCCGTATTCAAATCCATCGGCAAAGCAGGTTGGTGTGTTGAGCATCACGGAACTGGAGTCCACTTCGGCCATAAAACGCCGGGCATCGCCCTGGTGTTCGGTGACGATCGAGTCGGTGTGATGGGAGCCATAGTGATTGATATGCTCAATCGCCTGGTCCAGACCCTCCACGATACGAATCGACAGGATGGCGTCCAGGTACTCGGTGCTCCAGTCGTCTTCAGTGGCGGCAACCACGTCGATCAACTCCCGGGTACGCTCGCAACCGCGCAGTTCGACGCCCTTGGCGCGAAATTGTTCAGCCATTGCCGGCAAAAATTCTGCCGCGACGGCCTGATCCACCAGCAGGGTTTCCATCGCGCCGCAAATGCCATAACGGTAGGTCTTGGCGTTGAACGCAATGCGCTGCGCCTTGGCAAGATCGGCATGGGCACTGACGTATACATGGCAGATGCCGTCCAGGTGTTTGATCACCGGCACCTTGGCATCACGGCTGACCCGTTCGATCAGCCCCTTGCCGCCGCGAGGCACGATGACATCAACGTACTCGGGCATGGTGATCAGCGCGCCGACAGCGGCACGATCGGTCACTTCAACCACTTGCACCACGGCGGGCGGCAAACCGGCTTCGGCCAGGCCGCGCTGGATGCACACTGCAATGGCACGGTTGGAGTGAATCGCCTCGGAGCCACCGCGCAGGATGGTTGCGTTGCCCGACTTCAAGCACAGGCTGGCAGCATCAATGGTCACGTTAGGACGCGACTCGTAGATGATTCCGACTACACCCAGCGGTACACGCATCTTGCCGACCTGAATACCCGAAGGGCGGTAGCTCATGTCGCGAATCGCGCCGATGGGGTCTGGCAGGCTTGCCACCTGACGCAAACCGACAATCATGCTGTCGATGCGTGCAGGGGTCAGCGCCAGGCGCTCCAGCATGGCCGGCTCAAGGCCGTTGGCCCGGCCGGCGGCCAGGTCCAGTTCGTTGGCAGCAACCAGCTCCAGACGTGCGGCATCCAATGCAGCAGCAGCGCCGTGCAGGGCACGGTTTTTCTGCGCCGTACTGGCACGGCCGATCACGCGGGAGGCTTCGCGAGCAGCGCGACCCAGGCGGGTCATGTAGTCAAGAACGGACTCAGTCATGGTCTCAAGGGTCTTGGCAGGGAGGAAAGCGGCCGATTATAGCGGTCCCGCCGCCTCACGCACAGCGGTGGCAGGCGGATGGTCGAAATGGACCACAAATACACTGCGTTCAGCCCCGATTAAGCATGACTTGCTATGATCTGCACCTTTTCAGCTATCCACTGACCGTCCTGCACATGCCCATGATGCTGCCTGATGACTTTTTCGATCGAGATGCCCAGCTTGTTGCTTGCCAACTGCTGGGCAAAGTCATTCGCCATCGGGTCAACGGGCTGTGGCTCAGCGCCCGGATTATCGAAACCGAAGCCTATTACCTCACCGACAAAGGCAGCCACGCCTCGCTGGGCTATACCGACAAGCGCAAGGCGCTGTTTCTCGATGGCGGGCATATCTACATGTATTACGCCCGCGGCGGCGACTCGCTGAATTTCAGCGCCCACGGCCCCGGCAACGCAGTGCTGATCAAATCGGCCCATCCCTGGCTTGATGAGCTGGCGGGCCCGGACAGCCTGGCGCAGATGCAACGCAACAACCCGGACGCCAAAGGCAACCCCCGGCCCGAACACAAACTGTGTGCGGGGCAAACCCTGCTGTGCAAAGCGCTGGGGTTGAAGGTGCGCGAATGGGATGCAAAATGTTTCGACCCCGAACGCTTGTGGGTCGATGACGTCAGAGAACAACCTTCGAAAATTATCCAGACCACCCGTCTGGGCATCCCCCACGGGCGCGACGAGCATTTGATGTACCGCTTTGTCGATGCTGACTACGCTGCGTATTGCACGCGTAATCCGCTGCGTCGCGGGCAGGTTGAGGGGCGGGATTTCATCACCCTGGAGCACAACTGATCCTGTGGGAGCGGGTTTGCTCGCGATGGCATCGCCGCAATTGTCCTGACAGACCGCGGGGCCTGCATCGCGTGCAAACCCACTCCCATAACTAGAGCCGGGCCAGCTTCAAGACTGTAGCGCCTACAAACAACCTAATAAGCAGACAAGGAAATCGGAACATGGGCCCATGGCTCGATAGCATCACCGGCTGGCTGACAGCCAACCCGCAGTGGCTGGGCCTCGCGGTGTTTATTGTGGCTTGCGTGGAGTGTCTGGCAATTGCCGGCATCATTGTTCCCGGCACCGTATTGTTGTTCGCCATTGCCGTCATGGCCGGCAGCGGCGCCCTGTCCCTGGGCCAAACCCTGCTGCTGGGCTTTCTCGGCGGGTTGCTCGGCGACGCGGTGTCCTACGCCCTGGGCAGGCGCTTCCACCAGAACATTCGCCGCTTACCCCTCTTGCGCACTCATCCCGAATGGATGAACGGGGCCGAGAGCTACTTCCATCGCTACGGTATTGTCAGCCTGTTGGTCGGGCGCTTTATCGGCCCGCTGCGGCCCATGCTGCCGATGGTGGCCGGGATGTGCGACATGCCGATCCCGCGCTTTATCGGCGTCAGCCTGCTGGCCGGAGCAGGCTGGTCGGTGGCGTACCTGCTACCGGGCTGGGCCACCGGTGCTGCCATTCGCCTGCCACTGCCCGAAGGCTTCTGGCTACAGGCCGCCATTGTTGCCGCGGGCCTCGCCGCCCTGCTGGGCCTGAGCATCAATGCCAGTATCCGTCGCCAACCCCGGGCCACGCTGCTGATCGGCACACTCAGCTTCGCCCTGCTACTGGCCGTCTTTATCGGTTATCCACACATGACCGCCTTCGACCAGGGCATCACGGCCCTGGTACAAGAGCATCGCAGCAGTGCCATGGACAGCGCCGCCGTGCTGGTGACGCAAATCGGCAACTTCCGTACCCAGTTTCTGGCGGCAGCCCTGGTGTGCGTCATTCTGCTGTTTACCCGGCAATGGCGGGCAATGTGGTTCTTTGGCGGGGTCACGCTGTTTACCGCGCTGGCCAATACCGCGACCAAGCACTTCTTCGCCCGGGTGCGCCCCGAAGTGCTGGTGGACCCGCTGACCAGCTACAGCATGCCCAGCGGCCACAGTTCAGGGGCATTCGCATTTTTTATAGCCCTGGCCATTCTGGCCGGGCGCAACCAGCCACAACGCATGCGCGTCACCTGGGTATTGCTGGGTTGCCTGCTGGCGATAACCGTGGCGATGTCGCGGGTGTACCTGGGCGCTCACTGGCCAACGGACATCACCGCTGGGGCCCTGCTCGCCATCACTGTCAACGCATTCGCTCTGGCGTTAAGCCAGCGATACATGCCCCTTGAGCCGGTCCCGCAGAAAATCTGGTGGCTGATCTTGCCGTCAGTCACTGCGCTCTACGGGTTTTTCATGCTCGGGCACTTGTCCAGGGAACTGCTGCGCTACGCCTACTGAGATCAGTTGAGGGCTTCGCCCTGGATCTCATCGAGCAGCACTTGTATCCCGTCCAGACGCTGCTGCGGGTCATTGACCTGCAGCAGTTCGATCTTGTCTGCCTCGGCAAAGGGCAACAGGTACGCCAGTTGATTGGACAGCGACTGTTGCCCCGCCACCTCGGTGTTCATGTTCAGGGCCGCCACCATCGGGTGCTCGGCCAGCGCCTTGAGCAAGGCCAGCAGGTCCTGGTCTTCTTCCTGCAGGGGCTGCTCGGGGGCGTCATCCAGCCACTCGACTTGCGCCAGCAGTAGCTGATCGCGCTGCAACTCAGTGCCCAGCACTTCAAAGCGCCGCCCGCCCTCGACGCGAATGCCCAGCAGGCCGTTGTCCTGCTGCTGAAAATCGCGAATCAAGGCTTCACAGCCAATCCCGGCGATACCCTGGGGTGCATTGCCGACCTCACGGCCATCCAGGATGCACACCACACCAAAGCCTGTGCCCTGCTTCATGCAGCGGGCAACCATGTCCAGGTAGCGCGCCTCAAATATCTGCAAATCCAGCACACAACCTGGAAACAGCACAGTATTCAAAGGAAACAGCGGCAATGTCATAGCTTCACCCTTACACCATGAGGGTCACGGCCAACGGCAGGAACACCGCCGTACCCAGACCCATCAGACTCATCGCCAGCGCCGCGAAGGCGCCACACTCTTCACTTTCCTGCAGGGCCACCGAAGTGCCAACCGCGTGCGCCGTCATGCCCAGGGCCATACCTCGGGCCTCCGGGCTGTGAACCCCGAGCAGGCGCAACAGGCCCGGCCCGCAAATTGCGCCGATCACCCCGGTAATCAGCACAAACACTGCTGCCAGCGCCGCCACACCACCAATCTGCTCGGCCACCAGCATGGCAATCGGTGAGGTCACCGACTTGGGCGCCAGGGTCATCAGCATCATGTGCTCGGCCCCGAACCACCAGGCCAGGCCCACCACCAACGCAGTGGCGAACACGCCGCCAATTACCAGCGTAGTAAAAATGGGCCAGAACAACTGCCGGATCCGCCGCAGGTTCAGGTACAGCGGCACCGCCAGCGCCACCGTTGCGGGGCCCAGCAAAATACTCAGGATATCGGTGCTCTTGCGGTACTCCGCGTAGCTCAGGCCGCAACTGAGCAGCACACCGATCACCAGCAGCATCGAGGCCAGCACCGGCTGCAGGAAGAGCCAGCGGGTTTTCTCGTAAGCGGCGAGCACCAGTTGATAGGCGCCCAGGGTGATACCGATACCAAACAACGGATGATGGATGACTGACTCCCAGGCGCCCTGCCATTGCAGATTCATGGCCGCTCCTCGGGATGGCTGTGATTCTTGAGCAGACGCTGCATCAGTACGCCGACGAATGCCATCGAGATCAATAGCGACAGCACCAGCGCCCCGACAATCGCCCAGAAGTCAGCGGCAATATCGGCGGCGTACACCATCACGCCCACCGCGGGCGGCACCAACAGCAAGGGTAAATAACGCAACAACCCGCCGGCAGCCTGACTCAATGGCTCGCTGACTTGACCGCGCACCATCAAGAAGCCCAACAACAGCAGCAATCCGATAATGGGCCCGGGCAATACGGGGACGAACAAGTGATTGAGGGCGGTACCGAGCAATTGAAACAGCACCAGCCAAGTCAAGCCGCGTAGCAACATTTCACCTCTCCAGCGAATATTTTTGTGCCGCATTATAAGCACGTCCTACCGACCAACGGCCCAGGCTTGCACCTTGGCATACAATAACTGCCGATGTTTCATCCGGGCCTATAGACAGCTTCCATTGCTGCGGCATACTCGGTGGCTTAATTATCCGGATCCCGTTATGCGCCCATTTGCCCCCCTTGCTTTGACCCTGCTGCTGACGGCCTGTGGAGACGGTGAATCACTGTTACCGCCCGACGCACGCCTGCCCGATGGCGGGCGCTATCGAGGCGAAGTGGTCAACGGGTTGCTGCAGGGCCAGGGCCGTATCGACTATCCGAATGGCAATTGGTACGCAGGGGAGTTCAAAAATGGCCAGTGGCACGGCCAGGGCGAGTGGCACGCCAGCAATGGCGATAGCTATCGCGGCGGTTTCGCGCAAGGCCTGTACAGCGGCCATGGCCGCCTGACCACCCACGACAGCACCTACGAGGGCGGGTTCAAGCTGGGCAACCGCGAGGGCGAGGGCACGCTCAAGCAAGGCACCCTGAGCTATCGCGGCGACTTCAAGGATGACCAGTTCTCGGGCGATGGCCATCTGGAGCTGGAAGACGGCAGCCAGTACCAGGGCCAGTTTGCCCACGGCAAACCCCACGGCACCGGCAGGCGCAGCGATGCCAGCGGCAATGAGTTCGTCGGCGAGTTCGTCAATGGCGAACTTGAAGGCAACGGCATCTTCAACAGCGCCGACGGCGACCAGTACGAGGGCGCGTTCAAGCACAACCAGCTCAACGGCAAGGGCCGCTATGAGAATGCCGACGGCGATGTGTGGAGCGGCGACTTCAAGGACGGCGCATTAACCGGCAAGGGCGAACTGACAGGCATCGACGGCAGCCACTACAGCGGCATGTTCAACGAGTGGCGCTTCAACGGTCCCGGCCATTTGAACCTGCCCGACGGCAGCACCTATGTTGGCGAGTTCGCCGCAGACACCTATCAGGGCCAGGGCACCCTGACCCTGAGCGACGGTACCGTACAAAGCGGCTACTGGCTAAACGGCCAGCGAGTGCGCGATGCCAAAGGGACAGTCTTGCCCGACCCGCTGGAGCTGGGGCTGCTCAACCAGGGCACATTGCTCAACAAGGCGCTGGACGGCGTTGCCCCATCCACCCCGGCAATCGAGCTGTACAGCCTGGTGCTGGCGGGCGACGGCAAGCAGAGCGTGTTCAAGCGCGAAGCCGATTACGTCAGCGACATGCTGGCCAGCCGTTTTGGCAGCCGTGGCCGGATCACCCTGGTGAACCACCGCGACCATCTGCTCGATAGCCCCATGGCCACCCGCGAAAACCTGTACCGCGCGGCAAAAACCCTGGCCGGGCGCACCGGCCCTGAAGACCTGATTTTCATTTATCTGACCAGCCACGGCACCCAGGAACACGAGCTGGTACTCGATCAACCGCGCATGGAGCTGGCAGACCTGCCCGCCGACGAGCTGGCTGCAGCCTTGGCCCCACTGAAAAACCGCGACAAGATCATCGTGATTTCATCCTGCTATTCAGGCGGTTTTATCCCCGCGCTCAAGGATGAAAAAACCCTGATCATGACCGCATCCCAGGCTGACCGCGTGTCTTTTGGCTGCTCTGAAGAAGCCGACTTTACCTACTTCGGCAATGCCTTGTTTGCTCAGGCGCTGAACCAGACCGACGACCTGCAAAAAGCCTTCAAACTGGCCAGGCAGTACGTGGCCGAACGCGAACAAGCGGATGGCTACGAGCCATCCGAACCGCAAATCTGGGCGCCAAAAGGCGTTCTGAACCACTGGCAACGCTTGCGTCAACAACAAGCGAAACAGGCTTTGCAGTAAGCAAATAACCCTGGAATGGCTAAGCTGGTTGTATCAAGGGAGAAACATTATGCACTTGACGCCTTCACATATTTTGCTCGCAGGCGCTACCGGCCTTACCGGCGAACTGCTACTTGACCGCCTGCTCAACGAGCCCACCATCACCCGCGTGCTCGCCCCTTCACGCAAGCCTCTGGCGGCACATCCGCACCTGGAAAACCCGGTAGGTGACCCCGCCGTGTTCCTGCCTCAACTCAGTGGCCGGGTCGATGTCGCCTTCTGCTGCCTGGGCACCACGATCAAGCAGGCAGGTTCCGAGGCAGCCTTCCGCGCGGTGGATCACGACATGGTGGTGGCTTTCGCCAAACGCGCGCGGGAGATGGGCGCACGCCATCTGGTGGTGGTCAGTGCCATCGGCGCCGATCCCAAGTCCTCGGTGTTCTATAACCGGGTCAAAGGTGAAATGGAGCAGTCGCTGCGCGCGCAAAACTGGCCGCAACTGACCATTGCCCGTCCTTCCCTGCTACTGGGCGATCGCGTCGAGCCACGTCTGGCCGAACAGATCGCCGGGCCACTGTCCAAACTGATTCCGGGCAAGTACCACGGTATCGAAGCCTGCCAGCTGGCCCGTGCGCTGTGGCGCCTGGCACTGGAAGAACAGGATGGCGTGCGGGTGATCGAATCCGATGAGTTGCGCAAGCTGGGTAAATAGTCACCCGCCCTGCTGGCTACAAACCACCGCTGGCCTGAAACCCGACACCCAGCACCGTCAGCACGGACAACGGCAATAGCACGGTATCGAGCAACGCGCTGGCGGGCAGGTCCAGGCCCGGATAGCGCGGAGCCTCGGCGCCAAAGCGATCCTTGGCACAGCACCCGCCCTCAAGGGCATACACGTCCAGCCGCGTACCCGAGTACACAACGGGAGCGCCCGGCTTGGCCGCATCCAGCGTTCGCACGCTGGCGCAACCACAAACCAGAGCCGCCACCAGCAGGGCCAATAGCGCCTTACTCATCGCCGCCCACATGGTACTCGCCCCAGCGCGGGAGCATGTCCTGGGGGATATTGAGCAGGTTGAGAATGCGCGCCACCACAAAATCCACCAGGTCATCGATAGTCTGCGGTTGATGATAAAAGCCGGGCGATGCAGGCACTATTACCGCGCCCATATTGGACAGCTTGAGCATGTTCTCCAGATGGATACTGGAATACGGCGCCTCACGCGGCACCAGAATCAGCTGGCGACGCTCCTTGAGCGTCACGTCTGCGGCCCGCTCGATCAGGTTGTTGCAAGCGCCGGTGGCAATCCCCGACAGGGTGCCGGTGGAACACGGCACCACTACCATCGCAGCGGGTGCTCCCGACCCCGAAGCCACGGGCGACATCCAGTCCTCCTTGCCGTATACGCGAATCTGCCCTGCGGCAGCGCCCGTGTATTCAGTCAGAAAAGCCTGCATTGCTTGTGGCTTTGGCGGCAGGCTGACATCCGTTTCGGTTGCCATGACCAATTGTGCGGCCTTGGAGATCAGGAAGTGGACTTCGCGGTCTTCGCGCACCAGGCAATCGAGCAGGCGCAAGGCGTACGGCATGCCGGAAGCACCGGTGACCGCCAGGGTTATGCGTTCCGGGCCACTCATTGCAGCGCTTCCGCCAGCTTGCCATGCAGCCCGCCGAAGCCGCCATTGCTCATGATCACCACATGGGTACCGGGCTTAACCTGGGCCTTGACCTCGGCAATGATGGCGTCCAGCGAATCGCACACCTTGGTCGGCACCGGGCTCGATGCCACCGTCGCGGCCAGATCCCAACCCAGATTGGCCGGGGCATACCAGACCACATGATCCGCCTGCACCACGCTTTGCGGCAGGCCATCGCGGTGGGCTCCGAGCTTCATGGAGTTGGAGCGCGGCTCAATCACCGCGATCAAGGGCGCGTCACCAATGTGCTTGCGCAGGCCATCGAGGGTGGTCGCGATCGCAGTCGGATGGTGGGCAAAGTCGTCGTAGAGGGTAATGCCGTGGACTTCGGCGACTTTCTCCATACGTCGTTTCACGCTTTTGAAAGCGCTCAACCCATCTATCGCCATGCTCGGCACCACGCCGACATGGCGCGCTGCGGCCAGGGTCGCCAGGGCGTTGGCCACGTTATGCTGGCCGGTCATGTTCCAATCGACGGTACCTTGCAGCGCGCCGTCAAACAGCACCTCAAAGCGAGAGCCGTCATCACTGAGCAGCCTGGCTTGCCATTGACCATCGACGCCCGTGGTTTGTACCGGCGTCCAGCAGCCCATTTCGATTACACGCTGCAATGCAGGCTCGGTGGTCGGGTGGATAACCAGCCCTTCACTCGGGATAGTGCGCACCAAATGGTGGAATTGCCGCTCAATGGCCGGCAAGTCCGGGAAGATGTCAGCGTGATCGAACTCGAGATTGTTGAGGATTGCCGTGCGCGGACGGTAGTGGACAAACTTCGAGCGCTTGTCGAAAAAGGCGCTGTCATATTCATCGGCTTCTACCACAAAGAACGGCGTATCACCCAGACGGGCCGACACGGCAAAGTTCTGCGGCACACCGCCAATCAGGAAACCCGGGGCCATGCCCGCGTACTCCAGCACCCAGGCCAGCATGCTGCTGGTCGTGGTTTTACCGTGGGTACCTGCCACGGCCAGTACCCAGCGGCCTTGCAGCACATGGTCAGCCAGCCATTGCGGGCCGGACACGTAAGGCAGGCCCTTGTTGAGCACGTACTCAACTGCGGGGTTGCCACGGGACAGCGCATTGCCGATCACTACTACATCTGGCGCCGGATCGAGCTGAACCGGGTCATAGCCCTGGGTTAGTTCAATACCTTGAGCCTGCAGCTGGGTGCTCATCGGCGGATAGACGTTGGCGTCTGAGCCAGTAACGTGATGGCCCAGTTCTTTGGCCAGAACCGCCAGCGACCCCATGAAAGTGCCGCAAATACCCAAAATATGAATGTGCATAGTTGACCTCGTAAACCATCGGCGAAGGGTAGCGTAGCAAGGTTCTTTTCGCACCTGATGATTCTGAAACCCTCACCCTAGCCCTCTCCCTGAGGGAGAGGCGACTAAAAGCAAAAGCGGATTTGCGCAACGCCTCAGGTCAGCCCCCTCACTCTCCGGGAGACGGTTGGGGTGAGGGGCTTTTAAGCATTACCGCTCAATCCCATGCTTGCGCAGCTTTCTATACAGGGTGTTGCGGCTCACCCCCAGTTGCAGCGCGGTATGGGTCATATGCCAGCGGTGCAGTTCGAGCGCCAGCAACAAGGCCTGCTTTTCGGCATCCTCAAGCGGGTATTCACATGCTTCAGGGGCTTTGGGCGGAGCCAGGCGAATAGTGGCCGGCAGATCTTCGTACTGGATCACGTCGTTTTCGCAGAGTGCAGCCAGGGTTCGCAGCACATTGCGCAGCTGACGCACGTTGCCTGGCCAGGCAAAATCCAGCAACGCCTCACGTGCCGCCGGGCTGATAAACAGGCGCTGCCCTCCCGCCTCTTCGGCCAGCAAGAAGTCCAGCAACTGCGATTTGTCCGTGCGCTCGCGCAACGCTGGCAAACCGATTTCCAGTCCATTAAGGCGGTAATACAGGTCTTCACGAAAACTGCCGTCCGCCACGCGCTCCTGCAAGTTACGGTGGGTGGCGCTGATAATGCGCACGTTGACCGCCATCGGCTCGCCACCAATGGGCACCACCACACGGTCCTCCAGCACTCTTAACAACCGGGTTTGCAACGCCAGCGGCATATCGCCAATTTCATCCAGAAACAGGGTGCCGCCATCGGCCTGCTGCAACTTGCCCTGCATGCCTTCCTTGCGTGCCCCGGTAAAACTACCACCGCGATAGCCGAACAGTTCGCTCTCGATCAGGCTTTCGGGGATCGACGCGCAGTTGAGCGCCACAAACGGCTTGCTGCTGCGCAAGCTGGCTTGATGCACAGCCTTGGCAAAGGCTTCTTTGCCGGAGCCGGTTTCACCATTGACCAACAGCGGCACATCGCGCTCAAACACCCGTAATGACCGGCGAAAATCCGTCTGCAGGGCCTCATCACCCAGGCAGATGCTGCTCGGGCGCGGTGGTTCGGCTTGCACCATGGCCGGGGCAGGCCCGTTCCGTGGTTGGCCGCGCAGTGCCGCAAATAATCGACGCCCGTCGCGGGTATGCAGCGGCCAACTGGCATTCGCCTGGAGGGTGGCCCGACTGAAAAGCTCATCCCGCGGGCAATCGAAAACACTGTCGACCGATTGCCCGAGCAAACTGCCACGCACATGCCCTAGCAGGTTCAGGGCACTCTGGTTAACCGCGCCTATAACTCCGTCGCCATCAAACGCCAGCATGCCTTCGCTGAACAATCCGATAGACTCGGCGTGCAGATGAAAACGCAGCAGCCACTGATTCTGAAAGTGCCCGAGGAAGTAGCTGTTTTCGATGATTTTCGCTGACAGATTAACCAGCGCCATCGTATGAAACTGGCTCTGACGGGAAGCCTCATGGCGGGCCGAAGACACGTCGAGCACCGCCAGCAACTCGCCCTGCGGATCGAACACCGGGCTGGCCGAGCAGGTCAGCCCGGTGTGCCGGCCACGAAAGTGTTCATCCTGATGGATGGTCAGTGCCTGACGCTCGACCAGGCAGGTACCGATGCCGTTGGTACCCTCCCTGGCTTCGCTCCAGTCGGCTCCCAGCCACAGCCCCGCCTGCTCGAACACCTTGCGTTCGGAGGGGGCAGTGACACAGTTGAGGATCACGCCACGGGCATCAGTCAATAGCACCGCGTGCCCGGCACCGGAGAGTTGCTGATGCAGGCTGTTCATTTCGTGACCGGCGATTTTCAGCACCTGCTGCAAACGCTCGCGGCCTTCAAGGATACGGCCTTGCTCAAGTACGGTCGGGGCTACGGTTTGCGCAGGATCGAGGTGATAGTCCTCCAGGCAACGCTGCCAGGAACGGACGATGGACGGGTCACACCCTTGCGGGCGACCGCGGGTGACATCAATGACTTGCCGTGCGTGACGGCGCAAATCGGTGCTGTGCATTTCTTATTGTTCTCCGCTCTGTCTCGGTGGTCCCGTGCTCAACAGAGGCAACTCGCCCTCAGCGGCAACAAAGATCCAGTCCAAACCGAACGCCCAGCATCCTCTTGCTCACCGGCCTTTGCAATCGCGAACTGACCGGCCGGTCATCGGTTGTGCCAGGACTGGTACAAATTGTCACCACAGCTGTATCAGGTGTGCCACAAGCCCCTCTCCCCAACGACCGGGTAAAACCCGCAAAGCCTTGGAAGACAAGGCCTGCACAAAGATGGCCCAGCCCTTGCTCATACTTTTGCCAGCGCCACAGCGCGTCCTCCCATAAGCACAATAAAGCCAGGAGACACTCACCATGCGTTACGCACAACCCGGTACTGAAGGCTCGATTGTTTCGTTCAAGAGCCGTTACGGTAACTACATCGGCGGCGAATTCGTGGCACCGGTCAAAGGCCAGTATTTCACCAACACCTCGCCGGTCAACGGCAAAGCCATTGCCGAATTCCCGCGTTCTACTGCCGAAGACATCGAAAAAGCCCTCGACGCTGCCCACGCCGCTGCTGATGCCTGGGGCGCGACCTCAGTGCAGGCACGTTCGCTGGTGTTGCTGAAGATTGCTGACCGCATTGAGCAAAACCTCGAACTGCTGGCCATTACCGAAACCTGGGACAACGGCAAAGCCGTACGCGAAACCCTGAACGCCGACGTGCCGCTGGCTGCGGATC
The DNA here is from genome assembly GCF_012985715.1 of Pseudomonas sp. WS 5051. Lineage (NCBI taxonomy): Bacteria > Pseudomonadati > Pseudomonadota > Gammaproteobacteria > Pseudomonadales > Pseudomonadaceae > Pseudomonas > Pseudomonas sp. WS 5051. Next base: position 89,238 of record NZ_JAAQWV010000011.1, read on the forward strand.
ATTTCCGTTACTACGCCGGCTGCATCCGCGCTCAAGAAGGCAGCGCCGCCGAAATTGACGGCAATACCGTGGCGTATCACATCCACGAACCGCTGGGCGTGGTCGGGCAGATCATTCCGTGGAACTTCCCGCTGCTGATGGCCGCCTGGAAACTTGCCCCTGCACTGGCGGCGGGCAACTGCATCGTGCTCAAACCGGCTGAACAAACGCCGCTGAGCATCACCGTTTTTATGGAACTGATCGGCGACCTGCTGCCACCGGGCGTCCTCAACGTCGTGCAGGGGTTCGGTAAAGAAGCAGGCGAAGCGCTGGCTACCAGCAAACGCATTGCCAAGATCGCCTTTACTGGCTCCACACCTGTAGGCGCTCACATCATGAAATGTGCCGCCGAGAACATCATCCCGTCGACCGTGGAACTGGGTGGCAAGTCGCCAAACATCTTCTTCGAAGACATCATGCAGGCCGAGCCGGCCTTTATTGAAAAAGCCGCTGAAGGTCTGGTGCTGGCATTCTTCAACCAGGGCGAAGTGTGCACCTGCCCGTCGCGGGCGCTGGTGCAGGAGTCGATCTACGACGACTTTATGAAAGTGGTGATGCGCAAGGTCGAGGCAATCAAGCGTGGAGACCCGCTGGACACCGACACCATGGTCGGCGCCCAGGCCTCCGAACAGCAATTCGACAAGATCCTGTCCTACCTTGAAATTGCCAGGAACGAAGGCGCTGAACTGCTGACCGGCGGTGCCGTAGCCAAGCTCGAAGGCGATCTGGCAACCGGCTATTACATCCAGCCGACCCTGCTCAAGGGCACCAACAAAATGCGCGTCTTCCAGGAAGAAATCTTTGGCCCGGTGGTCAGCATCACCACCTTCAAGGACGAAGCCGAAGCGCTGGCGATTGCCAACGACACCGAGTTTGGCCTCGGCGCCGGCCTGTGGACCCGCGACATCAACCGCGCCTATCGCATGGGCCGTGCCATCAAGGCGGGTCGCGTGTGGACCAACTGTTACCACCTCTACCCGGCACACGCCGCGTTCGGCGGGTACAAAAAATCCGGCGTCGGCCGTGAAACCCACAAAATGATGCTCGACCACTACCAACAGACCAAAAACCTGCTGGTGAGCTACGACATCAACCCGCTGGGTTTCTTCTAACCCAGAACCCTGTAGGAGCGGGCTTGTTCGCGAAAGGATCGCTGCGCTGTACTGAACGACCGCAGCGCCTGCATCGCGAGCAAGCCCGCTCCCACAAACTGGCATCAATAGCTCTACACCGGGCCTTCTGGCCTAGCTCTTGCTTATCTCCCTGTCATATTTTCTCAAACTATAAAAGAACAGGTGAATTCCCATGCCTAGCGAACCTACTGCCGCTGCGGCGGCGTCCTCTGTCGATTTTGAAAAAGTCGGCTCCGATTATTTCCAACAACGTGAACTGAAAAAAGGCGCTGCCGGCTGGGTCCTGCTGGTGGGCCTGGGCGTGGCCTATGTGATTTCCGGCGACTACGCCGGCTGGAACTTCGGCCTGGCCCAGGGCGGCTGGGGCGGAATGTTTATCGCCACATTGCTGATGGCCACCATGTACTTGTGCATGTGCTTTTCACTGGCCGAATTGTCCTCGATGATCCCCACCGCCGGTGGCGGCTACGGCTTTGCCCGCAGTGCTTTCGGGCCGTGGGGCGGGTTCCTCACCGGTACGGCGATCCTGATTGAATATGCCATCGCCCCTGCCGCGATTGCCTGTTTTATCGGCGCCTATTGCGAGTCGCTGTTCGGTATTGGCGGCTGGATGATCTACCTGGCGTTCTACATCATCTTTATCGGCATCCATATTTTCGGGGTCGGGGAAGCGCTCAAGCTGATGTTCATCATCACCGCCGTGGCGGCCATTGCCCTGGGGGTGTTTCTGGTCGCGATGGTGCCGCACTTCAGCGTCGCCAACCTGCTGGATATCCCTGTCACCGAGGCCAAGGGCGCCAGCGCATTTCTGCCCTTCGGTTATGTCGGTGTCTGGGCAGCCATCCCTTATGCGATCTGGTTTTTCCTCGCTGTCGAAGGCGTGCCGCTGGCTGCTGAAGAAACCAAGAACCCCAAGCGTGACCTGCCTCGCGGCCTGATCGGCGCCATGCTGGTTCTGGCCACCTTTGCCCTGCTGATTCTGGTGATCGGCCCGGGCGGCGCCGGCGCGCACCACTTGATGGCATCGGGTAATCCGCTGGTCGAAGCCCTGAGCAAGGCGTATGGCGGCTCGACCTGGATGGGCGGCTTTGTGAACTTGGTGGGCCTGGCCGGTTTGATTGCCAGCTTCTTCTCGATCATTTACGCCTATTCACGTCAGATCTTCGCCTTGTCCCGCGCCGGCTATTTGCCGCGCAAACTGTCCGAAACCAACAAGAGCAAGGCGCCGGTGCTGGCCTTGATCATCCCCGGCATTATCGGTTTTGGTCTGTCACTGACCGGCCAGGGCGACTTGCTGATTCTGGTGGCGGTATTTGGCGCGACCATTTCCTATGTGCTGATGATGGCCGCGCATATCACCCTGCGTATTCGCCGCCCTAAAATGGAGCGCCCGTATCGCACGCCGGGCGGGATTTTCACTTCGGGCACTGCTTTGGTGCTTGCCTGTGTCGCGGTGGTGGCCGGTTTCCTGGTTGACCCGCGGGTGGTGATTGGCGCTGCGGTGATCTATGGAGTATTAATTGCCTACTTCGCTTTTTACAGTCGGCACCATTTGGTGGCCGGTACGCCGGAAGAGGAATTCGCGGCTATTCAACAGGCCGAAAAAGCCTTGCACTGACCGCTGAGAATCCCGCCAGACGCCTTGCGTCTGGCGTCATGGAGCACCTAAATGGCAACTTTCTCTCATGCGGTTGGCACCCAGACCTACCGTTTCGATAGCCTTAAAGATGTAATGGCCAAGGCTGGCCCGGCCCGTTCCGGGGATTTTCTGGCCGGCGTGGCTGCGCAAAACGACGGCGAACGGGTGGCCGCGCAAATGGCGCTGGCTGACATCCCGCTCGCCTATTTTCTGCAAGAAGTTCTGATCCCCTACGAGACCGATGAGGTCACCCGGCTGATTATCGACAGCCATGATCTTCAAGCCTTCGCCCCGGTCAGCCACCTGACCGTCGGTGGCTTTCGCGACTGGCTGCTCAGCGACGCAGCCAGCGAGGACAGCCTGCGGGCCCTGGCGCCGGGCCTGACCCCGGAAATGGCCGCCGCCGTGTCGAAGATCATGCGCGTACAGGACCTGATTCTGGTCGCGCAAAAGATCCGTGTGGTTACCCGGTTTCGCGGCACCATGGGCCTGCGCGGCCGACTTTCGACACGCCTGCAACCCAACCACCCCACCGATGACCCGGCCGGCATTGCCGCCAGCATTCTCGACGGGCTGCTCTACGGCAACGGCGATGCCATGATCGGCATCAACCCGGCCACTGACAGCATTGCCTCGATCTGCGACCTGCTGAACATGCTCGACGCCATCATCCAGCGCTATGAAATCCCCACCCAGTCCTGCGTACTGACCCACGTCACCACCTCGATCGAAGCCATCAATCGCGGCGTGCCGCTGGATCTGGTATTTCAGTCCATTGCCGGCACCGAGGCCGCCAACGCCAGTTTTGGCATCAACCTGAATGTGCTGCAGGAAGGCTACGAGGCAGGTTTAAGCCTCAATCGCGGGACTCTGGGCAATAACCTGATGTATTTCGAAACAGGTCAGGGCAGCGCGCTGTCGGCCAACGCCCATTTCGGCGTGGATCAACAAACCTGTGAAACCCGCGCCTACGCCGTGGCACGGCATTTCAAGCCGTTTCTGGTCAATACCGTGGTCGGTTTTATCGGCCCCGAGTACCTGTACAACGGCAAGCAGATCATCCGCGCCGGCCTTGAGGACCACTTCTGCGGCAAGCTGCTGGGTGTGCCCATGGGCTGTGATATCTGCTACACCAACCATGCCGAAGCGGACCAGGACGACATGGACACCCTGCTGACATTGCTGGGGGTGGCCGGGATCAACTTCATCATGGGCATTCCGGGGTCGGACGACATCATGCTCAACTATCAGACCACGTCGTTCCATGACGCCCTGTATGCCCGCAAAACCCTGGGGTTAAAACCCGCCCCGGAGTTTGAACAGTGGCTCAGCAAGGTGGGCATTTTTACTCAGAACGATGGCCGCATCGAGTTCGGCCATCAGCTGCCACCTGCATTTCGCCAGGCGCTGGCTCATTTGGGAGGACGCTAGGCATGGCCGACAACCTTAACCCGTGGCTGGAACTGCGCCGCCTGACCCCCGCACGTATTGCCCTGGGACGCACCGGCACCAGCATGCCGACCCAGGCCCAGCTCGACTTTCAATTCGCCCATGCCCAGGCCCGGGATGCGGTGCATTTGCCGTTTGATCACCCCGGCCTGAGTGCACAGTTAACCGAGCGCGGGCGCGAGAGTCTGCTGTTGCACAGTGCCGCGGCTGACCGCCACAGCTACCTGCAACGCCCGGATCTGGGACGCAAGCTCAACGACGACTCTGCGCAGCAATTGCGCGACTACGCAGCGGCCAACCCCGGCGGCATCGATGTCGCCGTGGTGGTAGCGGATGGTTTGTCGGCACTGGCCGTGCATCGCCACACCTTGCCCTTCCTGGCACGCATGGAAGAGCACACGACGACTGAAGGCTGGTCGCTGTCGCCGGTGATTCTGGTAGAGCAAGGGCGAGTTGCCGTGGCCGACGAAATTGGCGAACTGCTGGGCGCACGCATGGTGGTGATGTTGATCGGCGAACGCCCCGGGCTCAGCTCCCCCGACAGCCTGGGGCTGTACTTCACCTACGCGCCGAAAATCGGCCTGACCGATGCGTATCGCAACTGTATTTCCAATGTACGGCTTGAAGGCCTGAGCTACGGCATGGCCGCTCATCGGCTGGCGTACCTGATGCGCGAAGCCTGCCGGCGGCAATTATCGGGAGTGAATCTGAAGGATGAAGCCCAGGTGCAGACCCTGGATGTCGAGGCGCCCAGCGAAAACTTTCTGCTCAAGGGCGATTAACTCTGCGTAGTAGCTGCCGAAGGAACGAGGCTGCTGCTACGGCTTTTGACTACCAATACACGCTTCGCTACAAACTCACACTGCAGAATTCGTCTCAATCCGTATAATCCGGTTCTTCAAAAAAGTACGAAAAAACTACAATTGTTGTAGTTAACTACGCATCCCTACCCGCACAGACCTGCAGAGCCGGGTCATCAACACAGGTGCTTCACATGGATTTCAACCCGATCGACATTATCCTGCACCTCGATGTGTACCTCGACATGCTGGTAAACAATTACGGGCCATGGATCTACGCCATCCTGTTTCTGGTGATTTTTTGCGAAACCGGTCTGGTGGTCATGCCGTTTTTGCCGGGTGATTCGCTGCTCTTTATCGCGGGCGCCGTAGCTGCCGGCGGCGGCATGGACCCGGTACTGCTCGCAGGCTTGCTGATGCTGGCTGCGATCATGGGCGACAGCACCAACTACGTTATCGGACGAACGGCAGGCGAGCGCTTGTTCAGCAACCCGAATTCGAAAATCTTCCGTCGCGACTACCTGGAAAAAACCCACGACTTCTATGAGCGTCATGGCGGTAAAACCGTAACCATGGCCCGTTTCCTGCCGATTTTCCGCACCTTCGCTCCGTTTGTTGCCGGTGTGGCGCGCATGTTCTACCCGCGCTTCTTTATGTTCAGCGTATTCGGCACCATCCTGTGGGTTGGCGGCCTGGTCACTCTGGGTTATTTCTTCGGCAATGTGCCATTTATCAAGAAGAACCTGTCGCTGCTGGTGGTGGGCATCATTCTACTGTCGCTGGTACCGATGATTATTGGCGTGATCCGCAGCCGTCTGGGCCGTACTCCAGCCAAAGCCAAAGCCTGATCGGGAGACACCACCATGTGGTCTCTAAGTGAATGGCGGCGCCAGCGAATCCTTGCGCAGCACCCGGTAACGCCTGACGTATGGCACAACGTGCGCCAGCATCTGAGCATTCTCGACGGGCTGAATGACGAGCAGGACAAATGGCTGCGCGACAGCAGCGTATTGTTTCTGCAAGCCAAGCACCTCACCCCCATGCCCGGGGTTGAGCTGACCGAAGAGGGCCGGCTGTTGCTGGCCGCTCAGGCGCAATTGCCGCTGCTCAACCTGGGTGACCTGGACTGGTACCAGGGGTTTCACGAAATCGTGCTCTACCCCGACGACTTCGTCAGCCCCCAGCGCCATCGTGATTCCAGCGGTGTAGAGCATGAATGGGAAGGCCATCACAGCGGTGAAGCCTGGCAGCATGGCCCGGTGGTTCTGGCCTGGCCGGGCGTGCTGGCCAGCGGTGGCTGGGAAGGCTACAACCTGGTCATCCACGAACTGGCGCACAAGCTGGACATGCTCAATGGTGCCGCGAATGGCATGCCGCCCTTGCACAGCAGCATGCATGTCAGTGACTGGACCCAAGCCATGCAACAGGCCTACGACCATCTCAATCACTACCTCGACCACCACAACCCCGACCACGCGCCTATCGACCCCTATGCCGCCGAAAACCCGGCGGAGTTCTTTGCGGTCACCAGCGAGTACTTTTTCAGCGCACCCGACCTGTTGAACCATGCCTACCCGCTGGTCTATCAACAACTGAGCCTGTTTTATCGTCAGGACACGCTGGCACGCCTCAAGCAGCTGCAAAGCGAACACCCCGAATACCGCGCGCAGCACTGATCGCCCAAGGGTGACGTCCTTATAGGAATACGCCTATAATCGCCGCCACTTTTTGGCCAAATCGGCCAAACAAACTGGCCTACTAACGGGGGCACCGCCCAATGAGCTACAGCAAGATTCCGGCTGGCAAAGACCTGCCGAATGACATCTACGTCGCTATCGAGATTCCGGCTAACCACGCGCCGATCAAATATGAAATCGACAAAGACAGCGATTGCCTGTTCGTTGACCGCTTCATGGCCACCCCGATGTTCTACCCGGCCAACTACGGTTTTATCCCTAACACCCTGGCTGACGACGGTGATCCGCTGGACGTGCTGGTGGTTACCCCTTACCCGGTAGCTCCAGGCTCGGTTATCCGTGCTCGCCCGGTTGGCATCCTGCACATGACTGACGACGGCGGCGGCGATGCCAAAGTGGTTGCAGTGCCTCACGACAAGCTGTCCCAGCTGTACGTTGACGTGAAAGAGTACACCGACCTGCCACCCCTGCTGATCCAGCAGATCCAGCACTTCTTCGAGAACTACAAAGATCTCGAAAAAGGCAAATGGGTGAAGATCGAAGGTTGGGGCGATGCTGAAGCTGCCCGTGCCGAAATCACCAAATCGGTTGCGGCCTACAAAGGCTAAGCAAGCGGTTAAAAAAAACCTCGGCTCGCCGGGGTTTTTTTATGCCTGCATAAACGCAATAAAACAGCCTGTTTACGGCGCGCAAAATGCCCAGTCAATGCCAGTAGGAAATATCGCTGCAAGTCTAGGAATTTTCTGGTTTTACCGTTTTTTTTTGAACGCTTAGTTTATTTAAACAGGCTTGGCTTGCCCGTAGACTCTGTGTTCATGAATACATCCGGTGATCGCCTGAAAGCCCTCCTGCGGGAGTGCCATTTAACCGCTTCGGACTTCGCAGCCAATCGCCGCGTTACGCCGCAGCACGTCAACAACTGGTTCAAACGGGGCATTCCGATGGCTCGCCTGGACGAAATCGCCGAACTGCTGTGCGTCAACAGCCGCTGGCTACGTACCGGCGAGGGCGTCAAGCATCCGGGCCTTGTCAGCAGCAACGATGAAAAATCGCCTGCCCAGACCGGACAGCCCAAACCGGCTAATGCCTGCGATATTGACGCGCCCTTCTACAACGAAACCTTGCACCCCGACGGATCAGGCAAAACCCATGTGGTGAAAATTCCTGATTGCACCGTGCGGCTCAGTTGCTCGACCCTGCAGGCCCTGGATGTCAGCCCCGACCAGGCCATTTGCGCACCCATGATTGGCAACAGCATGGCGCACAGGATCCAGGATGGTTCCACAGTCGCCATCGACCGCAGCCTGACCCAAATCGTCGACGGTGAAATCTACGCGCTCGAGCAGGATGGCATGCTGCGCATCAAATACCTCTACCGCCTGCCCAACAACGGCCTGCGCATCCGCAGCCACAACTGCCTGGAGTATCCGGACGAAGTCTTTGACGCAACAGAAGTCCATGCGCAGCAGATACGGATACTGGGCTGGGTATTCTGGTGGTCCACGCTTAGCCAGCGACGCCCGCCAGTGCCTTACAAACTGGACGAACAACCTTAGGTCTGGGAAAAGTACTCAAACCCCAGTATGATTCGTCGCACTTGTGCACTCCCCCTCGCGGCACGCGAGCCGGAATGCAGGGCCAGGCAGCAAAAAGCCGCTACGCCCCACAACCAGCCACAACGCGCTGGATGTCCCGATTGAAGGCGAGTACGGCTTACCAAAAATAAGCCAAACCCGCCCCCGAGAAGCCGGCCACAAGCCGGCTTTTTAATGCCTGAAATAATCCTCGTTCACTCGACACTCCTCGATAGCGACGCCATCACCCGCCAGTTCGCGTTCGATCTGTTCGATGCTGGGCAAACTGGTCTGCAACTCTGCTGGCAGTGACTCTACCAACTGGTACTCGGCCACGCCGATGGGCCGGGTGTTATCGCGCAAGGCGTACTCGGCCACCACCTTGTTCTTGCTGGAGCACAGCAACAGGCCGATGGTGGGGCTGTCCTGGGGATCCTTGACCTGCCCATCCACGGCGGCCAGATAAAAACCCAACTGCCCAAGGTGCTCCGGTTTGAATTTACCGGCCTTGAGTTCAACCACTACATAGCAGCGCAGCTTGAGGTGGTAGAACAGCAGATCGATGAAAAACTCGTCACCTCCCACATTCAAAAGCACTTGTTTGCCGACGAAGGCAAAACCTGCGCCCAGCTCCAGCAAAAAGTCGGTGACATGCCTGACCAAAGCAGTTTCTATCTCTCGTTCATGCGCATCAGCGCCAAGGCCAAGAAAGTCGAAACGGTAAGGATCTTTCAACGATTCACGGGCCAAATCGGACTGGGGTTTGGGCAAGAAGTTTTCAAAATTGCTCACGGCCTTGCCACTGCGCTCCAGTAAACGACCCTCGATCTGCATGACCAGCGTATTTCGCGACCAGTTGTGTTCGATGGCCTTGGCCGCATACCAACGGCGGGTTTCGGGACCGGGGAGTTTGTCCAGCAGCACCAGATTGTGCCCCCAAGGCAATTGTGCAACAGCCTGCTGCACAATTGCCGTATCAGGCCATGCCTGGGCAAAGGCACGCATATATTTGAGGTTGCGTGGCGAGAAACCTTTCATGTGCGGGAAGGCTGCGCGCAGATCCAGCGCCAGACGCTCAATCACTTTCGTGCCCCAACCTTGCTGTGTCTGGCGGGTCAAAATGTCGTGACCGATTTGCCAGTACAGCAGTACCAGCTCGCGGTTCACCGCCAACGTGGCGCGCTGCTGGGCGCCATGAATGCGGCCTTTAAGATCGCTCAACCAGTCACTGTAGCCCTCGGGCTGCGCACTCAAACCAACAGGAGTTTCACTCATGGCTTTTTCTCTCGTGACCACGCCAGCGTGCTCGAAACATCTGCAGTGCACAGATCCAATCGCTGGCAGGGCACACAACATAAGCCTTTAAATTCGGTCTTTTCGTACGACACTTCGCTTTCATTCTCGTGAAACTTCCGAGAAAAATCCCGTTCGCTTGCGCCTGCCAATTTCGGGAAATAGTCTCGGGCCATCGCTGCAAAATCAGCGGTCGGGTTTAGTCGCCCGATCTGTAATCCGGCGCAAGGCAACACCTCCGCAAGGTGCTTTTTACGGCCTGCGTTTTATGGTGGCCGTGCGCAGGGCGCCCTTGTGGCGCGCCGGGTTCCGGATGCACCGGTCGACTAACCTGCGTACGGCTGCCACCCACTCGTTTAGTAGCGACAAGTGAAAACCCCCTCACCTGGATACATGGGCGCCCTGTCGATTTGCCCCAAAACCCGCCGTCTGCTAGTGTCAGCCGGTTTTAACGCCTACCGAGAATGCCGCCATGGCCCGCAAAAAAGCTTCCCCGGATTTCGAACAGTCACTCGCTGACCTGCAAACACTGGTCGAGCGTCTGGAAAATGGCGAGCTGTCGCTGGAAGATTCCCTGACCGCCTTCGAACAAGGCATCCGCCTGACCCGTGATTGCCAGGGCGCACTGGCCCAGGCCGAGCAGAAAGTACAGATCCTGCTTGAGCGTGACGGTGAGCTGGCACAAGAGCCTTTTGATGCGGAACAGTCCGAATGATTGATGCTTACCAGATCAGCAGCCAGGCCCGTGTCAATGCGGCGCTTGAAAGCCTGTTTGTCGCTCCGGCTCCCGAGCTGGCCCGTCTTTATGAGGCCATGCGCTACAGCGTCATGAATGGCGGCAAACGGGTTCGCCCGCTGCTGGCCTATGCCGCCTGCGAAGCCCTCGGCAGTACACCTGAGCAAGCCAATGGCGCGGCCTGTGCCGTGGAATTGATCCACGCCTATTCGCTGGTGCACGACGACTTGCCCGCAATGGACGATGACGATCTGCGTCGCGGCCAGCCAACCACCCACAAAGCGTTCGACGAAGCCTGCGCCATTCTGGCGGGCGACGGCCTGCAAAGCCTGGCGTTCAGCGCTTTGCTCGACCCGCGCCTGAGCAACCTGAACGCCGACACCCGTTTGCGCATGGTCACGGCCCTGGCTTTTGCTGCAGGTCCGGCGGGCATGGTCGGCGGGCAAGCGATCGACCTCGGTTCGGTGGGGCTCAAGCTCGACCAGGCCGCGCTGGAATACATGCACCGGCACAAGACCGGCGCCCTGATCGAAGCCAGCGTGCAACTGGGCGCCCTGGCCAGCGGTCATGCAAACGAAGACAACCTGCACGCACTGAGCGTTTATGCACGGGCCATTGGCCTGGCGTTTCAGGTTCAGGACGACATTCTGGATGTTGAAAGCGATACCGCAACTCTGGGTAAACGCCAGGGGGCCGACATAGCACGGGACAAACCGACCTACCCCGCCCTGATGGGGCTGGAGCAGGCCAAAGGCTATGCGCTTGAGCTGCGCGACCAGGCGCTCAACGCCCTGCGACATTTTGATGCAGCCGCCGAACCGCTGCGTGAACTGGCACGTTATATCGTTGAGCGACGCCACTAAAGGGCGCTCCTCGGTAACGTTTTCTGACAGCTCTAATGCCAAGGTCTTACGAACGAATGCCAGACTGCGTGGGCAGCTTACGTTCCATAAGGTAAACTGCCGCCTCTTCTTATACCTATAACGATTCGCCTGATGCCAACGACGTTTCAAGAGATTCCCCGCAACCGTCCGACTACGCCCCTGCTTGACCGGGCAGGCACGCCTGCGGGCCTGCGCCGCCTGGCAGAAGCCGAGCTGGAAACCCTGGCCGATGAGTTGCGCCTGGAATTGCTCTATACCGTCGGCCAGACGGGCGGGCATTTCGGTGCCGGCCTGGGTGTCATTGAGCTGACCATCGCGTTGCACTACGTGTTCGACACCCCGGACGACCGGCTGGTGTGGGACGTGGGCCATCAGGCGTATCCGCATAAAATCCTCACCGGCCGTCGCGAGCAGATGGCAACGTTGCGTCAGAAAGACGGCATTGCCGCTTTCCCGCGTCGTGCCGAGAGCGAGTACGACACCTTTGGTGTCGGCCACTCCAGCACCTCGATCAGCGCAGCGCTGGGCATGGCCATTGCCGCCCGCTTGCAAAAAAGCGAGCGCAAGGCGATTGCCGTGATCGGTGACGGCGCATTGACTGCGGGCATGGCGTTTGAGGCGTTGAACCACGCGCCCGAAGTCGACGCCAACATGCTGGTGATCCTCAACGACAACGACATGTCGATCTCGCGCAATGTTGGTGGTTTGTCCAACTACCTGGCCAAGATCCTGTCGAGCCGCACCTATGCAAGCATGCGCGAAGGCAGCAAAAAGGTGCTCTCGCGTCTGCCTGGTGCGTGGGAAATTGCGCGGCGCACAGAAGAATATGCCAAGGGCATGCTGGTACCCGGCACCCTGTTCGAAGAGTTGGGCTGGAACTATATCGGCCCGATCGATGGCCACGACCTGCCGACCTTGATCGCGACGCTGCGCAATATGCGCGACCTCAAAGGGCCGCAGTTTCTGCATATCGTCACCAAAAAAGGCAAGGGCTTCGCTCCGGCCGAAGCGGACCCGATCGGCTATCACGCCATCACCAAGCTCGAACCGCTCAATGCTCCGAAAGCTGCACCGAAGGCACCCAGCGGGCCCAAGTACTCCGCCGTGTTTGGCGAGTGGCTGTGCGACATGGCCGCTGCCGATGAGCGCCTGGTGGGCATCACCCCGGCCATGAAAGAAGGCTCGGATCTGATTGCGTTCAGCGAGCGGTATCCAAAGCGCTATTTCGACGTGGCGATTGCAGAGCAACATGCCGTGACCTTTGCTGCCGGCATGGCCTGCGAAGGCTCCAAGCCGGTAGTGGCAATTTACTCGACGTTCCTGCAGCGCGGTTACGACCAGCTGGTGCATGACGTCGCGGTGCAGAATCTTGACGTGCTGTTCGCCATCGACCGTGCCGGCCTGGTGGGCGAAGACGGCCCGACCCACGCAGGCAGCTTCGATCTGTCGTTCCTGCGCTGCATCCCGGGCATGCTTATCATGACCCCGAGCGATGAGAACGAACTGCGCAAAATGCTCACCACCGGCCACCTGTACAACGGCCCGGCGGCAGTGCGTTACCCTCGCGGCACAGGCCCGAACGCAGTGATCGAAAAAAACCTCGAGCCGCTGGAAATCGGCAAGGGCGTGATTCGTCGCCAGGGTTCGAAAGTCGCCATGCTGGTATTCGGCGTGCAACTGGCAGAAGCCCTGCAAGTGGCAGAAAAAATCGACGCCACCGTGGTCGACATGCGCTTCGTCAAGCCGATGGATGAAGAGCTGGTTCGCGAAATGGCTGCCAGCCATGAGCTGCTGGTGACCATCGAAGAGAACGCTGTCATGGGCGGCGCAGGCGCCGGCGTCAGCGAGTTCCTGGCCCGTGAAAACGTGCTCAAGTCTGTGCTGCACCTGGGCTTGCCGGATATTTACGTCGAACATGCCAAACCGAGCCAGATGCTGGCCGAATGCGGCCTGGATGCGGCAGGTATCGAAGCCTCGGTACGTCAGCGCATGGAACTCCTGGGGCTCTGAGCCACTTGGTCTGCGCGATTTCGTAGCAGCTGCCGCAGGCTGCGTTCGATTGCGAAGCGATCGTAAATCCGCCCCCCTCGGTGATACTGATACACCGCGAGGCATGGTTTACGGTGGCTACGCCACCGAACGCAGCCTCGTTCCTACGGCAGCTGCTACGGTCCGCCCAACACCCTGTTGAGACACCATGAAACGCCTTCGTCTTGCTCTGATCCTCGGTTTTATCCCCGCCTGCCCTTTGCTTGCAGAGCCGCTGGAGCGCGAAGATGCGCTCAAACTCCCGCAGATCCTGATCACCGGCAATCGCCAGGTCGAGGCTCGCTCGGACAGCACAAGCGCCAACAGCGTGTTCACCCGTGACGATATCGACCGCCTGCAACCCACCAGCCTGACCGACTTGCTCGGCCGGGTACCCGGTGTACAAGTGGCCCGCAGCGGTGGACGCGGCGGTTTGCCGGGGATTTACATTCGCGGCACCAAGTCGGCGCAAAGCCTGGTGCTGGTCGACGGCCAGCGCATGGCCAATGCCACTTCGGCCGACAGTAATCTGCAGTACCTCAATATCGATCAGATCGAGCGGGTTGAAGTGCTGCGCGGCTCGCGCTCGGTGATCTACGGCAGCGATGCGATTGGCGGTGTGATCCAGATTTTCACCCGACGCGGTGCCGATCAAGCCCCGCAGCTTCGCCTGCATAGTGCAGTGGGCAGTTATGGCAGCTCGCAAAACAGCCTGGGCATCTCCGGTGGCGACGGGCAAACGCGCTACAACCTCAGTGGCAGCCTGGAACAAACCGCCGGGATCAACCGCACCCACGAATCCTTCCCCAGCGACAGCGACCACGACGCCTATCGCAACAAGTCACTGAGCCTGAACCTGAGCCACTACCTGAACCAGGAGCTTGAAATTGGCCTGACGGCCATGAAAAACGTCGGCAAGACCGAACTCGACAATTCGTTCGGGCGCTGGGACCCGCAGACCCAGACTGTCAGTGGCCAACAGCTCTACAGCGATTTTGATATCAGCAGCGTCGGCAGTTTTATCGACGCGCAACTGAACGAACGCTGGAACTCGCGCCTGGAGCTGGGCCACAGCGAAAACCGTGAAAAAACCCGGGACAAACTCAGCGCCGAGATCTACAGCTTCAACACCTATCGCGACTCGCTGAACTGGCAGAACAACCTGACGCTGGACGATCAAAACAGCCTGATCCTCGGCGCCGACGCCTATCAAGACCGGGTACGCAGCAGCACCGTTTTCGAGGAAGACAGCCGCTGGAACCGCGCCGCGTTTGTTCAGCACCGCTTCCACGGCGAGTACTTCTCGACCGAGCTGGGCCTGCGTCACGACCAGAACCAGCAATTTGGCAGCCACAACACCTGGAGCGCCAGCCTGACGGTGCCGCTGAACGCCGACAACGACGTTATGCTGACTTACAGTGAAGGGTTTCGCGCACCGACGTTCAATGACTTGTACTACCCGCAGTTCGGCAATCCCGATCTCAAGCCGGAATACTCAAAAAGCTACGAGCTGCAATGGCGCAGTCAGCTAAGTGAGACCAGTCGCCTGGAAACCTCGCTGTATCGCACCGATATTCGCGACGCGATTGTGGCCGATGCCGACTTTATTCAGCAGAACATCGGCGCAGCACGGATCACCGGTTTCGAAAGCGCGTTGCAGCAAGAATGGTTCGGCTGGCAGAGCAGCCTGGGTATCGCGATTATTGACCCGCGCGATCGTGATACCGGCCATACCCTGAGCCGCCGCGCACGCCGTACCTTGAGCTTGGATCTGGATCGGCAATTTGACAAGGTAGGTGTCGGCGCCAGCTGGCAAGCGGTGAGCAGCAGCTTCAATGATGAAGACAACAAGCAGCCCGTTGGCGGTTATGGCTTGCTGGGATTACGCGGCAACTGGCAGGCCAGCTCAGAAGTGCGGCTCGACCTGAAGGTCGATAACCTGCTGGACAAAAGCTTCACCCGCGCGCTGTACAGCTATGACGGCAACTACTATGGCTACCGCGAAGAACGGCGCTCGCTGCAGCTGGCAATTACCTGGACGCCGACGTTCTAAACCTGTGGGCGCGGGATGGCTCGCGATAGCATCACCGCGACTTACCTGACACTGCGCATCACCTGCATCGCGAGCAAGCCCGCTCCCACAGATAATTTTTATCTCTGTAATTGCTCACACAATCTGGCCGTCGCTTCCAGCATCTGCCCGCTCGGACGCTCCAGGCCCTTGTCGGCCAATAGCAGCAAACGCCCATGCTTGACCGCATCGATCTGCGGCCAGGCTTTCCAGGCATCCAGCTGCGCCTGGGTGCCGGCGATAATCACCTCAGGATTACGCTGTAACACAGACTCTATACCAACCTGCGGCGCCGGCAGTTTGAGGTCGTCAAACATATTGCTTGCCCCGCACACTGCCAGCGCATCACTGATGATTTGCCCGCCGCCGATGGTGTACAGCGGCTGATCCCACACCTGATAAAACACCCGCACAGGCACGTCAGTCCGGTACTGTTCACGCAGTTGTGCCAGACGTTGGCGCAGTTGCGTTGCCTGCTCCCTTCCACGCTGCGGGCGACCCAGGGCGATGGCCAGGGCTTCAACCTGATCGGCCAGTTGATCGAGGCTTGCCGGTTCGGCGGTGAAGGTGGGGATATTCAGGTTACGCAATTGCTCGCGCTGGGCAACACCCACACTGCCTGGCCAAAGCAAAAGCAGGTCGGGTTGCAGGCTGAGCAGACGCTCCATGTCCAGTTGCCCGTAGCGGCCCACAGAAGGCACGCCGGCAAGCTCAGGTAACGGCTCCCCTGCTTCCAGACGCCCTACCAGCAAATCGGCGGCGCCGAGTTCGACAACCATTTCAGAAAGGGACGGTGACAGGCTCACCACGCGGCTGACAGCCTGGGCAGAAAAGCTGACAGTCAGCAACAGAGCTGCCAGCCAGACGCGCATCAGCCTACCTGGCGGGGGACGCGATAGAGGTAAAACAGCACCAGCGTTGACAGTACCAGCAGCAATAGCGGTACGCCTTCAAGCCCGACAAACACCGCCAGCGTGGCAATCCAGGTGGGCAGCCCCGCCGCCAGCAGGGACCGCTGACGTGCACGCGCCAACTCATCCCAGGCTGCAGGTTCCTGTGGGGTGTCGAGGGCTTTCTGCAGATTGATCAGGCCATGTTTGTAAGGCCCGAACGTGCGCAGGGTGACGAACATCGAAGCCACGCCCGCAATAAATAACGGCATTGCCAGCTCAGGCAGCAACGGCTCGGCGCTGCCGAAAAACCAGCAGACCAGCACCAGAGGCAGCAGGGTCAGCAGCAGCTGTTGCCACCAACTGAAACTCAGGCGCCGACGACGCTGGCCACGGGTCATGCCGGGTCAGCCTCGCTCTGATGCTGGTTACCCATCATGTGCCCTAGCTTGTTGGCTTTGGTCGCCAGGTACAGCTTGTTGTGCGGGTTGTGCCCGGTGTGCAGCGGCACACGCTCGGCCACGGTGATGCCCATGTCAGTCAGGGCTTTGACCTTGCGCGGATTGTTGGTCATCAGGCGCAGCGAATGCACGCCTACGTGCTCCAGCATCGGCAGGCAAATGGCGTAATCGCGCTGGTCGGCGGCAAAGCCGAGGCGCTCGTTGGCTTCAACGGTATCGGCGCCGCCATCTTGCAACTCGTAGGCACGGATTTTGTTGAGCAAGCCGATGCCACGGCCTTCCTGACGCAGGTACAGCAATACGCCACGACCTTCGCGGGCAATGGCCTGCAAGGCGGCTTCAAGCTGCGAGCCGCAGTCGCAGCGCTGGCTGAACAGGGCGTCACCGGTCAGGCATTCGGAATGCACACGCCCCAGAACCGGCGCACCGTCTGTAACGTCGCCCAAACTGAGCACAACGTGTTCACGACCCGTGGCCTTCTCAAGGAAGCCATGCATAGTGAACTCGGCAAAGGGGGTGGGTAATTTGCAAGCGGCAACGAAAACGACAGGCACCGTGTGCTCCTGATCAGTTTGAGTACTGGAAATTCGCAGAGGCGACATTGTAACAGGAGGTTCCTACAGACGCTTAGGCTGAATTACCGAGGATAAATATCTAAAAGTTTGATGACTTACGCTACACAGGCCCCGTGGGAGCGGGCTTGCTCGCGAAACAGGCGATGCGGTGTATCAGGCTGAACGTGGCGCTGCCATCGCGAGCAAGCCCGCTCCCACAGGGTCACGCACGAAAATGCTGATAGCCGTGGACTGCCGGAGTAATGTCCAGGCCTTCGTCATCCAGCAGCGTGACGCCCTGCCCTTCAACCACGCGACCAATCACATGGATAGGCCAGCCATCGGCCAGCAGGGTCGGCACCTCAACCTCAGGCAAGGTAAACGCCAGTACATAGTCATCCCCGCCGCTCAACGCTGCCTGTTGCGCTCCCGCCTCGCCCAGGAACTCTTCCAGCGCCAGCGAGACCGGCACCCGGTCGAGTTCAATCGCCAGCCCCACCTTCGACGCCGCCGCGATATGCCCGCAATCGGCCAGCAGGCCATCGGAAATATCCAGCGCCGAGGTGGCTTTACCACGCAGGGCCTGGCCCAGCGCCAACTGCGGTTGTGGCGACCAGTAATGGGCCAGCAACGGTTCGCCTATCATCGATACCGCGGTGCGCTGCCCCAGCACCAACGGCAACGCCCCGGCCGCATTGCCCAGCTCGCCACCCACACACAGCAGGTCACCGGGGCGCGCGCCGCTGCGGGTCAGGGCATGGCCCGTGGGCACTCGCCCGAAAACTGTAAGGGTCAGACACAATGGCCCGCGCGTGGTGTCGCCACCGATAAGGCGCAGGCCACAGGTCTGGGCCATCAGGTTCAAACCACGGGCATAGGTTTGCAGCCACTCGGCGTCAAACGTCGGCAGTGTCAGGGCAAGGGTAAATGCGACAGGAGTTGCGCCCATGGCCGCCAAATCACTGGCCGCCACTGCCAGCGAACGCTGACCGAGCAGGAAAGGGTCGCAGGGATCTGCGAAGTGCACCCCGGCTACCAGGGTGTCGGTGGAAATCGCCAGCTGTTCCCCGAAGGGAACATCCAGCAGGGCGCAGTCGTCGCCAATACCCAGGGCAACACCCTCGCCGCCCTGCGCACAGGGCGCGGCAGCGAAGAAGTTGCGGATCAGCTCAAACTCGCCCATGGCCGACAGCGCGGTTTAGCGCTTGTAAGCCTTTACTTCAGCTTCACGCAGGCGTGGCGCCAATTTGTCGAGCACACCGTTGACGAACTTGTGGCCGTCGGTGGAGCCGAACACTTTCGCCAGCTCGATGCCTTCGTTGATTACAACGCGGTAAGGCACGTCAACACGCTTGATCAGCTCCCAGGTGGACAGGCGCAGAACAGACAGCTCAACCGGATCGAGTTCTTCGATGGTGATGTCCAGGCACGGAACCAGGGCAGCATCGATCTCGCCTTTGTGCGCAGGCACGCCGTGCAGGATTTCACGGAAGTAGGCAGCATCAACGTCGGAGAAGTCGTTATCGACGCGGAATTGCGCTTCGATTTCGTTCAGCGACTGCTTGGCCATGTGCCATTGGTACAGAGCCTGAGTTGCGAGTTGACGCGCTTCACGGCGCTTGGCGCTCTTGGAAGGCTTGCCAGCGTCCGCAGGTTTCGGCTCGCGCGGGTTGAAACGATCGCTTTCGTCGGAAATCACTTGGCCTCCAACTGTGCCAACAGGCTAACCATTTCAAGGGCGGACAAGGCAGCTTCTGCGCCTTTGTTGCCAGCTTTGGTGCCCGAGCGCTCGATGGCTTGTTCAATCGAGTCAACGGTCAGCACGCCGAAGGCAACCGGTACGCCGAACTGCATGGACACTTGGGACAAGCCCTTGGTGCACTCGCCAGCAACGTATTCGAAATGCGGAGTACCGCCACGAATCACGGCGCCCAGGGCGATGATGGCGGCGAATTCGTTGCGCTGGGCAACTTTTTGCGCGACCAGCGGGATTTCAAACGCGCCAGGTGCGCGGATGATGGTGATGTCGCTTTCGTTCACACCGTGGCGAACCAGGGCATCAACGGCACCACTCACCAGGCTTTCGACGACGAAGCTGTTGAAACGGCCAACTACGAGTGCGTAGCGACCTTTGGGGGCGATGAAGGTACCTTCGATGGTCTTCAGGGTCATTCGGTATGTCTCGTATTAAAGAGCCAGAGCGCATTTGCATGCGCTCTTTAGGATATTGGGCCACGAATTCGGACTGGACACGACCGGTCTTTATTCGGAGGGCACGTATTCTACAACTTCCAGATCGAAACCGGATATGGCATTGAACTTCATTGGTGAACTCATCAGGCGCATTTTGCGTACACCGAGGTCACGCAGGATCTGCGAACCGGCACCGACAATGCTGTAGGTGGTCGGTTTTTTCACCGGCGCGTGGTCTGCCGTTTCGCGGATATTGGCCAGCAATACATCGCCATCCAGGGGGTGACCGAGCAACAGCACCACACCGCTGCCGGCTTCAGCCACCGCGCTCATGGCGGCGCGCAGGCTCCAGCGGCCGGGCTGTTTGACCATCAGCAGGTCGCGCAGCGGGTCCATGTTATGCACGCGCACCAGGGTCGGTTCTTCGGCGCAGATCTTGCCCAGGGTCAGTGCCATATGCACATCGCCTTCGACTGAATCACGATAGGTCACCAAATTGAATTGGCCCAGTTCGCTGTCCAGTGGCTGCTCGGCAATCCGCTGAACGGTACGTTCGTGAATCATGCGGTAGTGGATCAGGTCGGCAATGGTGCCGATCTTGATGCCGTGCTCGGCCGCGAAAGCTTCCAGTTCAGGGCGACGGGCCATGGTGCCATCGTCGTTCATCACTTCGCAGATCACTCCGCTTGGCTCGAACCCGGCCATGCGCGCCAGGTCGCACGCCGCTTCGGTGTGCCCTGCACGGGCCAGGGTGCCACCGGCTTGAGCCATCAACGGGAAGATATGGCCCGGGCTGACGATGTCTTCGGCTTTGGCGTCCTTGGCGGCCGCCGCTTGCACGGTGCGCGCGCGGTCAGCGGCAGAGATGCCGGTAGTGACGCCGGTGGCCGCTTCGATCGAGACCGTGAACTTGGTGCCAAAACCGGAACCGTTGCGCGGTGCCATCAACGGCAGCTTGAGCAGTTCGCAACGCTCGCGGCTCATCGGCATGCAGATCAGGCCACGGGCAAAGCGCGCCATAAAGTTGATGTGCTCGGCCTGACAACACTCGGCGGCCATGATCAGGTCGCCTTCGTTCTCGCGGTCTTCGTCATCCATAAGGATGACCATCTTGCCTTGGCGGATATCTTCAACCAGTTCTTCGATGCTGTTGAGCGCCACGCGGCACCCCCTTACGTCAGGATTTGAGAAAGCCGTTGGCGGCCAGAAAACTTTCGCTGATGCCACCCGAGGTCGGCTCGGCAGCTTTGTCACCCAGCAGCAAACGCTCAAGGTAGCGCGCCAGCAAATCGACCTCGAGGTTGACCCGGCGACCCGGACGGTAGTCCCCCATGATGGTTTCGCTCAGGGTGTGCGGAATGATGGTCAGCGAGAACTCGGCGCCATTGACCGCGTTCACCGTCAGGCTGGTGCCGTCGACCGTGATCGAGCCTTTATGGGCAATGTACTTGGCCAGTTCTTTGGGTGCACGGATGCGGAACTCGATGGCACGGGCGTTCTCCTCACGGGAGATCACCTCGCCCACGCCATCAACGTGACCGCTGACCAGATGACCGCCCAGGCGCGTGGTCGGGGTCAGGGCCTTTTCCAGGTTGACCCGGCTGCCGCTTTTCAAGTCGTTGAACGCGGTGCAATCGAGGGTCTCGCGGCTGACGTCAGCGGCAAAGCCGTTGCCCGACAGCTCAACGGCGGTCAGGCACACGCCATTGATGGCGATACTGTCGCCGAGTTTGACGTCGCTCAGGTCGAGCTTGCCGGTGTCGATGGAAACTCGCACATCACCGCCCTTGGGGGTCAATGCACGGATGCTGCCGATGGATTCAATGATGCCGGTAAACATGGCGTTCCCCTTGAGAACAAAGCCTGCGTAACACGAAGGCTGAGAATTATACGCTCGCTGACGGCACAGGTATGGCAGTGACTCGCCAGTCATCGCCTACCGCGCGCATGTCGGTAATTTTGAGCAATGGCGCTTCGCTCATATGGGTCAGCGGCAGCTCCAGTAATGGCCGCGCCGTAGAGCCCAAAAACTTGGCCGCGACAAATATCTGGTATTCATCCACCAACCCCTGCTCGGCAAAAGCCCCCGCCAGACGCGGCCCGGCCTCCACCAGCACTTCGTTGACGCCGCGGGCGGCCAGCGCCTGCAACAACTTGCGCAGGTCGACCTGGCCATTGGCGCCGTGGATCACCAGGCACTCGGGCCCGGTACGGTATTGCTCGGCAGGCGGCACGCAGGTGGCAACCAGCGCTGGCCCGGCCTTGAAGAACGGTGCATCCAGCGGCACCCGCAAACGCCCGTCGATCAACACCCGCAACGGCGGACGACTGAGCGCCAGCGCGGTCAGCTCGGGGCTCAGGCCCAGTTCAGGGCCGCGCACGGTCAGGCGGGCGCCATCGGCCAGCACGGTATCCGCACCCGTCAGCACCACACTGGCCTGGGCCCGCAAACGCTGCACCGCCGAGCGCGCTTCTGGCCCGGTGATCCACTGGCTTTCGCCGTTGGCCATCGCGGTGCGGCCATCAAGGCTCATGGCCATTTTGACCCGTACGAACGGCAGACCGTGCTCCATGCGCTTGAGAAAACCAGGGTTCAACGCCCGGGCATCGGCTTCCAGCACACCACTGCGCACTTCAATACCGGCATCGGCCAAACGCTTGAGGCCACGCCCGGCAACTTCCGGGTTGGGGTCCTGCATGGCTGCAACCACACGCGCCACACCTGCGCTAATCAGCCCTTCGGCGCACGGTGGGGTGTGCCCATGATGGCTGCACGGCTCAAGGGTGACATAGGCCGTGGCGCCCCGCGCCAGCTCACCGGCCGCGCGCAAGGCGTGGACTTCGGCATGGGGCTCGCCGGTGCGCACATGCCAGCCTTCGCCGACGATCTGCCCGTCACGTACGATGACGCAACCGACACGGGGGTTGGGGTGAGTGGTGTACAGCCCGTTGCGCGCCAGCTCGATGGCCCGCGCCATGTAATGGGTGTCTAAAATCGATTGTTCTGTGGACTGGATCATTCTTTGGAAGGCTCACGGGCAAGACGGTCGATCTCTTCGCGGAACTCGTTCAAGTCCTGGAAACGTCGATAGACCGAGGCAAAGCGGATATAGGCCACTTCGTCGAGCTTTTGCAGCTCGCCCATGACCAGTTCACCAACAACCAGCGATTTGACTTCGCGTTCGCCAGTGGCGCGCAGCTTGTGCTTGATCCGGGCCAGCGCGGCTTCAAGGCGCTCGACACTCACCGGACGCTTTTCCAGCGCACGCTGCATGCCGGCGCGCAGCTTTTCTTCATCGAACGGCTGGCGGCTGCCGTCCTGCTTGATAAGGCGGGGTAATACCAACTCAGCTGTTTCAAAGGTGGTGAAACGTTCACCACAGGCCAGGCATTCACGCCGGCGGCGCACCTGGTCGCCCTCGGCAACCAGACGCGAGTCGATGACTTTAGTGTCGTTGGCACCGCAGAAGGGACAGTGCATGGTGGCAGCCAACAAAAATGGGGAGCGCCATGTTAGCGCATCCCACTGGCAAGACAAGCCATAGGCTTTACGGTATACAGACGGGCTACTATCTTTTACACAATCTGATACACCGACTGACCTGCCGCTGGAGCCGTGTATGCCGCTACGAACGCTTGTTTTGCTGTGCCTTGCCAGTTTGCTGGTCGCTTGTAGCAGTGAGCCGCCAAAATCGGCACAGCCCCAAGTGCTGACGCAGCCAAAAACCGATGCCCCGGCTGACCTTGGCCCGCTGCCGTCATATCAGCGCGAGTTGAGCGGAGTGCTGACCGGTGTGCCGGCAGGCGCCGAGGTCGAGCTGGCCATGCTGATCGTTGACGATCGTGGCCGCCCCCAAGGCTTGATGGCCAGCAGCAAGATCCTCGGCAACAGCCAGGCGCTGCCCTTCAAGCTGCGCTTCAACCCGCAAGCCTTCCCGACCGGCATGCGGGTCGAGCTGCGCGGCCGCGCCAGCCAGTCCGGGCAATTGATCCTGCATCTGCCTTCGCGGATCATCAACCAGCCCACCACGCAGGCGCTGGGTACCCTGGCCTTCGTCAAAGCACCATGAATATACCGTTTGGCCTGCAGCAGTCGTTGAGCGAGTTGCTGGGTGATGCGCGGCTGGTGGCGACCGACTTGCCCGGCACCGCGCTCAAACTCTGGTTGATCGATGCCCACAATATGGATCGCGCCTTCACCCCCGACGAAACCCGGCGCATTCTCTACGAACCTCCCTACTGGGCCTTTTGCTGGGCCAGCGGGCTGGCGCTCGCACGCTTTCTGGCCGAGCAACCGCAGTGGGTCAAGGGCAAGCGCGTTCTGGATTTTGGTGCCGGTTCGGGCGTTGCAGCGATTGCAGCAGCCAGGGCCGGGGCGCTGGAAGTGGTGGCCTGTGACCTTGACCCGCTGGCACTGGCGGCCTGCAGGGCCAATGCCCAGCTCAACGATGTCGCGCTGGGCTACTCCAGCGATTTTTTTGCCGAGGCGGACCGGTTCGATCTGATCCTGGTGGCTGATGTGCTCTACGACCGCGAAAACCTGCCGCTGCTGGATCAGTTCCCTAGCCGCGGCCAGCAGACCCTGGTAGCCGATTCCCGCGTACGCAACTTCAAGCACCCGCTTTATCGGCAACTGGCCATGCTCAAGGCCCTGACCCTGCCCGACCTGGCCGAGCCCCACGAATTTCGCAACGTCAGCCTGTATCACGCACAACGCGAGCCTGTGCCTTTCAGCCACTGCGCCCAGCCTTTATAGTTGCTCTTATTTACCTGCTTCGAGACACGAAATGAATCAGCCTACGCCTTCTTACAGCTTCGACGTGACCTCCACTGACTTCGACAGGCTGGTGGTCCAGGCCTCATTCGACCAACCCGTACTGGTGGATTTCTGGGCCGAGTGGTGCGCTCCCTGCAAGGTGATGCTGCCGATCCTGGAGCAAATTGCCGAGGACTATCAGGGCGAACTGCTGCTGGCCAAGGTCAACTGTGATGTCGAGCAGGATATTGTTGGCCGCATTGGCATTCAGACCTTGCCCACCGTGGTGCTGTTCAAGGACGGCAAAGTGGTCGACGGTTTCCAGGAAGCCCAGCCGGAATCAGCGATCCGTGCCATGCTCGCGCCCCATGTGGTGATGCCTGAAGCTGCGGTTGAAGACCCGCTGGTTCAAGCCCAGGCGCTGTTTGCCGAAAGCCGTTTTGCCGATGCTGAAGCCTTGCTCAAAAGCATCCTGACTGAAGACAACAGCAACGCCAAAGCGCTGATCCTGTATGGCCGCTGCCTGGCTGAACGTGGCGAGCTGACTGAAGCACAAGCGGTGCTGGATGCGGTCAAGAGCGACGAGCACAAGGCCGAACTGGCCGGGGCCAAGGCGCAACTGACGTTCTTGCGCCAGGCAGCGGACTTGCCGGATGTGGCCGACCTGAAGACCCGCGTGGCACAAAACCCGCAGGACGACGAAGCGGCGTATCAACTGGCAATCCAGCAACTGGCACGCCAGCAATATGAAGGCGCACTGGACGGGCTACTGAAACTGTTCACCCGCAACCGCAGCTACAACGAAGGCATCACCCACAAGACCCTGCTGCAGGTGTTCGACCTGCTGGGCAATGATCACCCGCTGGTCACCACCTACCGCCGCAAGCTGTTTGCTGCGCTGTACTAAACCCCGATACATATCTGTAGATAATCTGTTGCAGGTCAAGCCCTATTGTGGGAGCGAGCCTGCTCGCGAACGACCTTCGCGAGCAGGCTCGCTCCCACAGTTGCAGTGTTCCTGTAGCTGCCAAACGCAGCCTCGTCCCTCGGCAGCTGCTACGGGAGTTTTTGTTACGCCACGTCAACCCAGCTGTAAATCGGCGAATCAGCACCGCTAACCACTTTCACCTCGGCACAATGGCGCAGGCGCACCAACAAGCGTTTGCCTGCGCCCGTGCTGCCGGTCAGCGCTTCAAGCTGCCCCAGCAATTCAGGCCCGCTGATCTGTCCAGCCTTGCGCAGCAAATCCTTGGTGGCTTCCCACACGGCATCATCCTGATTCGCAGGTTTTGCGGGCGGCTGGCTGATCGGTGCCTCACTGACGTGCAGTTGCGCGCCCAGCTTTATCCAGTCGCTCTCATCCAGCTCCACGGTCAAATCCACCGGCCAGTCGCCTATCGTTCCGCGAATGCGCACCATCGTCGTGCTCCTCAATTTTCTTGCAGCCATGCTCCCACGCGCCTTGCGTAACGCCAAGCACACGGGCAAACTCTCGCAACAGTTGTTATAAGATCACATAACAATATTTTCACATTTCTGCTGGAGTGCTCCCATGCGCCGTTTGCTTCTTGCTTTGCCGTTTGCCTTGTTGCCGCTGGCGATGGCTCACGCCGCCGACGATCATGATCACGACCATGAACACAGCAGCCTGGCGCCCCATGAACATGGCGTAGGCAGCTTGAATGTCGCGCTCGACGGCCAGACCCTGGAACTGGACCTGGATGGCCCGTCGATGAACCTGGTGGGCTTTGAACACGTTGCTACCACTGATGCTGACAAGGCCAAAGTCAGCTCGGTACGCAAACAACTGGAAGACCCACTGGTGCTGTTCAGCATCCCCAAGGCCGCCGGTTGCACAGCTGAAGCGCAGGAACTGAAAAGCCCGCTGTTCGAACCGGC
This sequence comes from Pseudomonas sp. WS 5051, assembly GCF_012985715.1. Lineage (NCBI taxonomy): Bacteria > Pseudomonadati > Pseudomonadota > Gammaproteobacteria > Pseudomonadales > Pseudomonadaceae > Pseudomonas > Pseudomonas sp. WS 5051. The sequence goes on from NZ_JAAQWV010000011.1 coordinate 115,334, forward strand.
GCCGGAAGAAGGCAGCGCCAAGGGCGAGCACCATCACAGCGATATCGAAGCCCACTATGCGTTTACCTGCAGCACGCCGGACGCTTTGAAAGCGCTGGATCTGGCGCAGTTTTTCAAGACATTCCCCGGCACCCATAAATTCAAGGTACAACTGATCGGCCCGAGCGGTCAGCAAGCCGTGGAAGTGACAGCCAAGGCACCTGTGCTGAAGTTTTAAACAGCTCCCACAGAAAGACTTCCACCAACTCCCAGGCGATCTCCTCCCCCAATGACCCAAGCACTTATCGAACTGAGCGACCTGAGTTTCCGCTGGCCGGGGCACCCCGTGCTACTGGATATTCCGGCGTTTCGCCTGCAAGCAGGTGAAACCCTGTTCCTCAAAGGCCCCAGTGGCAGTGGCAAAACCACTTTGCTGGGGTTGCTTGGCGGCGTGCAAAAAGCCAACAGCGGCAGCATCCGCTTGCTCGGCCAGGAGCTGGGAGAGCTGGGTTCCGGGGCCCGTGACCGTTTCCGGGTTGACCACACGGGCTATATCTTCCAGCAATTCAATTTGCTGCCATTTTTGTCGGTTCGCGAGAACGTCGAGCTGCCTTGCCACTTTTCCAAACTGCGTGCCAGCCGCGCCGTGCAACGCCACGGCAGTGTGGATAACGCCGCGCAAACCCTGCTGGCCCATCTGGGCCTTAAAGATCCGGCCCTGCTGGAGCGACGTGCAGACTCGTTATCCATCGGCCAGCAGCAGCGTGTTGCCGCCGCCCGCGCACTGATCGGTCAGCCCGAACTGGTGATTGCCGACGAGCCCACATCAGCGCTGGACGCGGACGCTCGCGAAGCCTTTATCCAGCTGCTGTTTGCCGAATGCCGTGAAGCGGGTGCCAGCCTGTTGTTTGTCAGCCACGATCAAAGCCTGGCCCCTCTGTTCGACCGTAACCTGTCGTTGTCTGAACTCAATCGCGCCGCCCTGTCGGTAGAGGTCTGAGATGTATCTGTTTCGTCTAGCGTTGGCCAGCCTGGCCAACCGCCGCTTTACCGCACTGCTGACCGCCTTCGCCATTGCCCTGTCGGTGTGCCTGCTGCTGGCCGTGGAGCGGGTCCGCACCGAAGCCCGCGCCAGCTTCGCCAGTACCATCAGCGGCACCGACCTGATCGTGGGTGCCCGCTCGGGCTCGGTCAATCTGCTGCTGTATTCGGTGTTCCGCATCGGCAATGCCACCAACAATATTCGTTGGGACAGCTTTGAACATTTCGCCAACAACCCGAAAGTGAAATGGGCCATCCCCATGTCCCTGGGCGACTCGCACCGCGGCTATCGGGTGATGGGCACCAGCGAGGCGTACTTCGAGCACTACCAGTACGGCCACAAGCAAAACCTGAAACTGGCCAGCGGCCGTCCTTTTGCCAGCGATCCGTTCGAAGTGGTACTGGGTGCCGAAGTCGCCGATGCCCTGCATTACAAACTGGGCGACAAACTGGTGCTGGCTCATGGCGTGGCGGCGATCAGCCTGGTCAAGCACGACGACAAACCGTTCACCGTGGTTGGCATTCTCGCGCGCACCGGTACCCCGGTGGACCGCACGCTGCATATCAGCCTGGGCGGTATGGAAGCAATCCATATCGACTGGCATAACGGCGTGCCCGCCCACGGTGCCGGGCGTATCAGCGCTGACCAGGCCCGCAATATGGACCTAACCCCCCAGGCCATCACTGCGTTCATGCTGGGCCTGAACAGCAAAATTTCGACTTTTGCCCTGCAACGGGAGATCAACGATTTTCGCGGTGAGCCGATGATGGCGATTTTGCCCGGCGTAGCCCTGCAGGAACTCTGGAGCTTGATGAGCACTGCTGAAAAAGCGTTGTTTGTGGTGTCGCTGTTTGTGGTACTGACCGGACTGATCGGCATGCTCACCGCAATCTTGACCAGCCTCAATGAGCGGCGCCGCGAGATGGCGATCTTGCGCTCCGTGGGCGCCCGCCCTTGGCATATCGCCACGTTACTGGTGTTCGAAGCACTGGCTCTGGCACTCGCCGGAGTGATCGCCGGTGTCGGTCTGTTGTATGTGTGCATTGCCGTCGCGCAAGGCTATGTGCAATCGAACTACGGGTTGTATTTGCCACTGGCGTGGCCAAGTGAATATGAATGGACGCTGCTCGGCGGTATTCTGGCAGCGGCCCTGTTGATGGGCTGCGTGCCTGCCTGGCGCGCCTACCGACAATCGCTGGCAGATGGTCTGTCCATTCGTTTATGAGCTTACATTTATGAAAAGGTCTGCAATGTCTCGCGTGCTGCTGGCACTGTTACTGCTGGTTGCGACGCCGCTGTGGGCGGCCGAACCGAAAGAGCTGACCTGGTCGGAAATGATCCCGGCGGATGCGCCGCCTGAAGCACCGGACATGACGCCCCTGCATGACCTCTCGCAGATGGGCAATATGGAAGCCGCCCCGGCAGCCAGGCAGGACTTGCCCAATGCGCCGGTGGTCCCGGCGCTGGATGGTCAGTTGATTCGCCTGCCGGGGTATATCGTGCCCCTTGAAGTCAGCGAAGACGGGCGCACCACGGACTTTTTGCTGGTGCCGTACTTCGGTGCCTGCATCCATGTACCGCCACCGCCGTCGAACCAGATCGTGCACGTGACCAGCAAGGAAGGGGTCAAACTCGACGAGTTGTACCAGCCGTACTGGATCGTGGGCGCGCTGCAGGTCAAGGCCAGCACTAGCGAACTGGCGGATGCGGGGTATCAGATGGATGCGCAGCGGATCGTGGTGTATGAATTGCCGGAGTAACCCCAAAGGCCCCTCACCCTAGCCCTCTTCCAGTGGGAGAAGGGACTGAAAGCAAAAGCAGGTTTGCGCAACGCCACCCATCAGCTCCCTCTCCCTCCGCGAGAGGGTTGGGGTGAGGAGCTCTGGGCAATTAACGAATTTTTCACAACTTCACGCTTTCATTGAGCTGGGTCAACTGAACAGGCCTGGGCGCTCATTATCATTGGTTATATAAATTTTAAATATCCAAATGGAGCTCCCATGCACAAGTCTTTGCTCAGCGCAGCCGCCCTTGCGCTCGCCGTCGTCGCCCCTCTTGCCCACGCGCACACGGAAGGCGACATCATCGTGCGTGCCGGTGCTATCACGGTAAACCCGAAAGCCGACAGCTCCAGCGTCAAGGTTGATCAAGGCCCGTTGGCAGGTGCTGATCTGGGTGGCAAGGCGACCATGAGCAGCGACACGCAACTGGGTCTGAACTTCGCTTACATGATCACCGACCATGTGGGTATCGAATTGCTGGCAGCCACACCGTTTGAGCATGACGTGAAACTCAAGGGTACTGGCCTGGCAGCCGCCAACGGCAAACTGGGTAGCCTCAAACACTTGCCGCCAACCCTGAGCGTTGTGTACTACCCACTGGATACCAAATCGGCATTCCAGCCTTACGTCGGTGCCGGCATCAACTACACCTGGATCTACGACGAACACGTCGGCAGCCGTGCCAGCGCCGAAGGGTTCGACAACTTCAAGGCAAAAAACTCCTGGGGCATGGCCTGGCAGCTGGGTGCTGACTACATGCTGACCGACAACATCATGATCAACGCCCAGGCGCGTTATATCGATATCGACACCCGCGCCACTGTGGAAAACAACGCCGTGGCACCAGGCACTCGTGCCAAGGTCAACGTAGACGTGGACCCATGGGTTTACATGGTTGGCCTGGGCTACAAATTCTAAGTCCGGCAATCATAAAAAAGGCGCCTTCGAAAGGCGCCTTTTTTGTGGGCGGGTGGTTCTTAGCGGCCTAGCAGGCGTGCCAGCCCGACACTCATTGGTGTGGTTTCACCGAGGGTGAAGCGTTGCAACAAACGGCTATTGTCAGCACGGGAATGGCGGATATCACCCGAGCGGGCCGGACCGTGGCTGATCGGTGGCAACTCGCCGACCACTTCGCTCAACGCTGCCAGCATTTGATTGAGTGTAGTGGCCTTGTTCAAGCCTACGTTCACGGCACCCGCTTCAGCGTTCTCGGTTTCGACGGCTTGCACCAGAATCTTGACCAGATCACCCACATACACGAAGTCGCGCGTTTGTTCGCCATCGCCAAAGATGGTGATCGGCAGGCCCTTTTCAGCACGCTCACTGAAAATGCTGATCACGCCCGAATAAGGCGAGGAGGGGTCCTGGCGCGGGCCAAAGATATTGAAGAAGCGAAAGATCACCGGCTCCAGACCGTGCTGGCGACGATAGAAATCCAGGTAGTACTCGCTGGACAACTTGTCGGCGGCATAAGGTGTCAATGGCGCTTTAGGCGTGTCTTCGACAATCGACTCGCCTTCGCCGTTATTGCCGTAGACCGCAGCACTGGAGGCGAAAACAACGCGCTTGATCCCTGTTTCGCGCATGGCTTCGCACACATTCAGGGTGCCGATGAAGTTGCTTTGGTGAGTACGCACCGGGTCGTCTACCGAGGCTTGTACCGAAGCAACCGCCGCCAGGTGAACCACTGCGCTGCAACCGGCCATGACTTTGGCAACCAGTGCGGCATCGGCCACGTCACCTTCAATCAGCTCGACCCGCGAGTTGGCCATTGGCAAGTTGCTGCGTTTGCCTGTGGACATGTCATCGAGAATTCTTACGGAGTAGCCCTTGGCCAACAAGGCGTCTACCAGGTTGGAGCCAATAAAACCGGCACCACCGGTGATTAAAACGGGAGCATCAACCATGACGATAAAACCTGTCCAGTAAAGTGGGGAGCGCCGCGCGCCAGGCGCGAGGCTTGATCCCGAAGGTGTGTAGAATTTTTTTGCACGCCAGCACCGCGTGCTGGGGTTCTTCTGCCGCGTCGGGCCGCGCGGCGTGCGCCTGGGGTGTCGGCGCTTCGATTGCCAGTTCGTGCAGGTTACGGGCCTCGGCCAGGATCGCCTGCCCCAGCGCCAGCGGCGTTGTCGCTTCGTGCCCGGCGTAGTGGTAAGTGCCCCACAGCGGCGCCGCGCAATCGAGCTGCTTGAGTACCGAGATAATCACCCGCGCCGCATCATCCACCGGCGTCGGGTTGCCCCGTCGATCATCGGCCATCAACAACTCACCCGGTTTTTCGGCCTGGGCCAGAAACCGCCCGAGGGTGCCATCCGGGCTGTCATCGAGCAACCAGCCAAAACGCAGCAGCACATGTTGCGGGCAAATGGCCCGCACACTTTGTTCGATACGCCACAGTGCCTGACCGCGCAACCCGAGCGGGACGGGTTCGTCTTTTTCGCTGTAGGCCGTCGCACGCGAGCCATCGAAAACCCGATAGCTGGAAGGTTGCAACAAGGTGATGCTGTGGTGCTGGCACAGCTCGGCCAGACGCTCGACAGCGCGCTCCTGGGCGGCAAGACGCGACTCGCTTACTGTCTGCGCCTGAAACCAGTCGAAGTAGTACGCAAGGTTGATGACAGCATCCGGGCGGGTGTCATCGAGCAGTTGCGTGAGGCTCGCGGCGTCCCAACCGTCTTGCGGCGGGCGCGGGGCTAGGAAATTGATGTCTTCCTCGGCACCCAGACGAATCAGCGCCTGCCCGAGGGCATTTCCGCCGCCCAATAACATAAGGCGCATTCGCATAAAGTATGCAGGCTCAGTCTATTTAGAACGGTGATGTATACCAGAAAACCAGCCGTGAAAGCTGCTGACCCTAATCAAGATAGCCGCATTTTGCGGGTTTCTTGCCCACCCGTCACTGACAAACTGCCTCATGCTAAAAGGCCTTCATTGGGATCTGGGCGGAATATCAGTCAGTAATACCGTAGACCGTTGCGCCAAGGGGTCCGCTGGCAGCGTTTGTTCCGGCTCCCGCACGGGCAGCAGAAACCCCTGTGGATAATGCTGTGCGAAGTGAACATCCGGCGACTTATCCACAAGCTTTTTAAGCCGGTCATTGAATGCCCGGCTCACGGTGTTCTGCGCCCCGGACATGGTTCGGAACTGCGCGGTTATGGTCACGCCATCGAGGTTCATGCTGTCGACGCCAAAGATCGTCAGCGAGCCCTGCAGGCTCAGGCTGAGCAGAGGATCGCTGCTGATCTGGCTCCCCGCTTCCCGAATCAGGGCCGTCGCTTTGTCCATATCGGTGTCATAGGTGAACTGCACGGAAAAAAAGGCATAGGCAAACTGCCGGGAATGGTTGATGACGGCCTTGATCTGACCAAAAGGCACCGAATGGACAAAACCTCTCGAATCGCGAAGGCGCAGGGTTCGGATGGTCAACCCCTCGACGGTGCCGGCATGGGCGGAGTCGATCACCACCCAGTCACCCACCGAGATGGTGTCTTCAATAATGATAAACAGCCCGGTAATCACGTCCTGCACCAACTGCTGGGAGCCAAAGCCGATGGCCAGGCCTATCACCCCGGCGCCAGCCAGGAAGGGCGCGACGTTCACCCCCAGATTGGCCATGGTGGTGATGGTACAGATCACCACCAGAATCACTTTGATAGCATTGCGCGCCAGCGGCAGGATGGTCTTGATTCGCGTACTGGGCTCATGGCTCCCGCGCCGGTTGGTGGCCGGTTCCAGCGCTTGTTGAATGGCCGTGTCGAGGACCACCCAGGTCAACCAGGTCACCAGAAGGATCAACAGGATATGGCCCAGGGAATCACTGATGACCTTGCCGGTATTGCTGTCGGAAGCGAAGGCCAACAGCGAGAAACCCCAGATCTTCGCCAGCAACTCAATAAAGGTCACGGCCAGGGCAATGCGCAGCAATGCGTAAACCACACCGATAAAACGCTCTTTATAGGCCCCTGTATGCTGGGTTCGCGCCCGAAATGAATGATGCAGAATCGTGCTCAGAAATACCGTGCCGATCAGCAGGCCCGATGTCAGCAATGCACTGCGCAAGGCACGTTCACTGCCCTCACCCACGCCCAGTAAATTGCGCGCGCTCACCAGCAACATCAGCAGCACGGGCCAGTACCAGAGTACCGAAAAAATGCGCAACGACTCTTGCAAGGCTGGCTGCCCGAGCCGTTGTGCCAGGGCCCGATTGCGGATCAGGTGAGCCACGGGCCGCCGCAGCCGTACCACCAGCCAGCCCAGAATGGCGCACGCCAGCAGGCCGGCGAATACCGACAGACAACTGGCGATATTGCCGCCGATTTGCCGCGCAATTTGCGGGCTGCTCATTGCGTCGCTCAGTGCCGAAAAAAAGCCGATCAAGAACAGCGCCCGTTTCGAGTACTGACGAATAATCTGCACCGCGCGGCGCTTGTGGCCCGTTTCAAACAAGGTACTCAGTGACAGCACCAGCGCCACACAGAACACCCCGGCGCTGCCGGCATAGGTCAGGGTCAGGCCGAACGAGCGACCCAAGGTGTCTTGCAGCATGCGGCTGGCGTACAGGGCCAGCATCAACGAGACCAGCGCAGGCAACATGTAGGGCACCACATAACCCACCAGCGTCTGGATGCGTGGCCGGTCAACCATCGAACGCGTGGTACACAAATAACGCGCCAGCAATCTTCCTGCGAGCATCAACCCGAAAAAAACGCCAGACCAGATAACCGTCAGCAAGAAAAAGTCGCCTACACCACTCCATGAAGGATGTGTGGATGCCTGCTCGACCAGTTGCCCTACTTCACCTGCCGCCCGCTCGGTGCGTAAACGCCAGGCGTCCAGCAACTGCATACTCAGGCCGAGCTGACCTTGAACCTCGTCCATCCCCGCACCCAAAGCCCCCAGCAGCCCGCCATCCACCAGCACGGGAGGCTTGCCATCGGATTCCTCGGCCTTGATCACAGAGGCCAGTGTAGGGGCGGCCAAAAGCATGCCATTGCCCGAGCACAACAGGACAAGAAGCAGAAACGCTGTTTTGAATTTGTACAAACCCGGGGGCCTCCTGCACATCCTTGATAGGCCAACCGTACCGAAGGGATTAGGTTCGAGACAGGGCGCGTCTGTAATTTCGATCAGGTACAGCGTAGTCAATGACACGTCAGGCGCGGGAAATAATCGGTTGAGGCTTGCCTGAAACTGCCGCCATTCAATACACCACTAGACAAAATGTGTAACCCGAAGATCAGGCATCGTAACTGCAGCAAACACAAAACCGGGAGAGAAAGTACTCATTGGACGACGAGTACGCCCGTTATAAGAATACGCCGGAAGCGCCGAAATACGTGATCTTGAAGAGCACGCTTACCCCGCACTACCAACGACTTATTCGAGACACTCCCACAACTAAAGAGTCGACACGTACTACAAAAGTAAACGACTGCGCGCACGACTTAAATACAAAACATCCAACGCCGAGTAACAAGTGTTTAGACACTTAAACAACTATAAACTTGCTTTAGAACCGGGCAATAGCGCCGACTACAAACGAACATGAAAGATTATGAAACTTTCACCCGACCGATTTACAAACACTGTTCCATCCCATAAAGTCCGCCAGACCGGGCACTACAGGTTTGTATGCTCACTAGAGCGCTGTATTGAATTTGTAATATTTGACAGACTTGTTTGATTGACTTCCCGGAGATCGGAAATTGGAAACAATGATCGATGCTATTTTGTCTGCCTTGGATAATCCACAGCAAAGTGCACTGCGGCAAATTACTGTTATAGAAGAGAACGGGGAAGAAAAAAGCATTTCCTATGCAGCGTTGGCACAACAAGCATTGGCGGTCTCTTCAGCCCTGACCGAACTGGGGGTTGTTCGTAATGACCTGGTTATTCTTGCCCTGCCGGCATCGATCGATCACTTGTTACTGCTGACTGGATGCGTGTTGATTGGCGCCTTGCCTTGCACCGTCGCGCTGCCTGGAAGATTGATGGCAGACTCACCGCGCAATCAGATATATGTGGCCTGTCAGTTGTTTGCACCGCGCCTGCTGATCGCATCCGAAAGCAATACACCGGCACTCCAGCGCTTGCTTTCCAACCTGCCTGTACGCGTGGTCACGAGCGCAGAGGTGAGCCTCGCTGCCAGCGCAGGGTTTCCAGTGCGCGTGGAACGCTGCCAGGCTGACAGCGGCCATCATGTGCAACTGACCTCGGGCTCGACCGGTCGCCCCAAGGCCGCCATCCTGAGCCATCGCAATGTCATCGCCAATGTGCGCGGTATCGGCGGTGTTGTTGGCTACAGTGTCGAACGCGGCGACGCCTCTGCGTCCTGGCTGCCGCTGCATCACGACATGGGCCTGGTGACGCTACTGTCGAACCTGTATTACCAGGCACCGCTGCTATTGATGCAGCCGGCCAGTTTTATTCGCAACCCGCTTGGCTGGCTCAAGCGCATGTCCAGCTTTGGCGCAACCACCACGGCGGCGCCGACTTTCGCCCTGCAGTATTGCATTCGCCGTTACCGCGAAGCGTCAATGAAAGAGGTGGATCTGAGCAAGTTGCGCAATATCTTTGTCGGCGCCGAAAGGGTCGATGAAGCCTGCCTGAGGGAGTTTGCACAGACATTCTCGCCCCACGGCCTTTCACGTTCTGCGCTGCAACCCTGCTACGGCATGGCGGAATCGACGCTGGCAGTGACCATGCATAACACGACCTTTGATTACGACAAGCAGGCGCTCTCCTACGTGATTCCTGACCGTATCGACTCCGGCGCGGTAATCGATCATTGGCAGGCACGCCGCGCCGACGATAACAGTCGGCGGGTAGAAACCGTACTGTCGATGGGCCGGCCGATTGACGGGATGCAAGTGGCGGTAAGGGCTTTGGACAGTTCCGACGCCAAGGACCGCGAAGTGGGCGAAATTTTCATACGTGGTTCTTCGGTCATGTCCGGCTATTTACCCGCCGAAGGCCAGACCGAGCACTACCAGAGCGGCGACTGGTTTGCGACCGGGGATATAGGTTATCGCGTGGATGAGCACTTGTTTGTACTCGGCCGCAAGAAAGAACTCATCATTATCCGCGGCAGTAATTATTTCCCCCATGAAATTGAAGACGTCATTGCCTCACACCCTTTATTGGCCAGCGGGGGTAATGCAATAGCGGCCTTCGGTATCTACGACGAGACACAGAGAACCGAGAGCCTGGCGATTCTGATCGAGCTTGAAACGAAGCATAACCCTATCGAACTGCGCACCCAACTTCAAAACCAATTGCGTGAGAAGTTCGGATTTGGTGCCCACGCCATTACATTCGTGCTACCCGGAAGTTTGCCACGTACGACCAGCAACAAACTCAAGCGCTTGGAATGCCGAACTATTTATCTGCAAACCGTACTGGACAACAAAGACAAGGCCGATCGCGAACAGCTTGTTAGTTAATCTACAACCACGCCAATAACATCGACACACTGAAGCACTGCAACTTTCAAATACTGGATCACACACTATGCACACTTTGACGCAAGGTGGGGATACGGCTTCGTCACGCCATTCATTATTGAATGTGTGTGCACAACCGGTTCTTCATCGCTTATCGACATACGGCGAACTGCCTGCTCACTTGATCCATATTATTTCGCGCGCTTCAGTGCGACTGATGGATTCAGATATGTTGATTTCGCAGACACCGCAAGACTATGAGCCTGCCGAGCAATTAAACCGCCCCTCGGTGGCCCTGTCGCAGCCGAGCCATGACTTGGAACATATTCTGGAGCGCATTCGGCAAGACGGTCTGGCGTTGCACTACCGATCGTTCATGCAGAACTTCGCCCATTTGTTTTCGCTGTTCCTGACGCCGGATCAATACGAACGGGCGCGCGCCAGCATTGATGCCGGCAGCGCCCTGCGTTTTCTGATGAGTGATGCCGGCGGCCCTACCCTCACTAGCTGGCGCACTGTCGCCCAGCCGGAAGGGGATGGTTTCAAGCTGCATATCGACAAGGTATGGGGCATGTACGCCAACCTTGATGGCATGGCAATCGTTGCCGCCCGCACGCCGGGCTCGTTTTTCCCTTCAGCCTTCCTGGTCTGGCCCGAGCAATACAAGACCCTCAAGCGAACCCTCTGCGGCGAGCCCTTTCTCGGCGATGTCGTGCAGTTGGGGAACGTCAAGGGCACGGTGCAGGTTTCCCAGGAAGATCGTCTGAAAGTGGGCGGCCCTGCGGTACTCAATAAATACCTGACGACGGTACGGCCTTTCCTGGTGCGCGCACTGATGGCCCATGTTGACTGGCTGGCAAGTCAGGGCCGCCTCGAACTGACACCCGACGAACGCGCGTCACGCGACTTCATCGCTGCCGCCGCCCGTACCAAGACGCTGTCCGACCGCTATGAGAGCGAAGACGTGCACCGCGTGCTGGCACTGAAATTCGCCTCCAATGAACTGCTTTTGCATCTGGTCAGCCGCTCTGCCGTACCGAGTTTTCTCGACCAGCGTGACCTGTTGGCGTTTACCAAAATGGAAGGCAGCTCTTACCGCTGTTATCACGAATTGCGCGCAAGCATGCGCGTAGCCAAGCCCGTATCCGACTCACTTTAATCCGCTTTAACCCCAGGAGATGCACCAATGACGACTGAAACCCTCAACACGCTGGAACTTCTGAAGAAAGAAGCCGCCAAGATTCTCAATATCGAATCCGTCGATACCCATGTCGGTTTGGGCGAACTGGGTATCGATTCACTCAATGTGGTTGAGCTGATCGTCTATTGCGAACAGCTCTACGGATCGATTGATCCTGAGCAACTGAACATCACGCAGTACACCACTCTGGAGCAAATCGACTCGCAGTTGCAGCAGCAACAAGTCGCCTGATCGCCAGCCACCCTCATACCAGAAGCTCAACATGTCGAACTCGCAGCCCTTTGCATCAACGCAGTCGCTTGGCACCGCTCCGGCTTTCAGGGTCCATACGCTAGCTTACCGACGCACAGAAACGCCCTTTGTATCGCACCAGGTCAGCCTGGAGGATGCAGCGTTGGCATTGGGGCAGCGGGTAGGCGATGAGGCTTGCCGCTATGCAAGCGACGCAGGCCCTATCGACGATTACGTGGTGAGCTCTACCGTGCTGTCACAATTTTTGGCAGACGGTTCGCCACATGCAGGCTATTTCCAGGAGGCGATAGCCACCCAGTATGGGCGCCGTCCTGACTGGGTCACCAACGCCTATGAATGCACGGGCTGGGGTTTCATCCTGCGATATATCCAGGGGAAGGCTCAGTTCAGCGGTCGTCGCAGGCTGTTACTGCAGATTGTCGATACCGATATCCACAATTTTACTTACTGGTTAGGCAACAACCGCTGGGGGAATTCCGGTTTTGGCATCTGCACGTTAGTGATTGACGTGATTCCAGAGGCCAAAAACATGCTGGTCATCGGCACTTCAAGCCAGGCTAATGCGCTACTGCAATTAGGACGAAACCTGCGCAGTTTCACCGAAAGCCGGCCAGGTCTAGGCATTGCAGTACCGTTTTTTCCAGAGATGTCGCGCCGCGCGCTGTTCAAGTGCTTCGACACTTCTTCTGTGCACGCCGACCATTATCAACGATTTGGCCATTCATTCGGCAGCGACCCCTGGCTTTCGCTATTGGGGGAGCTGGGCGCGGGTTCCGCGCACACGGGTAGCGATTGCATCGTTTCTTCGCTGGCAATGAACGGCTATTTTTCGATTGCCCAGATAACCCTCGCGCCTGATCTGCACTATGCATTGGAAGGTGAAATGTGAAGAGCGCGCAAACCTGTTCCCTGCTGTTGCAGCGTAACCCCGATTACAACCTGGCGATCCCTTGTTCGGCTCGCAACCTGCCACTGCTCGAAACGCAAGACTATGCACGCCGAAGTGTGTACGCACACGACAATCCCGCGCCTGTGCTGGTCAACAACCAGCAGTACTACACCCTGCTGTCCACGCTGGCCCAGTACATTTGGGACAGCTGCGGTGAGCAAACGCTTCTCCTGGCGCAGGTACGCATGCCTTCCATCGACCTTGCGTTGCCAAAAAATCTGCTCGATCCACGCGTGACGATGGGCGCCCATTTATGGAACGAAGCCTTGTTCTGGGCGCGCCAGCTACAGACGCCGGTGGTCTGGATCAGCGCCGAACAGATTCGCCGCGACCTGTGGGACGGCGGCGATAACCTCCTGCACATCGCAGCCTGGAATACCGCGCAAATGCCAGCCATCACCGAGTGGTTCTTACCCGATCTGGACTACTTCGCGGCACAGGTGCACACATCTCCTGTGCATGAGCCGTTCACCACCTCTCAACCGAAATGCACGCACGTACAGGTGTGATCATGCAAACAGAGCACAAACCGACATTGGATGATGGCGAGCCGATCAAGTGGAATTTCTCGGTCGAGGCTTACATGTCTCAGACCTACGATTTCAGCAATGACAGCTTGAATGCGCTGTATCAGAAAACCAAGGCCAACCAGTGGGATGTCAATACCGACATCGATTGGAGCTACGAGCTCAACCCGGACAATCCACTGGGCATGCCGGACGGCACACTGCTGATCTACGGCACCGATGTCTGGAACAAAATGAATGAAAAAAACCGCGCCGAAATTCGCCATCACTCGCAAGGCTGGACCCTGTCACAGGTACTGCACGGTGAACAGGCTGCCCTGATTTGCGCATCGAAACTGGCGGTGGCAGAAGAAAGCCTCTCGGCTCGCCTCTGTGCTGCCGGGCAAATCATCGATGAAGCCCGTCATATTGAAGCATTCGGGCGCCTGGTGAATAACAAGCTGCCCATCAGCTACCCCATGAGCAAGGCGCTCAAAGGCCTGCTGGAAGACACCATTACCACCAGCAAACTCGATATGACCAACCTCGGCATGCAAGTGCTGGTGGAGGGCATTGCGCTGTCACTGTTTCAAAGCATGGTCGCCTACACCAAAGACCCTTTTATCAAAGACCTGATGACGCGCATTCAGCGCGATGAGGCGCGCCATTTCGCCATTGGCCGCATCACGCTGGGCAGTGTGTACAAGGAAATGAGCGGAACTGAACGCAAGGAGCGCGAAGAGTTTGTGGTTGAAGGTGCTTACACCTTGTACGAACACCTGTGCGCCGACGACATATGGGAGCCGATGGGCTTATCCAAAAAAGAGTGCAGCCACCTGGTCAGGAGTTCTGAAGTGGCCAACTCCATGCGCCGTTCCATTTTCCGGCGGCTGGTGCCGACCATCCGCGAAATGGGTTTGCTGACGCCCCGTGTAAGCGATGCCTTTGAAAAGCTCAGAGTGCTGGACTACGCCGCCATGCCAATGCCGGCTTAACAGGAATACAGTCATGACGCCCCCAACTACTGCGGCAACAAACAGCCCCGCCCCCTTCACGATCGGTATTGAAGCCGCCGCTTACGAGTTACCCGGCGAACGCCAGGACCTCAATGACTGGGCTCAGCACCATAAGTTGCCCGCCGAGCGCTTTGACATGATCCGCAATGCGGGTTGCCGTTATTTCCATGTATCACCGGACATCGACGAGGTCGAGCTGGCCAAGCGCGCTGTCGCTCGCCTGCAAGAGGAGCAAGGCTTCAAGGGCAGCGACATCGGTGCGGTCATCCATGTTCATACCGGGCTATTCAGCGTACCGCCGGCGCCACGCAGCCTGCCCATGGAAGTGGCCACGGCATTCGGCATAAAGCCTGTCTGGGCCGGCTCGATCGCACAGCTCAATTGCTCGTCGATCAGCGTCGCCATTCAGATGGCCAAGGCCTTGATGAATGTCCATAGCCAATTGCACTCGGTGCTGATCGTGTCGTCCGACCGCGTCTTTATCGAGCGTTACCGGGTGTTGCAGGCAAGCATCTTAAGTGATGGCGCAGGGTGCTTGCTGGTGACCCGTAACAGCCGGCGTAACCGGGTCGGTGCAACGGCCGTGCGCAATTACGGCAGCTGGTATCTGGGCTCCGTGACCAACAACGCGGTGAAAAAGGAAATGTTCAATCTGGAGTGGCACTACACCCGCAAAGTCATGAAGGAAGCCGTGGCCGACTGTGGCATGGCGCTTAGCGATTTCTCATGCATTTTGCCTTACAACTCCAACCACTCTGGCTGGAAAGCCTTCTGTGGCGCCATGGCCATTCCCTCCTCCACGCTCTACTCCGACAACATTCTGAACAAAGGCCACTCCTTTGGCTCGGACCTGGCGATCAACCTGGCCGATATTGGCTTGAGCAAGGTCGATGCCGGGGCGCACCTGATGAACATAACGGAATCGGACAACGGTTCATTTTCGGCATTGACCCTTCATCCGGTGAATTGACATGACCATGACCACCGCCTGCGCGCCTGTCAGAAGCGACGACGCAACGACCGACCAATGGCTGCTGAATCTGAAAACGCCTTGCTACGTACTGGACCCCACTGTCGTACAGGCGCGTTACGCTGATTTACGCGAGCGTCTGGGTACACCGTTGATTGTGTCGCTCAAGGCCAATCCAAACCTGGATTTGTTGATCCGCTGCGGCCATGCCTTCGTCGACGGTGTGGAGCTGGCCAGCCTGGGCGAACTCGATATTGTGGCGGGTCGCATCAACACCCCCAAATACGTGAACAATCCGTCAATGGATGAAGATTTCATGCGCGCGGCCCTGGCCTCACGCTGCACGTTCATCATCGACAGCCTGGAGCAGGCGCAGAGACTGATTCGCGTCATCGGCAAACAGACCGCGCCGCAAACGGTTTTGCGCTTGAACGCGGGCCAATTGGTCAGCTCAGGCAAACACCCGGCGGACCACTTCGGCATGAGTCGCCAAGACGCCTTGCTGACGACGGTTGCATTGGCCCAGGCCAACGTGCCAATCATCGGCCTCCATACGTTTGCGGGCTCCAATAGCTTTCACATCGATGACAAGGGTGCCGATGCCGCCGCCCTTGCCCATGCGCTCGCTGCATTCGCGCCACAAGTAGCACGCCTCACCGGCATGCCGGTTGAATTTCTTAACGTCGGTGGCGGTTTCTCCGAGCACTTCAACAACCAGGCGCAGACGTTTGACGCTTATCGCCAGCGCATTGCGCCGCTGCAAAAAGACTTCAAGGTCGTCCACGAGTCCGGGCGCGGGGTCTTCGCTGGCGCAGGCACTTTCGTGACCCGCGTACGTTCAGTCAAAGCCTTGGGTGAGCGCTACGTTGCCGTCTGCGACGGTGGCCTGAGCCACAACTTCCTGCTGGCCAAAACTGAGGCCATGTTGAAGAACTACGCGCAGCCGCGCCTGCTGCGGCGTCAACAGGCACCGGGGGACGCGCCCCCGTTGCCGATCCAGTTCGTGGGCAGCACCTGCAGCCGCGCCGACGTGATCGGCTGGAGTCATGAACTGTCGGCCCCGCCGAGCGTGGGCGATCTGGTGATCTTCGACAACTGCGGCGCCTACAACCAGACGTACAGCGTCAGCGCTTTCCTCTCGCAGAGCCCGGCACACACCTATATCCACCAATCCTAGGGACGTCACCATGACCGCCCACATCAGTTTGTACGACCTGTTGAAAGACAGCGCCCAACACCATGGCGACCGCCGTGCGTTCGCGCAAGGCGCAAAGATGGCGACTTATTCCCAATTGCTGGAGGACGTGCGCCTGGCGGCAAAGAGGCTGGCCGATAGCGGCGTGCAAGCGGGCGAACGCGTCGCTGTCTATACGGGCAAGCAGTACGAAACCGTCGTCATGTTCCTGGCAATCAATGCCCGGGGTGCGATCCTGGTGCCCATCAATCCTCAGCTCAAAGAGCAACAGGTACGCCATATCCTGCTGGACAGCGGTGCTCGCTTGCTCATCAGTACGGGGGCACGCCTAAGACGCATCGAGGCGGCGTTGAATGACATCGAACTCGATACCTGGCAACTGGAAAAACTACAGTCCGAGACCCTGAACACACTGACCGATGCGGCGTTTTTCAACGCATACGCCGCCGTCACAGACAGTGATCCTGCGGCCATTTTGTACACCTCCGGCTCTACGGGACGGCCCAAAGGCGTGGTGCTGTCGCAACGTAACCTGGTGTCTGGCGCCTATAGCGTCGCTCACTATCTGCGCTTGCGGGCCGATGACGTCATCCTGGGCGTGTTGCCGCTGAGCTTCGATGCCGGGTTCAGTCAGCTGACCACGGCGCTGGTCAGCGGTGCTTGCTACGCCCCGCTGGATTTCCTGCAAGCGGGTGAAGTCCCGACGTTTTGTGAAGCCCATGGCGTCACCGTGATTACCGGCGTACCGCCACTGTGGATGCAACTGGCGTCAGTGCAATGGCCGCAGCCTGCCGGCGCTCGCATTCGCTGCTTCGCCAATACCGGCGGACATATGCCACCGCCTTTGCTGGAAAAACTCAAAAACGCATTTCCCAATGCGCTGCCGTACCTGATGTACGGCTTGACCGAGGCTTTCCGCTCCACCTACCTGGCACCGGAAGCGGCCGTCACACGGCCCGACTCCATCGGCAAGGCGGTCCCCAATGCTGATATTCGCGTGATGCGCCAGGACGGCAGCGAATGTGCCGCGGGTGAGCACGGTGAATTGGTGCACCGCGGGGCGTTCGTCACGCTCGGGTACTGGAATGATCCAGAACTGACCGCTCAACGCTTTCGTCCCTGGTTACACCCGGACCAGCAAATTTCGCGCACCGAAACAGCGGTCTGGTCGGGCGATATCGTCTACCGCGACAGCGACGATTATCTGTATTTCGTTGCGCGCAGCGACGACATGATCAAGACCTCCGGTTATCGCGTCAGCCCCACCGAAGTCGAAGAAATCCTGTTTGCCGTGGATGACGTGACCGAGGCGGCAGCGTTTGGTGTACCGCATCCGCAACAGGGCGAAGCCATCATCATCAGCCTGTTCGCCCATCCGCAGATACAAACCAGCGCCCAGGCACTGATCAAGCTGTGCCGGGACAAACTGCCGACCTATATGGTGCCGTTGCATGTGTCCTTCCATGACTCGCCTTTACCGCGCAATCCGAACGGCAAGATCGACCGAAAGCAGCTGAAGCAGCAGTTTTCCGAGTTTTTCTCCACCTCACTTACGGTCACGGAATAGCCTCATGCTTCGAATCCGCGCTATCGCTTCTCACGTCCCCGATACGACCCCTTTCCGGGCGGTACAAGCTCAGGAAAAAAACATCGGCTATGGCCATCTGTTGTACAAGTCGGCGGTCTTTTCCATGCCTCGTGGCAAAGGCAGGATCGACGCCGAAGAAGAGCGTCGACTGCTTCCCACGGCGAGCATCGCCCTGCCGGTAGCGCCACCCTTGCAAAGCTGCGCCGACCTGGCACTGGAAGCGGTCACGCGATTGCGTCAACAGGTTCCGGCAGAAACGCTGGCACAGGTGACCCACATTGTGGTGACCAATAGCGCCCTTAACCAACGCATTAATGAGTCGGTCGCAGGCCGTATCCAGCATGCACTGGGCTTGCCCAACGCGTTGCCGTTCGCCATCGGCCAATCGGGCACTGCCGGCGTGTTCAACGCACTGACCATGATCGAAGCGCTGGTCAGTCTAGGCGGCAAGGTGCTGCTGGTGGCGTCCGATAAGTGGCTCTACCCCTTCTTTCGCGCCTGGGGGGATCTGGTTGTGTACGGCGACGGCGCAGCCGCCATCTTGCTCGATGGCGACGCTCAGACGACGCCTGGCTGGGGGGCGATACGCGCCTCGGCGGTGCACTATGGCGCGGCCATTGACAACCCCTGGGGGCTGACCCCTGCCGCGCTGGCTGAGCGCCTGCATCCGATGGCGGTGAGCGCAGCGCAAACGGCAATCGAACGTTCCGGCCTGAAAGCCAGTGATATCGATTGGGTATTACCGGCCGGATTCAGCGACAGCTTCTCCTTGGGCGTCAGTCGCGAACTGGGCATTGCACAAGAGCGACATTTCGAACTCGGTGCCCGCGCGCACCACTCGAGCGCGGCCCCCTTGCTGTCGCTTATGCGCCTGCGCGCCACCCTGCCTCAGGGTAAAACAGCCACCGCCCTGCTTTGGGATGCGGCGTTGTGCGGCACCGCTGGCGCCATTGTGGCCGAGATCCAGGCTGGCGCCTGAACCCAGATACACACCGCTTATTAATCAGGAAAACCTATGTCTGCTTATAAAGTCAGCCTGCGTGAGCTTCGCTTTTTTTTGTGGGAACTGCATAAAACCGACCAGAATTTTCTCACACGGGCGCCGTTCAACGACAAAAATCGTACCTACTACGATGCCTTGCTGGAGCGCGCCAGGGCGTTCGCTTATGAGTTAGGCAAGGCCTATCAAGCCTCCGACCGACAGGAATGCCACTTGCTGGAAAACGGCAAGGTCGAAATCCCCAAAGAGTTCCACGGACTTTGGCAGCGCTATAAGGAAGAGTGGATTCAGGTGCTGGGCATCGACAGCGACTCCCAGCAACCGGCCTTGCCACCCCTGATCCGGCAAACTATCCAGGAAATGTTCATGGGCGCCAATCCGGCGTTCATGACCTACGGCGGCTTCAATTTTCCGGCCATCAAGCTGTTGAAGCTGCACGCTACCGCAGCACAAAAGGCAACGTACCTGCGCAAGCTTCAGCGCTACGACTGGGACGCGTGTTTCTGCGCCACCGAGCAGCAGGCCGGCAGCGACCTGACAGCGGTCACCACTGTCGCAAAACCCCTTGAAAACGGCGAATACGCCGTCAGCGGCGAAAAGGTCTACATCTCGGCGGGCATGCATACGCTGACCGAAAACACCGTTTACTTTGTCCTGGGCCGCATCAATACCACCACCTCGACCTCCTACTCGCTGTCCTGCCTGCTGGTGCCGCGCTTCTGGCCTAATCCCGAAACGGGCGAGCTGGAAGACAACCATGTCGAGTGCACTTCATTGCTGCGCAAGATGGGATTGAAGGGCTGCGCCAATACCCAACTGGTGTTTGGTCGAACCGGCACCACCCGCGCCGTACTGCTGGGCGACCGCAAGAATGCCGGATTGCTGCAACTGGTGCCCTTGATGAACCAGGCCCGTATGAGCACGGCAATTATCGGCTTGGGCCTGGCTTCCAGCGCTTATCTGCATTCAGTCGATTTCGCCGGCAAACGGTTCCAGGGCCGTGCAATCAGTCGCACCTCCGATGCCAGCGCCCCGCCTGTGGCCATCATCGAACACGCCGACGTGCAGCGCATGCTGCTGGAAATGAAGGCCCGGGTAGAAGGTTGCCGTGGCCTGCTCGGTAAGTTGACCGGCGCATCGACCCAGGCATTTGCCCTGGAAGCCGAGCCGGTACTGGACGAAGCCCAGGTCGAAAAATACCGCAAGCTGGTGCTGCTGTTCACGCCGGTGTGCAAGGCGTTCGTCTCGGACCAGGCCTGGAAAATCTGCGAACTGGCGATACAAGTGCATGGCGGTATCGGCTACACCGATGCTTACCCTGTCGAGCAAAATGCGCGCGACGTGAAAATCCTGTCGATCTGGGAAGGGACCAACTACATCCAGTCCCAGGACCTGGTGCGCGACAAGCTCGGTTTTGGCAGGAACTCACGCCTGATCAAGTTTCTGCGCGAAGAGCTGGATGCCTTCTTGAACAACACAACGGGTGTCGGCTCTGAGCTGCACGGCCAATTCCCGGCGCTGGAAAACGCCATGGTTGCCGTGGAGCAGGCACTGACACGTATCAATGAGCACGTGCGTGAAGGCCGCACACACGAAACCAGCCAGTTCTATACCCGCTTCCTGGAAATGCTCGGTCTCACCGCCAGCGCCTGGGTCTTGCTTGAATCGGCCTGCCTGGCCGAGCGTCAGTTGCGCGAGCCACTGAGTGCCGAAGAAGCCGCTTTTTACCGTGGCAAGGTCAAGACCGCCCATTATTTTTTCGCCAACATCCTGCCGACGGTCACGCAACACGCACACACAATAGAAAACTTGCTGGTCGCCCACTGCGGCATTGCGCTTGATGAGTTGGCACAGGCCGACACGCTGATACCCACACCGCCGCAGAGCCTGTTTGGCGGACCACGCACCCTGTATCGCGGTACCAATATCGACGGCGCCACGATTGAGCCTAATGAAGGGCTGTGGGTCAGGGGTCGCAACCTCAATGACCTGATCGGCAGTGTCGACTTCCCCACAGCGCTATGGCTGGCGTGGTTTGGCAGCCTGCCGACCCCTTCTGAGAGCCAGGCCGTTGACGCCCTTCTGGTACGCATTGCCGGCCACCTGTCGGCGGAGCCTGCCTATCGACGTGGCATCGAAGCCGTGGCCGACAGCGGTGCCGGCATCGTTCAGGCCGCCGCCTGCGGCCTTCTCGGTGATCTGGCAGCGCTGGAACATATTGTCCTGATCGAAGCCACCGTTCGCGACTTGCCTACGCATCAGGATTTTATCGAGGGCCTGGTCAGCGTTGCTTCAACGCCGCACTTTCTGCAAACGGCGCTCGGTTATAGCGCCCCCGGCGCAGCATCGACGCATCACGCCGAGGTCGTGTTGACGGCAATGGGCGCGACCGATATCGACCCATTAGCCATTCGTGTCGTTGACGCCCTGCTGGTGGCCTGGCACGCCGGTTTCGGCTACATCACGCCGACGGTGCTGGTACCCCGTACCGCCATCGGCACCGGCGTCACCATTGCGCAGGCCGTGGCGGCCGGTTTCATGGCCAGCGGACCGAACCATGTCGGCGCAGCAGAAGAAGCGATGACCTGGCTCAAGACCATCAGTGCGCAAGCCAGCCCTGCTGACATACGGCAAGCGGTCGACCACGCGCTGGATCAGCCGGGCAACCTGTTGTTTGGCTTTGGCCATCCGCTGTTTGTGCAGGACCCACGACCGCCGCACATCAGGGCCCTGTTTTCCCAGTGGGGTTTCGGGGGGCGCTATCTGGAGATTTACGACGTTGTTTGTGCCCACGTTCTGGAGCGCAAAGGCCTACGTCCGAATATTGACTTCATCACCGCCGCAGCCCTGCTCGATCTCGGCGTGACCCAAGCCCGTTGGGGTGTCGGCCTGGGGCTCTGTGGCCGGGTGGCGGCCATGGTCGCGCATGCCATCGAGCGGCGCGATCGCCCTGCTTTCGGTGTCAACAGCAAAGCCGCGCGCAAGTTGTTGGCCACCGTTCCAGTGGGGTGGCTGTAAGACAAGAAATGTGCCACACGCACTGGCTAGTTCAACGCTGAATCTTCTTCTAATGCTAACCAAGACGAGAACGTATCCATGTTATTGAAAAATCTACGCCCTGCTGACGAGTACGACCGCTTTGCCTCGCAAGCACTGGAACCCTGGGATGTGTTGTTCGTCACCCGCATCCGCCAGATTGCCCGCGACTTGCCGCCGGGCGCCCTGGTCGATATCGGCACCGCCACCGTCGTGGTCCCGGTGCGTCTGGCGGCCGACCCGGTTTTGAAAGGCTGGCATTTCATCGGCCTGGATCTGGACGAAACCATGCTCGAAGGAGGCCGACCACGCATCGAAGCGCTAGGCCTGAGCGATACCATCGAACTCAAAGTCGGCGATGCCCTGGACCTGCCCTTCGCGGACAACAGCCTGACCATGGCGGTAAGCCGTGCCACCTTGCATCACTTGCCGGACAAGCTGAAAAGCCTGACTGAAATGTATCGCGTACTGCAGCCGGGCGGGGTTGGCCTGGTGCACGACATGCGCCGCGACGTCGCCCCCGACTTGCTGGAGAAGTTCACTCAAATGCGCGCTTCAGTGGGTTATCCACCGACCCATGTTGAAGAAAAAGTCACCCTGGAAGAGGCACGCGCGCTGGTCATCGAAGCGGGTCTGGACCATTGCACGGTAGTGACCAGCCCAAGTTCCGGCATGGGCGCACTGGGTTTCGAAATCCTCATCAAAAAGCCTTTGCTGGCTTGATACGCAACTCGTCGGGGAAAAAGCTATGGATCATCGTTTAGATAGGGTTGAGCACTTTAACGAAATGCTGGGCGGCTCGCGGATACAGTGTGGCTTTCTGTCGCCGGAGCACATGCCGCTCGTCATAACGCCTGTCGACAGTACGCTAAGCGATGACCGCGAGGCTTTTACGACGTGGTATCGCCAGCACCAGTCAATCTTTGACAGCATGCTGCTGGAGTTCGGTTGCCTGTTGTTCCGTGGTTTTCCATTGCGCGAAAACGCGGACTTCCAGGCCATTGCGCAACACTATCCTGAGCATGCGTTCGGTTATATCGGCGGCGCCACGCCACGCAAGAACATCGAAGGCAGAGTCTACGAATCGACACGCATCCCGGCCACCCTGAAAATCGGTCTGCATCAGGAAAAGGCCTACATGGCGCACTATCCACAGAAACTGGCTTTCTTTTGCAAACAGCCCTCTGACCAAGGCGGCGAAACCATACTGTGTGATATGCGAGCCGTCACCCGTCGCCTGTCACCGTCATTGATCGAACGCCTCAGCGCCGCGCGCATCCAGTACTTGCGCAACTTCCGTGCCCCCAGCACACCCGAGAATGAACCGCGTAACACCCATATGCGCGAATACCACCGCCCCTGGGATGAAGCGTTCCTGACCGATGATCCGCAGCAGGTGGAACAGCTGTGCCGCGATACCCACCTCGATTACCAGTGGCTCGACGATGGCAGCATCACGGTCTCGCATACCGGTGATGCCATGTTGAAACATCCGCTGACCGGCGAAGCGATCTGGTTCAATCAACTGTCGACCCAACACAACAACGCCCGCTCCCTCGGCAAGCCGGGCTACGCCTACATTCAGCACGCCTATCAGGACAAACCGGCACGCCCTTACGATGTGCGGCTGGGCGACGGCTCGCCGATCTCGGAGGATGAAATCGCGCCGATATACGACGCCTTGGAGGCGCAGGAGATTGCGTTTCCCTGGCACAGCGGTGACATGTTGTTGATCGATAACATTGCCGTCGCCCATGGCCGCAATCCCTACAAAGGCAAACGCGATGTCCAAGTCGCGTTGTTCGATTGAACATGAACAGTCAAATCCTGCTGACGGACGAAACACACGGGCTGTCCGAACCTGCCCTGCACCGTGAGGTGCAGTTGTCACCCACGCGCACTGATGAACCCTATGCGGCGGCGGCCAAACTGATCCGGGTCAGCGCTGGCAGTTTCCACTTCGAGGTCCGCGATCTGCAGTTCCGGCGCGGTCGACATACCGCCATCATTGGCCCCAATGGTGCTGGCAAAACCACCCTGATCGAAGCCTTGCTCGGCTTCCGTCAGGCGCATCTGGAAGAGGCGCAGATTCTGGGGGTTGCGGCGTCGCGCTTTCTGCAAAGCACCCGGCACCGCAAGCGGTTGGGGGTGCAATTGCAGCGGGTCGAATATGAAGACTCGTCGAATGTCAGGGAAATCCTCGATTTGCATCAGGCCCTGTACGGCAAGCAAGACCCGCAGGTGGCGCAGGCACTGGATATCGAAGCGCTGCGCACACTGCCCTATCGGGCACTGTCACGCGGCCAGAAACAGCGGCTCGATTTGTTCGTGGCGCTGGCACACCACCCGGAAATCGCAATCCTTGACGAACCGTTTACCGGGCTCGACCGAGCGTATATCGAGCGCGTCGCACACCTGCTGCGCTACGACCTGGCCGACCTGACCATCATCATGATTTGCCACTCGGAGGAAGAGCTGGATGCCGCCAGCGATGTGGTGTGGGTGTGCAACGGCGGCGTTAAGTATCGAGGCGATAAAGAAGCATTGAAGAACCGCCTGGTCGGCGCCTTCCATGCCTATCTGCAGCTGGACGACAGTGATCATATCAACGCCATCTATCACCAGCTGGAACGCGAAAGCGCCACGTTGCGGTTGTCGAGGCCATCAAACACTGAAATCAGCGTCTATGGCACGCAGGAACTGGATCAGTCGATACGCCGCCTGATCGGCAATGTTGCGTTCCAGCACTTTGAGTTCGGCCCCACCCATTACCGCGACATGTTGCACCTCTGCGCCCAGGGAGAACAGGATGTTTAGCATACTGGCGATATTGACGCGCAACGAGCTGCTGGGGTTTTTTCGCAGCAAGTCGGCGCTGTTCTGGGCGCTGGCCTTTCCCATACTGCTGCTGACCGTGATGCTGATGGCGTTCGGTCATCCTGGCTCACTCGGTACGGTAAATATCCAGTTTCTGGAGGCTGACGCCCAGGCCAGTTCGGACACCAGTTGCCAGCTAGCAATCCAGCAGGCATTTGCTGGCGGAGATCCGGTAAAGGCCAATTTTTCAACCGTCAGCAGCACTGCCCCCATCGCAGCAGACACGGTACGCATCGTCTTTGCGGCCGGCGACGAACCGTTGCAGGTGCACTATGACTTCAAGGGTCAGCTGGCGGTACGCGCCGCAGCGCGCGTGATCGAGATCGCCGCGGTCAGGTGTTCAGCGGCCAGACGCGGCATCGTCTCGACAGACCTGGTGCGTTTCGAGGATACGGCCTCCGGTGCCAAGCCCTTCGACTACGGCCAGTTCTTTACAACCGGCATTCTGGTCATCTGTTTGATGTCACTCGGCATCATGTCCACCGCCTTATCGATTGCAAGCTTGCGTGAACATAATGCACTCAAGATCTACGCCTGCTTTCCAGTGCCGAAGCTGGTCTTTCTGGCCTCTATTCTCGTGTCGCGGGTGCTCATGATGCTGATTTCTGTCGGCACCTTGCTGCTGGTGGCGCGGTACGGGTACGGCATTGATATCTCGCTGTGGAGCGTGCAGTCCATGCGTGCGTTGCCGGTCATTCTGCTGGGCGGCGCCATGTTGCTGAGCCTCGGCACCCTGCTGGCCAGTCGCACCTCCTCGGTCAAGGAAACCGAATTGCTGTGCCATCTGATCCATTACCCGGCCCTGTTCTTCGGCAACCTGACCATCCCGTTGAACGATGCGCCAGCCTGGATCAAAAGCATTCTCTCGGTGATTCCGATCAACCAGTTTGTCTCTGTACTGCGCCAAGTGATGCTCGAAGGAGCGCCCTTGCCTTCGCTGTGGCTGCCCTTGTTGGCCATGGCAGGCTGGACCACGTTGTTTCTCACCGCAGCCACCTTAATGTTCCGCTGGCACAAGAGTTAAGCCCGGGACTCAGGCATTTCATTGCATCTCTATCCAAGGAAACCCGCATGTCTATCAGCAAGCTAGGCCGTGCCTATTTGTCGAATGCCAGCGCATTCATTCCGGTCATCGTGTTCCTGTTGTATGGCCGTTTCGGCCCGGGTGAGGCAGGCGTACGCTGGGATACCGCGTATGTGCTCAGCGGTATTCTCAGCATTGCGCACCTGATCTGGCTGTTCAATTACCGCCCGGGGCATTGGATCGCAATGGGCGTCGACCTGTACCTGATGATTGGCGCCCTGTTGGCCTCGGTCTCTACCGCTGCGTTGCAAGTGTGGGGGCAGGAGCTGGGTGCTGCTCCCGTGCTGGCGTGCGTATTGGTGATTGGCATGGGTGCCACCCGGTTTTCTCCACTCGGCTTTATCGGCGAAACCAGCAGCGACCAGGCTTTGGTCCGAAAACTCTCTGTGATGTTGCTGATTGGCGCTGCCATCGCCGTCGCGGTGTCACTGGCTTTTCGCCATAACACGCTGCTGGGAGGCGTATTGCCGGTCGTCGCATTGGTGCTGGTACGCAGCCAGTTGCTCAAACGCATGGTGGCGGCGCAATGAGCGACCTGGAACATACCGTGGACCGACAAGCCTCGGGACTCGACGCGTTTATGGCCGAAGTCGCCGAAGTTCTGGGGCAGGCGTCGCTGCTGACCGGGGCGGACTGTGCCCCCTATGAAATCGACGTTGCTCATTGCCGCGGCAAAGCGGCGGCGGTCGTCATCCCGTGCGATACCCACGCTGTCAGCGCGCTTATGCGCATCGCGGTGCGCCATCGCATACGGCTGGTCGCCCAAGGCAACCGCAGCGGATTGGTGGGCGGTGCCGTCACCGACAACTCCGGCAAGCAAGTGATCGTCTCACTTTCGCGCATGCGCCAAGTGCGCGAGATTGATCCCTTGAACCGCACGGTGATTGTCGAAGCCGGCACGCTCTTGTCAGCACTGAATCGCACACTGGAAAGCCATTCGCTGTATTTCCCTATTGATATCGGCAGCGACCCGGCCATAGGCGGATTAATTGGCGCCAATGCCGGCGGCAGCCGCTTGCTCAAGCATGGCGACGTGCGCCATAACCTGCTCGGTATCGAAGTGGTGCTGGCCGATGGCGACGGCACCGTGGTGCAACTCCTCGCACCGCTGCGCAAGAACAATACCGGGCTTGACCTTAAGCAGTTGTTTGTCGGCACCGGTGGCGCCTTCGGCATCATTACGGCGGCGACGCTTGAGCTCAAACGCATCGACCAGTCGACGCAAAGCGTGTTTGTGGCCTTGCCTGACCATGGGACAGCGCTTGAGGTGTTGCAGGCTTTCGAACTTCAATTTGGCGATCTGCTGTGCGCGTTCGAAGTGATCTCCGAGGCGGCGCTCGCCATTACGTTGCGCAACTTCCCCACGCTGCGCCACCCGTTCGGCCAATCGTCGGCAAGCTGCTACGCCCTGATTGAGATCGCCAGCAGCATGCCTGGCTTGCACAGCCTTTTTGCGCAACGAACCGAACAGGTGCTGGAAGCGCTGTATGAAAGCGGCCGAATTCTCGACGCCGCTTTTGGAAATACCAGCAGCTTTTGGCCACTGCGAGACAACCTGCCGCTGGCCATCGCCAAGGAAGGTATCCCACTGTCGTTCGACGTGGCGTTTTCGCGCTCACGATTGGTCGCTTTCCGCGATCAAGCTGCACAGTGGCTAGAGCACGAACATCCGCTGCTGCAACTTTACGATTTCGGCCATTTTGCCGACGGCGGCTGCCATTTGATTGTGCTGGTGCCGCACGCCCACATCAGCCAGTACGGCATCGCCAAGGTCGTCGCTGTGCGTAGCGGCATCTATAAGCTGGTGACCGAAAACGGCGGCTGCTTCAGTGCAGAGCATGGCGTCGGGCCTGTGAATGCAGCTTATTACAGCAAGTACACGCCCCCAGAGGTGCAGGAAATCAGCAGGGCTATGCAGCATTTAATGGATCCCCAAGCTGTGTTGGGCCGCTACCGCTACACATAGAACAAACCGCCTGCGCACTTCAATTTCAGAAAAATCGGGCCTGACGATGGCACAGCAAGCTATAGGACACATGATGATTACCGGCAAAATGCTCATCGGCCAGTCGGCAGTGCTTGGCGACAAAGGATTGCTGTCTGCAATCAACCCTGCCACCCATGAAACGCTGGGCCCTGACTTCGGCGTCGGCGGTATCGCTGACATTGAACAGGCCTGCACGTTGGCGCAGCAGGCCTGCGATCGCTACCGCGCGACCACGGCAGAACAGCGTGCCCAGTTTCTGGAAGCGATCGCCACGGGCATCCTGGCGTTGGGGGTCACGCTGATCGGGCGCGCGTCTCTCGAAACCGGATTGCCGGCAGCGCGCCTGATCATCGAACGGGGCCGCACCGTGAGCCAGTTGCGGCTCTTTGCGCAAGTGGTGCGCGACGGCCACTACCTCGGCGCCACCCTGGACAGCGCTTTGCCGACGCGCCTCCCTGCTCGCCCCGACCTGAGGCTGCACAAGATCGCGCTCGGCCCGGTGGCTGTATTTGGTGCAAGCAATTTTCCCCTGGCGTTTTCGGTTGCCGGCGGCGACAGCGCCGCTGCCCTGGCCGCTGGCTGCCCGATAGTGGTCAAGGCACACGAAGCTCACCTGGGTACGTCTGAACTGGTAGGCCAGGTGATTCAACAGGCCGCCGCTGCCCACAACTTGCCAGAGGGCGTGTTTTCCCTGCTCATTGGCGACAGTCATCCGTTCGGCCAGTCCCTGGTCAGCCATCCCGCGATCAAGGCAGTCGCCTTCACGGGTTCGCGACAAGGCGGTCTGGCGCTGATGCGTACCGCGGCGCAACGCAGCGAACCGATTCCGGTGTACGCCGAAATGAGCTGCATCAATCCCGTGTTCCTGTTGCCGCATGCGCTGTCGATGCGCGCCAGCGAAATCGGCCGTGGATTCGTTGAGGCTCTGACGATGAGTGCCGGCCAATTGTGTACAAATCCAGGCTTGGTGATTGCCCTGGAAGGTCAGCCGCTGACCCAGTTTTGCAGCACGGCCCTGGACGCCCTGCACAAAAAGGCGGCAGCAACCATGCTGACGCCGGGGATTCATCATGCCTACCTCGCTGGGATCGAGGAGACAGGCAACATCAGCGGTATTACAACGCTGGGCCAAGGGTGCCCTGCAGAAAAGCCAAGTGCCGCGCAGGCCACAGTGTTCGTAACCGATGCAGCCACCTTTCTCACAACAGGACGACTGGGCGACGAAACATTCGGCCCCAGCTCGCTGATCGTCGCCTGCAAGAATGCAGATGAAATGCTGGTGGTGGCCGAGCACCTGTCAGGACAGCTGACGGCGACAATGCAATTGGATGATGCTGATCATTCGCTGGCCAGAAAGCTGCTGCCCATTCTTGAGCGCAAGGCGGGCCGCATCCTGGTGAACGGTTATCCGAACAACGTCGAGGTCTCTCACGCGATGGTACATGGCGGCCCGTTCCCGGCCAGTTCGGACAGTCGAAGTAGCGCCGTCGGCGCCAGTGCCATCGACAGGTTCTTGCGGCCGGTGTGTTATCAGGACCTGCCGGCGGCTTTGATGCCTGAAGCGCTACAGGAGGGTAATCCGCTCGAGCTGTGGCGCACGGTCAATGGCCAACGTGTGCTTGCCTGAGTCGCGGAGATCGCTTAATAGCCTGCGCTTTCAGGTTCGTAACGCACAAAGCGCCAGCCCGTCTGTTAAAAAGTCGCTTTGATCTGTAGTCCTACAGCCAATGCGTTTCCTCTTTTTTTACCGAAGAACGCGCCCGGTTCGATGTAGTACTGCATGTCCGGTCGCACCAGCAGCCAGGGCGTGACTTGCGCGCCATAGTTGAGTTCAAGCATCTGTTCGCCGTTGTCGAGGTTGGCGATCATGTCTGACTCCCCAAAATTGATTGCAGCCGCTTCTTGCTCATCGCGCGTGCGCGAATTGATCACGGCGCGGCCATAACCAAAGGCGATAGTATCTTTGGGGCGGTTTGCAAAGGGCTTCTGCTTGACCAGACCCACCGAATACCAACGACGCATCGGTGAAGTCGCAGCGTTACTGGTGGCCGCTTGCCCGAAAAGGCGCAATACGCTTTCAGGGTCTTGCTCGTCCTTCCAGATGGCCTGATCAAACAACACGTAAGCCCCGGTACGGTTACTGCTCTTTTCTGTGCTGCCAATTTTCTGGTAATTGGACGTGTCGTAATACCAACCGACTTTGTACTGACCATCCAGAAAGGCATGATTATTGAAAATCGCCTCCAGTGGCAAAATAGCCCCGGTGGTACCGTTGCTGGGCATGGAAAACGCTTCAGAAGGGCGTGCGTTGTGCTCCGGGTTGACTTGGAACACAGCGGTTTGCAGCGTTAGAGACGGGTTAACGTCGTAACGCAGTTCTCCCCCCCAGTGTGCCGTCGGATAGTTACCCCATCCACTGCCGCTGGACATGGTTAACGGGTGTGCACAAAAACCGGCGCTTACAAAGTTGGTCAGGATGGGCATCCCCCCAAATTCGGTGCCCATGACCATATATCCGACCTTGGCCGACAGGTCTTTGGAAAACAGATTGCGTTGATAGCTGAACTCGGTCAGCCGGGTGTATTCACCCCCATAGTTTTCCTGAGCTGATAAGCGGTTACCGAGCAAATCTTCCGTGGCGCTGTGGCCACGACGGTCATTGATAATGATCTGCACCACCCCAGCATCCGGAGTGTCGAGTAACTTGCTCAGATCAAACTGCGCGCCAATGCGTATTTGTTGCGCATAGCGAGTGCCGCGTTTTATCCCGCCGTGCAGGTTCGAAATCGTCTCGGAGCTGTATTCACCCGTCAGTTTAATCCCCTTGTCGACCAGCTTCTGTCGCTCCCCTCCCCAATCGCCGGTGAGTGTTGAGCGACTCATCAAGTCCGTAGAATCCGCCAACGCTGAAGCAGGGGCCAACATACAGAACGACAAACCGCTGCACAGGCTGGTACTCAGCAGCGCGCGGAAAGAAAAAAACATTCGAAAGGTGCTCCGTTGAAAAAACGCAGATGATCAAGGCTGTTTAGCAAGTCGCCTTATGCTGCTTGCGTCAGGGTGTAAGGACTGGATTGGATAACGCCGCTTGACGTTAGTAGCAACGCTTAAGTGTAAGCATTAGCTTTTTTGGAATACATCCAACTCTGCAAGAAACATTGTTGGTGCGTTCGTAACAATTCGCCTGAATGCCAGCTCTTGAACTAACAGGCACGAACCTGAAGCGATGACTCAACAGATCTGCTCATCGTGCCTATGACTCATTGCTCGTTGGCCACCCAGCACCGATGACGTTCTGCACCTATTGAGTCGCTCACGACTACTTGATTGTTACTGTTTCATCAATATTGTTTTCCAATGCGCTGGATTTATCCGAGACATCATCCGATTAAAATTAGCCTGCTAGCGCAAACAAAGTCACAAAATCCAACCCTATAGAGCACTGATGCTCCGCTCCAGGTTTCGTAGAACCTTCAGTCCTTTGTGTGCAACTGCGCGTTCAGCATCCGACTCACCGGGTAACGACCTGGTTTTTCAGCGCTTTAACGCTTGATTGACGAGGTGCCAGAGGATTTACGCCCAACCAATTACGTCCGAATCGATCATTCGGCCGGGCTGTTCGCACCGACGACGAACAGTTTTGTATTCACCCATAGAGCATTCATGAAAATGACGGATGACCATCAATCACCCACTAAAAGACGGGCAACCAGCTCGCTCGCGAGAATAATATTTTCCCTCTTCGTTTTTGCTGTTGCAGTGACATTGATATACGGCGGGGTCATGTTATTGGCCCTGGACGGATCAAGTTATTATCTAATAGCCGGGTTGGCTTATTTGCTACTCGCCCCGTTATTGTTATGGCGTAAACGTTTCAGCATTATATTTTCGGCACTTATTTTCCTTGCCACATGCGTCTGGGCATTTTATGAGGTAGGTCAGTTCAGTTATTGGGAACTGCTGCCACGCCTTGTCGTTCCAGCCATTATCCTGACACTTAGTTTGTGGGTGGGCGCGACGTTCCCGGGTACATCCCTGATGACTCGGCGCATGGCTAACCGGTTTGGCTTTGCGGTGTTTGCTGCGTTGATCGCCACCTTTATTGCTGCGTTTTACCCTCACGGTGCGATCTCAAATCCTGTGGTCGCGTCGAAGGCATCCGAGCCGAAGGAACCTACTGCCGATACGCCTGAAAATTGGGAATACTATGGTCGCAGCGCATCGGGTACCCGGTTTGCGCCTTACACGCAGATCACCCCAGAAAACGTCAAGGACCTACAGGTCGCCTGGACATACAGAACAGGGCGCAGAACGACCGGGGCTGGTGCAGGCGTAGACGAAAACACGCCGTTGCAGATTGGCAACGTGCTGTATTCATGCACACCGGAGAATCTGATCACCGCACTGGATGGTGATACTGGGGCTCCTCTCTGGAAGTTCGACCCTAAAGCCAAAACTGAAGAACACGTCACCTGCCGCGGCGTGGGTTATTACGACATCGATAAAGACGACAGCCTGAGTGCTGAGGTCAAGGCTTCGCACGACAACGACCAACAATGCCGTCAGCGCATTCTGGTGTCGTCGGTAGATGCCCGTCTGTTTGCGCTTGACGCGCACACCGGCGCCCTGTGCTCGAGCTTTGGTGAGAACGGTTACGTCGATCTCAAGAAAGGCATGGGCCCGACCGAGAAGAGCAAACGCTATCACCCAACCTCTCTGCCGGTTGTGATGGGTCATCTGACCGTAGTCGGCGGCTGGGTGCGTGACATTGTAGCGGGCGAGCCTTCAGGGGCCGTGCGTGCATTTGACGTGCTGACCGGTGATTTGGTCTGGGCATGGGACATAGGCGCACCTGAGGGTAAGGACGCTACTGCCGACGATCACCAGTTCACGCTGGAAACGCCTAACGTATGGACTATTCCTACTTACGATAAAGAGTTGAACCTGGTCTACCTGCCAACAGGCAATGGCCCACCGGACTACTGGGGCGGTGATCGCAACGCGGCCAAGGAAAAATATGGCTCGGCGGTTGTAGCTGTGGATGCATCGACCGGTAAAGCCAAGTGGGTTTACCAGATCGTTCACCACGATGTGTGGGATTACGACCTGCCTTCTCAGCCAGTTATGTATGACTGGAAGAGCGCTGACGGCGAGAAAACGCCGGTTTTGATCCAGACCAGCAAAACAGGCAATATTTTTGTTCTGGACCGTCGTACAGGCAAACCTGTTACCGAAGTTGAAGAACGTCCGGTTCCAACCTCACCTGCTGCTGAAGGCGAGCACCTGTCACCGACTCAACCGTTTTCGGTCGGAATGCCAACTATTGGTGTTGAGCCACTGACTGAGAAGTCCATGTGGGGCGTGACAACTTTTGATCAACTGTACTGCCGGATCATGTTCAAGGACTCCGTTTACGTGGGCCCGTTTACACCTCCGTCCGAGAAACCGTACATCGAATGGCCAGGCTTGTTGGGCGGTATGAACTGGGGGGGCATCTCCATCGACGAAAATACAGGCATGATGTTTGTTAACGACATGCGTGTGCCCCTGCGGATGTCGCTGGTGACGAAGGAAGACACCAGCAAGTTCAAAGTATCGACTGACGAAGTGCCCGGTTTCATGGGAACCATTCGCCCACAAGTCGCCGGTATCTATGGCGGCGTGAGAATCGACATTCTGCAATCGCCACTGGGCGTGCCGTGCAATACACCCCCGTTCGGCAGCATGAGTGCGATTGATCTCAATACTCAGAAACTGGTGTGGCAAGTGCCTATGGGCACCGTCCAGGATACCGGCCCTATGGGAATTAAAACCCACATGCCGATACCGCTGGGCATGCCAACACTGGGTGGTCCAACCTCAACAGCCTCGGGCCTGGTGTTCTTTGCAGGGACTCAAGACTACTACCTGCGTGCGCTCGACTCGGCAACCGGTAAAGAAGTGTGGAAAGCACGCTTGCCTGTCGGCGCAGTGGCCGCACCGCTGATCTACAAATCACCGGTTACCGGGAAACAATACGTGGTGATCTCTGCAGGGGGCATGAGCCACTCCCCTGACGTAGGTGATTACATCATTGCGTATGCATTACCGGACAGCGCTGAAAAATAAACGGCTGGTTGCGTTTATGTAAAAAATAATCCCCGTTTACGGGGATTATTTTTGAGGCAAACAAAAAGCCCCGAGAGCAGAACTCTCGGGGCTTTTTAGGTAACGCTGAAGCTGTTAAGCCCAAGGCAAGACCTAGAATGGTAATGCATACCATAAGGCACTATAAATCTAGCGCGTGAGTGAGTGAAACCTCCTCAGAATAGGGCTATTGTAGCTATATAGTCCGCTACGCAAATAAAAACGTAGCGTTTTTTGTAAATTTTCAGTCGATTGGTCGCTCAAATCAGTCCAAAACTTTACAAATCAGTTTTGCGCTAAACAGGCCCAGCGACCGTCCCCCGACTCTGGAATTGAAGCATCATTGGATGCTCACAATAAAAAGCCCGCTTCTACGCAGCCGATTTCGGTGGTGCCCAGCTCGAAGCTGGCTTTGTAGCCAACGAAGTCGTCACAGACCAGCTTGCCATTCCAGGTGCCCAGGAAGTTAGCTGTGTTCGCCATCCGCTTACGCTCATTGAGCCCGTAAGATCATTCGAACGCCGCTTCATGGTGCCGTATGATCGCAGGATCAGCGCCCAATGCTTGAAGGTAGGAGAACGTCCTTGAATCTGCTAACGAGCCTCTGGAGCATCGTCTGCCCCGACCGCCGCCCTGAACGGGAGAAAGCGCGTGAACGCAAGTTCATCCAGGCAGCGAACAGTCTAAAGACGCTCCGGGTGACACCGGAGGGTGGCATGTCTATCGACCCCGAAGAGCTCCGCGAACAGATAATCGCCTCACGTGAGCAGTTGAAGCATCTTGTCTACAAACCCGGAGCGTCTAGTAGGTCATTCAAAGCAGCGGGAGACGTCCAGGTGGAACAGGAAGCGAATCCCGCCGTTGAGGCTCCAGTGAGTGCCATTGACTGAATCGCCCCTAGTTTCGTAGACACCTCCAAGCCTTAAAATGAGGCCCATTAGGAGGTGCCATGAGCAACCAGCGATATCCCGAAGAATTCAAAATCCAGGCGGTCAAACAAGTGACCGAAAAGAA